>JBNAVG010000062.1:0-1202 GCA_049700355.1 Candidatus Micrarchaeales archaeon | reverse complement strand
GCTGCTGCCCTATAAGTATCGCTAGCTGAAAAAACACAACTCAAGTTATTTTCTTTAAGAATCTTCGCAACCTTTGCAATAGCAGTAGTTTTTCCAGAACCGTTTGGGCCTATGAAAAGAATCTTCACTGGCTTCTCAGCTTTCTTGCAAAATTCAACAATATCAAAATCAACATAGCTCTTTTTTAAGTATTCTAATAAAGCTTCTCTTATTTCTTTTTTTATTTCTTTTTCAAATTCTCTTTTCTCAAACTCTTTATCTACTATTCTAATTTCCAATTCTTTTTTTATCTCCTCTACTGCTTCAAGCTGAACGTTAGCTTCCAAAAGCTCGAGCTCAAAATCGCTAAACATTTTTTCGAAATCCTCTTTCGAGATTTTTATTTTCTTAGCTACAATAGCCTTTAGCTTTGTTTTAGCACTTAGCTTTAGCTTCTCTTCTTCCTTTTCCTTTTCTTCTTTTTTCTCCTCTTCTTTCTTGGTTTCTTCCCCTTCGCTCTTTCCTTTTAAGCTTTTTATTAAGCTTGAAAAACTAGCCTTTAGCTTTTCTAGCATTCTCTTCACCAAACCTCACAAGGAAGCCTCCTTTAGCATTGACCGAATTGTTGAATAAACCTTCTAAATTAACTTCCACAAAGCTCTTATAATATTTTTTGGTGTAGTTTTGTTACTGGTTAAAAACGATTCGAGGTCTTCTTCTCTAGCATTGTTTAATATCTTTCTTATACCATCTATCTCACAAAGCTTTTTAAATTCTTCCGGTGTGTTGATGTCGGAATATTTTAAAAGTACTTCAAGGTTTTCTTTTCTAGCATACTTTAATACCGCTCCTACATCATAATTTCCGCAAGCTCCTATAAAATCTTTTAGTGTAATACCTTTAAAATGGTTAAAAAATACTTCAAGGTTTTCTTCTTTTGCTTCCTTTAATATCCACCTTCCACCATCATTCTCACAAAGTTTTATGAAATCTTTTACTGTAATATCTCTGCAACGTTCTAAAACCAAATCAAGATTTCCTTTTCTAGCCTTCTCTAACACCTCTATTACATATTCATTCCTCAAAAAATTTTTAAGATCTTTAAATCTATATCCATCTTTAGACCCTCTAAAAAACTTTACAAACCCTTCCTCCTCTTTTACATATCCCTTCTTTTCTGGTGTCATGGATTTTTTTAGTTGTTTTTATTTTTATAATTTTTT
>JBNAVG010000061.1:0-1293 GCA_049700355.1 Candidatus Micrarchaeales archaeon | reverse complement strand
GTTTTATTTTTTCTATTCTTTATTCTATTCTCCCCAATCCTCTCCTTGGGTTTCTATTTGTTTTAGCGAAATTTTAATTTTACCTTCTTTATCCCTATTTATTTTATCCACTTCAAAATTTGAACCACAATCTGGACAATTTACTATTTCACCAACTATTACATCTTCTTTTATTCTTATTTTCCCTTCGCATACTGGACACTCTACTACAAGTTCTTTATCCTTATCCCTTATTTGAAAATCTTTTTTATTTCCTTTTTCTTCCACCCTACTCATATTGATCGTAGAATAAGTTTAAGAAACTTTACTATAAATAACTTTCTACTATTTTTAATGCCAATATTTGATGCCAATATCTTTTGCTTGTACCTTCAAAACTAGGTTTTTAAAGCTTAAATTTTTATTTCAAAAATGTAGAAAAACTTTCTAAGGTTTAATCCAATCTATTTCAAAATAATCAAAATTTTTACTTTTTAATTTTATTTTTCTTAATGTATAGTAAGTAACGCTTGTTTCTCTATCAACTATCGCAAGTATTGGTTGAGTGTTAAGCTCTTTTGCCTTTTTAATTAAAAAAAGAAGTCTTCTAAAATCTATTTCTCCTTGTTCAAAAAAGTAAATCGCTAAAAAATTATTTTTTTCTTTTTTCAAAAAGAAAGTTTTTGTTTTTATGCTTTTTGCTTTTGGAATTGCAAGAATGAACTTTTTCCTTACAGAATGCGCTACCCTTATTGCTCTTGAAATCTCAGATACTTTTGTTTTTTCTTTTGGTAGTAAATGTAAAACATA
Organism: Candidatus Micrarchaeales archaeon; assembly: GCA_049700355.1. Taxonomy (GTDB): domain Archaea; phylum Micrarchaeota; class Micrarchaeia; order Micrarchaeales; family JBNAVG01; genus JBNAVG01. The sequence goes on along the minus strand of JBNAVG010000061.1, from coordinate 504 downwards.
CTTAGAATGAACATTTTTGTTTGGGCTTGTGCTTGGATAAATCCTAAAATCGCATCCAAACTTAAAACCACTTTTTACTACAAAATCGTTGTTCCTCCAATCCTTAAAGATTTGATAAAGAAGAAGAAAGTTCTTTATTTTTTTATTTGCGAGGTTTAGAATTTCTTCTTTTTTTAAGTTTACTTTTAATTTTTTCTTTTCTACTAAAAAAAGTGTTTCAAAAATATCTAGCTTATTTAGCTTTCCTATCTTTGGTTGCTTATATGTAGCATACTGACCAAACCAAAAATCTTTATATACTCTTTTTGCAATTTTCTCATCTTTTACTAAAGTTACCAAAGATTCCTTTAAAAAAATACCTTCAAAAGGGTTTATTCTTTTTTTTATTTTTTTGCTTTTTATTTGAATAAGATTATAAATTGATTTGGAAATGCCAGTCCAGTGGGGATAAAAGTAATCAGTCACAATAAGTATCTTTTTATTTTGCCCTAAAAAATTTTTTTT
>JBNAVG010000060.1:0-1550 GCA_049700355.1 Candidatus Micrarchaeales archaeon | reverse complement strand
TCTTTGGTCTTTAGTTATTGCCTTTTTTATAATAAAAGAAACTCATCAACTTTCAGGCCTAAGAGCTGCAGTGGTAATTGCAATATGTGTAGCAGTATATGCAATACTATATGGAATACTGATTTTCTTAATTTCTTTTGCTTTAGGGTTTTTCTATATGTTAGGTGTTTTTAATCCACCAAGATTAATGCCAAACCTAACAAGATGCGAATTACCAGTACCTTTTATTTGCAATACTCCAGTTGTTGATACTGCTGGATATATTACAATTACCCTTGGTCAACTAAGCGGAGAAAATATTACAATTAATGCAGTTGCATGTGTAGATAGTAGCTTGCTTAATCCATCAACGGGTCTTCCTACAAGCGATGCTTATTGGACGATAATAACTCCAACAACGATACCAAGCAGTGGTAGAACAACACTTAGTGGTATTAGATGCTATGGCGAAAATGGATTACAATGGACGGGTATTGGTTCATTTGTAGGAATTTTAATTATAAATTATACTACGGGAACAAGCTCCATACCTTATTCTACCTACGGTAGTATAATGATATCGAAGTAACTTAAATATAATTTTTACATAGAAGAAAAAATCTTAACGAAAAGATTATATTCTCTTTTTTCTATTTTTATTCATGGGTCTCTTTGATATTTTTGGAAAGAAAAATGTAAGCGAAGATATCTCAAAAAAATATCCATTTAAAATAAGTATAAATTTTATTCCCTATAAGCTAAACGCAAATTCAAAAAGCAGTGTTGAAGTAAACATAAAAGTAAAAAATTTGCTAAATGAACCTGCTTTGACTAGCGTTGTCATAGAGGTTCCAAAGCAACTTGGTTTAGAAGAAACATGCATTTCAAAAACTAAAGAAATAAGGATTGGTACTCTCGCTCCACAAGAAGAAAAAGAAATAAAATGCGAAATATGGGGATCGAATGCTACTGATAAAGGAGAATATACCATTAGTGTAAGCGCTTTTGCTCACTATATAAACTATGCTTATGTGATAACTGGCTTGAAAAAAAGAGCGATGCTTAGGGTTGAGTAGTTTCTTCTTTCTTCTCATTTTTTTGTTTTTGGTTTGTTCCTTGTGTTTCTTGGTTTGGTTGAATTGTTTGTGATTGTTGATTTATATCTTTACTCGTTACAGTTTCCTTATTCTTATCTACGACAAGTGAAAGAGCATCAGCGATTTTTTGTCCATCTTCTGTTAAAGTAACTTCTTTTACCTTTCCTTTTTTCTCAGATTTTACGAGCCCCATTCTTGATAGCTTATCTATTATTTTTGAAGTGTAAACAAAAGTTGCATTGTTTGCCTTAGCTAAGTTTGACAAAAACCATTTCTTTGAAGAATCCCTTAGCGATACAAGTATCATTGCAGCTTTTTTGAGGAGTAAGTTTTCTTTCTTTTCAACCATAAATTTTTTTCTCATTTGAGTTTTTATTTTTTATTCAAAAATTATCAATTATCAATTATCATCAATTATCAAGAAAAACAAAACTTTTTAAATTTTTTTTGAAATAATATTGTGAGAATATGAAA
>JBNAVG010000059.1:0-1580 GCA_049700355.1 Candidatus Micrarchaeales archaeon | reverse complement strand
GCTCGCTTTTTTATATATAACAAGCTTTCGGAAGTGGTTAGAGATTTAGAATTTATACTCGTATTAGCCGAAGAGAACGCTTTTAATAGGTTTGTAATATCGCTTAGAGAGTGAAATATAAACTCATAGCAACAAACGAAAATGTTTAAAGACCCAAAAAACCCTTTTTCTATTAAGCTAAAAGACAAAAAGACAAATAAGTTTGTAATAGCTCTTAGAGATTGAAATATAAACTCATAGCAACGAACGAGAACGCTATAAAACCCAAAAAACAATTTTTCTATTAAGCTAAAAACCAAAAAAACAAAGAAAAAATATAAATGAGTGCGCACACTGTGAGCGCAAGAGTAAAAAAATGGTAAGAGTGAAGGTATTGCAAAAAAAAGAAAATTTATTATATTATTATTAGAGATAGCAACAACAATACCCAAGACGGCCACCCGAGAAGGGAAGCCGTTTTTTATTTCAAGGTAATCCAAGCTCTCTTACCCTCCTAATATACTGATCAAAAAGACCTTTTTCTCTTAACTGAGAATAAAATGAAGCTCTAATACTCGGATAAGTTTTATTAATACTACGCCAAGTATCCCTTACAAAAACATCAAATAAAAGAGGAACATCTTTTGAGGCAACAAGCAACTCAATATACTTACTAACATCATCCCTAGTAGTAAATATACGCATTACTCTAAACCCCCTTTCTTAATAATCATTACATTTTTAGGATCAATATAAAGGTTATAATAATCATCTAAAACAAAATGCAAAGTATCAAAACTTACACCCTTAAAAACACCTTCAATAACATCATCAAAAGTAGTAGTAATTGAATACTCTTGACCTACTTCAAGGAACTTACTCATCCAAAAAGCCAAACTTTCATTATTCTTTTTCATTTTACACCTCCATTAGCTTTACTAAGAATTGAATAATTTTCTAAAACATCATAAAACTCTTTTTCTTGATTAGGTAAATAAATACTATACTCAACATTTAGCCACTCAACTTTTAAAGCATCTTGAATACTTTCAATATTGTGAATTGTATCAGAAGCCCAACCAGTAATATAAATAACAGCATAATGAAGCTCATCATCTAAATCAAAAGAACCGAAGAGAGTAATAAAACCCGTATCATCATCAACAAAGCCATCAAAAACATCAATAATAGGAAAAGTGCTAACATCATCATCAACCCAAACCTCCTGAGGCGAGTCATAACTTGCAAACCCTTCTAATCTTTGATACATTTTAAACCTCCTTATACATTTTTTTAACTTCTATCATATTATACTACAATTTAAACTTTTGTCAAGAGGTAAAAGTGAAATATTTAAAAATTCTTTAAAAATCCTAACAAACATAATTAAAACCTTAGCTATTAAGCGAAATTAACATTAAACATATTAAAAAACTGACCAAACTTAAAGCGATATTTAAGCGAAAAATTACTCCAAAAGAACTTTCTTAAAGCAGGATAAAGCGCCATAACATCATATCCAGAATACTTAACATAATCCAAAAAGAACATAAAATAATAATTAAACTTCCAGAACTTTTTATAACGATGATAATCATAAG
>JBNAVG010000058.1:0-1586 GCA_049700355.1 Candidatus Micrarchaeales archaeon | reverse complement strand
TTTCTTTATGTAAAGGATCTAGGTAGTTACTTTTTGTTTCCTTCTTTTTTCAGCTTCTTCTACCACTTTTCTCCAATCTTCTGGATGGTTTACATTTATTGAGAAAATGTTTAATTTTTCCCCATACAATCTTCCTGATTTAAGTAATTCTTCAATAAATTCTTTTGAATGTAAATTACTAGCATCAGTTTTTTTCAAAAAGTCAAAGATTTCTTGAGAAAGAATTGAAATAGAAGCAAAAACCAAACTTTCTTCTTGTGAGCACTTAACCATTTTACCATCTTTATCTAATTTAAAAAATAAATTATTCCAATCAATCTTTCCTAGTTGTTGTTCTTTTTCTAAAACAGCATCAAACATTATAGCCCTTTTATTTATTTTTTCAATCCCAATTTTAATAACTCTTTTAATTTCTTCTTTCAATTCATCTTCTTCTCCGTTATAGTATACATCACCCATAACAACTACAAAAGGTGTAGAAATTAATGGTTGTAGGTTTAAAATCTGTTTTAGTATTTTCTCTTCAGGGTTTACTACTATATATACATTTCTTTCTTTTGTTTCTTTTTGAGAAAAATCCTTTGAAAGAAGTTGAACGTTTATTTTTTCATCCTTATTATTGATTTCTTTTATTATCCTTTTTATGTACTCTTCAACTTTTTTTCCTTCACTTTCTTCTCGCAAAATGAGATAGAAATTTTTGATTCCAAGCTCATAAAAAATTTTGAAATTACGAAAAAATAAAGTTTCAATCTCTAAATTTTTAGTATTTAAACTTATTGGTAAAAATGGTTTTCCAACTAACGCAGCATATGGAAGTGAACTCATCCTTGTAGCTTTCCCACCAACCAAAAATATTACTGGAACGTTTGAAATTTCTATTTTTCTTAAATGATTTTCAAATTCATTTTTCATAAAAAGTTGTTAAAATTTCTCTTTTTAAATGTTTTTTATAACAAAAGGTTATTATTTTAATGTTTCAGCGCTCTCCCAAAGTTTTTCAAAGATCATCCTAAAGAGCTTAGCTGTTTCTTCTTCCTCAACCCTAGCAAGAAATTCTTCTTTTTTCTGAAAATGGGAGAAAAAATCAAAGTCCAAGATTTTTTTATCATATATAGAAAAATCTGTAAATGGAAGCCCCAGTCCTTTTATTACTTTTACTTTACAACCAATATTTTTGTATTGGAACATGTTAAACATCCTTTCTTTTGTATAAGGGCCTAAAATTTTTACATTTACCTTTTTCTCTACTGCTTTTTCAAGTTCTTCAAAAATACTGGTTTCTATTTTTCCAAATTTTATAAAAAATAGGATTTCTGAAGTTGAATTAGAGACATCTTCTTTTATAACTTTCTTTATCGTTTCCCATCCTTGAAAGAAAAGAATTTCCTTCTTTGGAAAAGGTCTAAGAGTAAACTCTTCTTCAACTTTTTTAACTTTTTCTTCGAGTTCCTTTATTTCTTTAATCTTTGTTTCAAGAATTGGTAAAATGGATGATGAAGGTGGGAGGGCTCTATAACGTATAGGTTTTCCAGGTAGAACAACCGCAAAACCTTCTCTTGCAAGCTGGTCAAGTAATGCATAAA
>JBNAVG010000057.1:0-1778 GCA_049700355.1 Candidatus Micrarchaeales archaeon | reverse complement strand
CTTCAAAAAACCACCATTTTTGTTTTGTATTTAAATTTAATATTTATTTTTGTTTTGTATTTGCATATTCACAAATTTTATTTAAAATACATTCATTGCATCTTGGCTCTTTTTTGCAAAACCTTTTTCCGAGCTCATCAAGTTGAGCATGGAAATCTTTATAAATCCTTAAGCTTCTTGGTATACTTTTTTGTATAAGCTCTTTTAGCTCATTTCTTCTAAATTTTCTTTTATAAATTCTTTCAAAAATTCTTAAAGTATATGAATCTATTACAAAATCAAGTTGGTTAAAGTAATAGAGCATTAGCACTTCTGCAGTTTCTTCACCAATTCCTTTTAAGCTAAGCAACCTTTTTTTTATTTCTTCCTTATTCTTTTTGTTTTTTATTCTTTCGATTTTTTCCATTTCTTTAACCAAAAGCTTGAGCCTTCTTGCCTTTGTTTTATAGAAGTTTACGTTTTTTATTAACTTTTCTATTTCCTTTATTTTTGCTTTTTTTATTTTTTCTTTGCTTAACATTTTGTTTTTTCTTAAATTTTGAATTGCTTTTTCAACGTTTTTCCATGAAGTCTGTTGTGTTAATATTGCTCCAACAATAATCTCGAATTTTGTTTTTGCTGGCCACCAGTTCTGAAAACCAAAATTTTTAAGTAGTATTTTGTATATTTTATAGAAATTAAACTTCATTTTTACTGCGGAGAAGTGAATTTTACTTTTCTTATCGCAACTCTTGGTGAAACAACTGGAAGAGGAGAATCCCACCATCTTACTTGTTCCTTTTCTCTGCTTATCTTATCGATACTATTAAACATTCTTAGAATGTTATCGCTTATTCTTAGTTGCTTTACCGCAAAAGCCACTTCACCTTTTTTAATGTAATAGATTACATCCCTTGGAAGTGTTGAGAAATCACCCTTCAAATAGTCGTTAAACCTTGTATACCAGTTGTTTGTAACCCAAATGCCTTCTTTCGTTTCCTCAATCATTTCCTCTTTTTTTATTTCTTCATTTCCTTTGACGATTAGGTTAAAAGGAAGGGGTTCGATAAGACCAGCGTTTGCGGTTGTTTTTGTTTTATACTTTCTTGCATAAGAAGTGTTTAGTAGAAAAGTTTTGAGTATTCCATTTTTTATTATTTCCTTTCTCATTGTAGGTACTCCTTCATCATCGAAAGCTCTTGAATTATAACCATTCTGTAGCAATGGGTCATCTATCATTGAAAGGTTTTGTGATGCAACTTTCTTATTTAACTTATCCTTTAGAAAAGAAAAACCAGCTTCTACATCAAAGATGGATGCAGCGCTTCCAAAGTTTGATGCAAAAGATGAAAAGGATAAAGGCTCAAATATTGTGTAGTAAAAACCGCTTTTTATTTTTCTTACTTTATCGCTTAAGCTTGCTAGCTCTACTGCTTCTTTTGCAACTTTTTCTACATCAAGGTTTTTTAGCAACGCTCCACAAGTTGCTTTATGGGCTGAGATATAATCTTTTTTTATAAACCTAAATGAAAAATAATACTTCGTTGATTTTGAACTAAGCTCTTTTCCGTTTGTAAAGAGAATTGAGTTAACAGTTTTAAGAACTAGAACTCCATTTGCTTTTCCTTTATTGTTTAAAGCAATGCTTATCGCTCTATCAACTTCTTCTATCCCTTCTCCATTCTCTATTCTTTTATCAAAATTTTCAATTTTTCTATAATTTTTTGTTCTTACTTTTGCTAATCCATAAAAATCTTCCTTTTTTGGAAGTATCCTTGAAATCTTTATTATTTTTTTAC
>JBNAVG010000056.1:0-1789 GCA_049700355.1 Candidatus Micrarchaeales archaeon | reverse complement strand
GGAATATTACAAAACAACCAGGAACAAATATATTGAATCCTTCATTAGGTTATATAGGTGGTAATTATTGGAGTAATCCAAGTGGAAATGGATATTCAGATACTTGTAATGATACTGATAAAGATGGCTTTTGCGATGACCCATATGTTTTAGCTGCTGATAATATTGATTACTTACCATTAAGCAAATACTATGCTCCACCAACTCCACAAATAATAGTTCCTTTGGATTTAATCACCTTTTTCTTCGCACCATTCTTCTTTTTAGTAGTTTTGAGTTTGGCAGTAGCAGTAAAAGTTGAAAGTATGGTTAAATCTAATGGCTATGCTTTCTTACTAACATTCTTCGGTTTAATCTTACTCTTTACAATATTTTCTGGCTATATTCCGCTTTGGTTCTTTATTTTAGTTTTAATAATAACAATAGGAGGTCTCATATTGGTCGGAAGGAGGTAAATTTAAATGTTTAAAACAATTAAAAGTATGAGGTTAAAACCTCTTTTAATTCCAATAATTTTTTTATTTCTTTTGAGTATAGCAAAAGCACAAATTGAGATAACCGATTGTATTACTATTAATGACCCAGGAACTTATGTTTTAACAAGAGATTTATACATTCCAACAGACAGACCTTGTATATTAATTAATGCGAGTAATGTTGTTATAGATTTTCAAGGTCATACAATACAAGGTCAATCTGGTTATGAAAGTTCAGCAATAGGAATAATGGTTATAAATGCTACTTCTTCTCCAGGAATTCAAACAGGAATAACTTTAAAGAATGGAATAATAGGAAATGCTTTATTCGGATTTATAGGTTCTGGAGGAATAACTATTGATAATATAACATTTGTTGGTAAAGGTGGAGTTTCAGATACTGCTGTTATTATTAAAACTGAAGGAAACTATTTCTCTCAAGTTAAAAACTGCTATATATTCGGCTGGAATAGAGGAATTAATGCTGGTTTTTCGTATATGGTTTCAATAAGCGGTAATAGGTTTAATAACAATGGTTATGATATCTATTTTTCTGGAATTTCTAACTTTATAGAAATAACTAAAAACAACTTTCAAGGTAGCGCAACTTACATAAAAGCAGATTCTATTTATGGTCCGATAAATTCGGCAGTAATTTACGATAACTATTTCTTCTCTCCTCAATGGTTTGAAATAGCTTCAGATATCCAAAATTCAGTTTCGTTTTATAAGGCAAGAGAGTTGGGACATTGTAATAAAAACATAAGAGGGGGTTGCGGTTTAGGAGGAAACTGGTGGGACGGATATTCTCAAAATTGTCAAAATAATGATAGAGATAGCTTTTGTGACTATGCTTATCAAGTTCCAAACACAAATTTATACGATTACTTTCCTTTAGCAGACCCTCAACCCCAATATTGTACCTATTTAAGGGCTAATAGCTTTACTATGTATCCAACTGATAGCAAAACAACTTACTTAGATATAGCTTGGGCTAATGGTATAAAAGTTCCAACATTTTCTTGTAGCTCTCCAAGAAGCGAGATAACTTGTAGCGTAGATTATAGCTCTTGTAGTTTTTCTGCTTCTGATGGTAGTTGTTCCGCATTAGTAACTATAAATACTAATAATGCTCCTTTAGGAGATTACCAATTAACTTTAGAAACAAGAAGTGCTGATTGCGATTATGTATATACAATTTATATTCACGTTTCATCTGCTCCCTGTACTGGCACAGTTTATCTAACTTTAAACCCAAGCAAAGTTAATATTAGCGATTACTTTACAGCAAGTATTAGCGGTTTATCTAATTG
>JBNAVG010000055.1:0-1923 GCA_049700355.1 Candidatus Micrarchaeales archaeon | reverse complement strand
TCCAGTTGGAAAATTTCCTGTTGGGCCTTGAATATAAGCATTAACTCCATTGAATTGGGCTGAAACTATTTTTGTTGCATTCCAAACTTGTGTTGGTGTATATGAAAGGAAATAAATATAATTTACAACTTGTGGTTTATTTGTAGAAGTTATAAGCAAACCTTTTGTAGCTACAGGAGTATTAAATTGAGCGTTTGAGGCTAAAGCCCATAGTTGAACTCCAGAAAGGGAAAAAGCCATGAGCTTATTACCGGTTGGAACAAAGATTATATTTTCAAAAATATAAGGAGCTCCTGTTGGTCCGTTTGCATTTGCTTTCCAAATAAGCCTTCCATTGCTTAGATTGAGCATATAAAGAGCGTTTGCTGTTGTATCAAAAATTACTGTGTTATTAAAAACTATTGGAGAGTATAAAATTACATTTCCGGTTCCGTCTGTAGCAAAACTCCAAATGAGTTTACCATTACTAGAGTTAATAGTATATAACGTATTTCCTGCACCAAAAATTAAATAATCGTTCCACACAACTGGTGGAGAAGTGATCTGTGTTCCTGGAGTAAAGTTGAAAAGAAGGTACATATCTGGTCCACTTGGTGCAGAGGCGCTATGTAAGGAATCGCCCATGTATTGGTTCCAATTGCTTCTTTGAAAGGAAATCATCTTATTTACGAAGCTATTAGCTAAAGCTAAATCGCTAAGCTTAAGCGAAGCAAGCGAAGAAGCTAAATGGCTCGAAGAAATAGCTGTAGAAGAAGCTAAAGAAATAGATTGAGCAACGAAAACAATAAGAACAGAAGAGGCTAAAAGAATTATAACTAGAGAAAATAGGGCATCAAGAGTAAAAACAAATGCTTTAAGCTGCTGATATCGTTGAGTTGCTCCAAACATAAACATCCATTTTTCCATTCTCATTCGCTATTATTATTGGAATGCTAACTTTTTGAATGTTTATTGCATTAAAGCTTAAAGGATTTTTCCCTATTTGAATGCTTATATCCTTTGAATTTATTCTTATAAAGTAATCAAAACCTACTCCAAGGAGTTGTTTTGATTTTGAATAATTAAAGCTTGATATTGCGATAAATGCTAGAAGCTTATTTTGGTCTATTCTCTTTCCATCTTTTGAGATTCCTATGCTTATCAAAGGCCAAGTATTTGGTAATGTTGGGTTTATTATTGTTTCCCAATTGCTTGGATAACCTTGTGACATTAGTCTTTTTGTTAGTAAGTTTGCTTGCTCAAGTAGAATATCGCTACTATAACCTAGCGAGGTTGCTAAACCAGAGACAACGTTTTGCCAAATTAGGATTAATGATATTAAAGCAAGTAAGAATATAGCTAAAGAAATTATTGCATCCAAGCTCCAAAATTGGAGTTTCATTTTTTCACTTCAAAACTATTCTTAGCTCATTCGAAGGAGGAATTCCAGCATAGTAAAGTTGTTGAATTTGAGAACTTGTCAAAGAAGTGTTGTAGATTTGGACGTTAGCTATCGCACCATTAAACCAATAAGGATTCGTATCTCCTGTTCCAGCTGTAACCCATCTACCTATTTGATAATTTGTACCACTTGCAATATTAGGAATCGATGGGAGGGTTGCAGAAACTAACTTTCCATCAACAACCATAGTTATCGATGTAGAGCTTGCGGGCAAACTAAAACCAACAAAGTGCCAATTTCCATCATTTACAACAATACCGGAATCTACATAATCATTGTAAAAATCAACAACAAAGTGGCCATTAGCAGCTAATTGATTAACATTTATCGATGCAGTTTGACCAGTTGCTGAGCTGCCATAGGATACAATTGTTTCTCTTGAAGTAGAAGTAGTTTTAATCCAAGCAAACATACTAATAGCGTTTGATCCAGTTGGAAAATTTCCTGTTGGGCCTTGAATATAAGCATTAACTCCATTGAAT
>JBNAVG010000054.1:0-2235 GCA_049700355.1 Candidatus Micrarchaeales archaeon | reverse complement strand
AGAATAGAGCTAGCTATAGAAGCTTTTAAAGAATTCGAAAAATACAATAGAAGCTTTAAACTCATAATCGCTGGAAGTTTAGCTTACGAAAGAAAGGAGCACATCGCTTATTTCAATTTTCTAAGAAGAATAATAGGAAATGATGAAAGAATAAAAATTTTTACAAACGTAACCGAAAAGGAGATGAAAGAGCTTTATGCTCGTTGCTACTGTGTTGTTTTTACTCCAATAAACGAGGACTTTGGTTTAATACCATTAGAAGCAAATGCAAGCTATAAACCAATAATAGCTATAAATGAAGGGGGTCCAAAAGAAACCATAAAAAACAATTTTAATGGCTTTTTAATAAACAATAAAGAAGAATTGTTCAAAAAAATGTTGCAAATTTCAAAAGATGAAGAGATTGCAAAGAAGCTTGGAAGGAATGGAAGGAGTTTTGTTGAGAAAAACTTTTCTTGGGAAAGATTCTTTAAAGTTTTTGATAAAAGAGTAAAAGAAGTTTTAGAAGGATAAATTTAAATATTTTTATTTTTTATATAAAACATGCATTACATTTTTATTACTGGTGGAGTCATTTCTGGTTTGGGCAAAGGAATTTGCACTGCTTCTATAGGTAAAATATTGCAATCAAAAGGGTTCAAGGTTACTGCTATAAAAATAGACCCTTATTTAAATGTAGATGCTGGAACTTTAAGACCAACCGAGCATGGAGAAGTTTGGGTAACCCATGATGGTGGTGAAATAGATGAAGACCTTGGTCATTATGAGAGATTTCTTGGAATAAAGCTTACAAAAAAACACAATATAACAACCGGTCAAGTATACTCACAGGTAATAAAGAATGAAAGAAACGGAGAATACCTTGGAAAAACAGTAGAGGTAATTCCTCATATCACTGATGAAATAAAAAGAAGAATAAAAGAGGTTGGAAACGAAACAAAAGCTGATTTTGTTTTGGTTGAGATTGGTGGAACTGTTGGAGAATACCAAAATGAAATATACTACATAGCTGCAAGGATGTTAAAAAGAGAAGAAAAAGTTGTTTTTGTACATGTTGTTTACTTACCTATTCCTAAGCATCTTGGTGAAATGAAAACAAAACCAGCTCAACAAAGTGTAGAGCTCCTTGGAAGGCTTGGTATACAACCAGATTTTTTGATAGCTAGAAGCGAAGTAGAAATAGACGAACCAAGGAAACAAAAGCTTTCAATATTTTGTGGAATCGATAAAGAGAACATTATAGCTGACCCAGATGTTGAAAACATATACGAGCTTCCAATAATATTCGAAAAGCAAAACTTCGGAAATAAAATACTAAAGAAATTTGGCTTAAAAGAAAGAAGCTCAAACCTAGAAGAATGGAAGCAAAGGGTAGAAAAAATGAAGAATGCTAAAAAGGAAGTAAAGATAGCTATAGTTGGAAAATATTTTGACATCGGAAACTTTAAGCTACCAGATGCTTACGTTTCAGTTATAGAAGCGATAAAACATGCTAGTGCTGCATTATCGGTAAAACCAAGAATAAGTTTCTTAGATTCTAAAGAGTTTGAAAAAAACAAGGAAAGAGTAAAAATGCTAAAAGATTATAATGGTATAGTAGTACCTGGTGGCTTTGGCTCTAGTGGAGTAGAAGGAAAAATATGTGCGATAGAATTTTCAAGAAAAAACAACATTCCATTCCTAGGTCTTTGTTTTGGTTTTCAACTTGCGGTAATAGAGTTTGCTAGGAACGTTTGCGATTTAAAGGATGCAAATTCAACTGAAATAAACAAAAAAACAAAAAACCCAGTTGTTGACCTACTTCCATGGCAAAAGAGAGTATTAAAAACAAAAGGTTATGGAGCAACAATGAGACTCGGTGCTCATGCAGTAGTAATTAAAAAACAAACACTTGCTTATAAGCTATATAGGAAAGAAGTTGTTTATGAAAGGTTTAGACATCGTTATGAGATTAATCCTAAGTATGTAAAAATTCTTGAGAAGAATGGTTTTGTATTCTCCGGTTTTTCTAAAGAAGATAAGAGTATAATGCAGATTGGTGAGCTAAAAGATAAAAAATTCTTCATAGGTACACAATTCCATCCAGAGTTTACATCAAACTTCCTAAACCCAAACCCAATATTCCTTGGTTTTATAAAAAGTTTAATAAGTTAATTTACATTTTTTATACTTGTGAAAAATACTATTTAAAAATAAACAATGTAAAAAATGAAGGATGGAAGGAATCAAGGAACA
>JBNAVG010000053.1:0-2331 GCA_049700355.1 Candidatus Micrarchaeales archaeon | reverse complement strand
TTTATGCGTATCCTCTTATTAAAATGGATAGTATTATAATAACTATAAACTCTTTTCAGGAAAAGAAAGGAAAATAAGGAATAAAGAATAAAAAAGAATAAGATTTAAATTTTAAATATAGCAAAGAAAACGTAGTTAATGTAAAAAGAGAAAAAACATAGAGTTGCAAAAAGATAAAAAAAGGCTCAAATGCATTTCCCTTTTAAAGTGGTTTGTATTGCACGAAAAATAAACGAGAGTTTGCTCCTTATTCCCTAGGTTTCCATTTCTTATACTTCTTCGCTAAAACTTTATCTTCTTCCAAGCTTTCACACTTTTCAAAAACATCTTCAAAATATCCCCAAAAAACTCTCAGAGAAAGGTTTTGGTGGGTTGTTAAGCCGTTGGAGCAGTTTAACACCATATACATACAACATCGTCTTTTCTTTCATTTTTTCTTTTAATTTTAATTTTTTAAAACATCCTTTCGAAACTTACTTCTTTATTTATTCTTGTTATAAAACCTTTTGTGGCTGGTGGAAGCTTAATTATCTTTGTGTTTTTGATTTCTTTAACACCATATACTTCATGAACATGACCACATAAAAACATACTTGGGCTCTTTTCTTCTATTATATTCCTTAGGGATTTACTTCCTATATGCTCATTTCTTACTGTATCAAAAATTCCAAATGGTGGAGAATGGGAAAGGATTATTGTTTTTTCATCTACTAAATCAAAAATTGAATTAAATTCTTCTTCACTCCTTTCATTAGGAGTAAAAAAGGGTGTTTTTAGAGAACCACCAATACCAACAACATTGAATTCACTTCCTTCTATCTCAACTCTTTTTTTATCTATGTTTATCCCAAGCTCGTTCAAACTCCTTTCAACAAAAATGCCATCGCTATTTCCAGGAATCGCAAAAATTTTATTATCTTTTTTTAATTCTCTCAAAAAGGAAAGAAAATCGAGGAGAAAACTCTTCGGCTCATCAAACGTAAGGAAATCTCCACCAAAAAGGAATACTTCTTTTTTTATCCCTTTGAATTCTTTTTTGAAATATTTTAAAAAATTTTCAGAAGAGTGTATATCACTAATCGCAATCATAAAAAATTTAAACTTATTTTGATTTAAATTTCTATGCCTTATCAACCACAGCAATATGCTGGAGTTTTAAGCTTTTATGATACTGATACAAAAGGTCCAAAGATAGACCCAAAGATAGTAATAGTATTTGGTTTTATATTCGCGCTCGCTATTCTCTTAATCTCAAAATTAGTTTAATTATGCAAACAAAGTTTTTTATTGGTACTAGTGGATGGAATTATTTTTGGAATCCAGATGGTCTTGAATGGTATTTAAAAAACTCAAAATTAAACTCTATAGAGCTAAACGCTTCTTTCTACCGCTTTCCTTTTCCAAGCATGGTAACCTCTTGGGCTAAGAAAACAAAAGAGATCAATAAAGAAGTAAGGTGGAGTATAAAAGTTAATCGCTTAATAACGCATGTTTTTAAGTTTGATGAAAGAGCTTTTCAAACTTGGAAAAAATTCGAGAAGTTGTTTGCTCCATTAAAAGATTACATAGATTTTTATCTTTTTCAAATTCCACCAAATTTAACTTCAAAATCCTTACAAAAAATAGAAGGGTTTATAAAGAAAACTAAGCTAAAAGAAAAATTTGCGTTAGAAGTAAGAAACTTAGATTTGTTTAATGAAGCAAGTATCGAATGGGCCTCAAGAATTGGTATAACTTTTGTAAGCGTCGATGCTCCATATTTTACAAATTTTCCAAGGGATATTTTTTGTACGAGCGAAAACGTTTATTTAAGAATGCATGGAAGGAGTGAGTGGTATTCTTATGATTATTCAACGAAAGAGCTAAAAGAAATTTTAGAAAAAATAGAAAATAAGAATAAAAATAAAAAAATAAAAAAGGCTTATATATTCTTTAACAATAACCATGGAATGCTCAAAAACGCTCAAGAGCTAAAAAGCTTGGTGGAAGAATGGAAAGGGAGCTAAAGAAAATTTTAAAGTTTATAGAAAAAGCAAACAAAGCTAAAATAATAGAAAAAGAGGTAAGCGAAGAAGAAATACAAAGAATGCTAAAGAAAAAAAATTTGCAATTGTTTAATGCTAAAGTAAAGGATGAAGAAATAAAGCTCGCTTATGCTTCTGCGCTTATAGCTTTTTTCGAAAAAACAAACATAGCAAAAAGCTTGAAGAATGAAATAATTGCTAGAGTTGCAAAAGAAAGGAATGTTTCAGAAGCAATCTCTAAGTTTGGTGCAAAGCCTGGAAAAGTTAAATTGTTGATTTTGGATAAAAGCTAGCGAAGAAAGCTAAG
>JBNAVG010000052.1:0-2593 GCA_049700355.1 Candidatus Micrarchaeales archaeon | reverse complement strand
TGTTCCAGGTCCGTTTGGCCTAAAAACAAAACAAGAACCAGGTGGAACTCTTGGTGTAAAGTTCTTTGGATTAAAAACTCCTAAGCTATAAAGAACCCCAAGAGCTAAAGCAATAATTAGAATAGCCCAACCGTAGGTCATTAAGTATTCCATTGCAGCTTGAGATTTTACTTTTGTTTTAATTTTTATTTTTTCTTTTTCTTCTTTTTCTTCTTTCATTTTCTCACAATATTATTTCAAAAAAAAAATTTAAAAAGCTTTGTTTTTTAAAGTGGGTGTTAGAAAAATCAAAGAGTATAGAAATAGGAAAATTGTTCATCGGCCAAGAAGTATAGAGAATGAATTGAAAGAAAAATAAACTAAAATCTTAAAGAGTATCGGAATGTGTAAGAATATGGAATAAAACTATTTTTCTATTGTATGCGAAAGCTCAACTATTTTCTGCATAATCTTCGAATTTTCTACTTCTTCTAAATTTCCTTTATCTAAGCCCTTGCTAAGCTTTGGGTCTATCGGTATTTTTCCAAGGAATTTTATTCTTAGCTCTTTTGCGATTTCTTCACCAGCGTTTCCAGGGAAAGCTTCAATAAAATTTCCACATTTTGGACATACTATTCCACTCATATTTTCTACTATTCCGATTATAGGAATTTTAAGCTCTTTACAAAAATAAGCTGCTTTTTTTACTATATATTTAGAAACCTCAGAAGGTATAGTTACTATAATTGCACCATCAACTTTTATAGTAGAAGCAATGCTTAAAGCTTCATCACCAGTACCTGGTGGTAAATCTACGACCAAATAATCAAGGTTGCCCCATTCAACTTGTGTTAAAAATTGATTTATCGCTTTTGCTTTCAATGGTCCTCTCCAAATAATCGCTTCTTTGCTTTCTAAGAAAAAATCTATAGAAATAACCTTTATTCCATACTTAGTATTTATTGGTAAAATTTTTCCTTCAGAAACCTTTGGTTTTTTTCCTTTTAGGTTTAGCATTTTTGGTATGCTTGCTCCGCTTATATCAGCATCCAATATCCCAACACTTTTATTCCTTTTCGCTAAAGCCAAAGTAAGCAATAAAGAAATCGTACTTTTTCCAACCCCTCCCTTTCCACTTAAAATAGCAATCTTCCTCTTTATCTTTAATCCTTCATTCACCATTATTTTATTCTCCATAACTAAGTTATAAAAATTCTTAATTTATTTTTTTCTATAAAAAGGAACATTCGTTATCCGATACTGGTTTGTGAGCAGCTTCAAGTTAATAAATTATAAGTTCTAAATTCTCAAAAGTTAAAAAAATAAAAAATAGGAAAAAATTAAATTTACAAATTTAAAATAAAAATGTGGTTTGATGGCGACCGATGAAGATGAAGAACTGATTAAGTTTATAGAGGCTAGTAAACCGAAGATTTATGTTATTGGTATAGGTGGGAGTGGATGCAATACGATGAATAGGCTCTACCAATTGGGAATAAGCGGAGCTACGCTAATAGCTGCTAATACAGATGCTGCTCATTTGCTAAAGATAAAGGCTCAAAGGAAAATAATACTTGGAAAGAAAACTACAAAGGGCTTAGGTGCTGGAAGCGATCCATCGCTTGGTGAAGAAGCTGCTAAAGAAACATTGCCAGAGATAAAGAAAGAAATAGAGGATGCTCAAATGGTATTCCTTACATGCGGCTTAGGTGGAGGAACTGGAAGTGGAGGAATTCCGATAATAGCTCAAGGTGCTAAGGAGCTCGGAGCTCTAGTCGTTGCTGTAGTTACTCTTCCATTCTCTAGCGAAGGAAAACTAAGAAGGAAGAATGCGTTGGAAGCTCTTGAAAAGCTTAGAAAGTATGTAGATACTTTAATACTGATTCAAAACGATAAGCTATTGAGCGTTGCACCAAACTTACCACTTAACACTGCTTTTAGGGTTGCTGATGAGGTTTTAGCTAACGCTGCAAAAGGAGTAATAGAAATGGTAACTAAGCCTGGGATGGTAAACCTAGATTTTGCAGATTTAAAATCAGTCCTTAGGAATGCTGGTTTTGCGATGATAGCTACTGGAGAAGCCATTGGAAATGAAGAGGAAAGAGCATTAACCGCTCTTCAAAACGCATTAAAAAGCCCATTGCTAGATATAGATATTTCACAAGCAAAAAGAGCATTGGTTAATATAATTGGTGGAGAAGATTTAACTCTTAAAGAAGCTGAAAGGGTAATAAAAGAGATTAGCAATAATATAAGCGAGGAAGCATTGTTAAAATGGGGAGCAAGGATTGAGCAGGATGCAAAGAAAGGAAGCGTTAGAGTGATGATAGTCGTTTCTGGAATTGAGCCAAAGATAGATTTTAGAAAAGAGCTTGAAAAAGCAAAAGAAGAAAGCTTAGAGCTCGATGAAATATTCGAAGAATAGTAAAAGAAGAAAAAAACGTATGAATACTACAAAAGCTAAAGTTAGAGATTTTGAAATTAGAAGAAAATTAGAAAATGAAAAATCATTAGACTTAGATATCAGAACTACTATAAATGATGGAGGAACAAAGAAGGAAGAAAAAGAGCCCACAGGCTGGAAAGTAAGTGCTACTGCTTCCAATCGGTGCTG
>JBNAVG010000051.1:0-3017 GCA_049700355.1 Candidatus Micrarchaeales archaeon | reverse complement strand
AAAATAAAAATATGCTTTGGTTTTTAATTTTATTTTTAACTTTCCTTCTTGGTTTTTTATTTTCAAAAATCAACAATCTTTGGAGCTTTTCTTCTTTTTCACTAGGGATACTTTTTACATCATGGATTTTCTTCATTTCTTTGTTTTTTAACATTGGTTTTTATTTTGCATTCTTTGTTTTGCTTTCTTTAAACATTTTTCTTCTTTATCTTTACTACAAACAAAATAAAACAAACAGAGCAAACAAAATAAAAACAGAAAAAAATAAGGAGAAAGAGGAAGTTCAAAAAAGTTTTTTTGGAAAAATACTTTTCCTTATTACACTTGCTATTTTAATTTTTTGGTTTGTTTCTTCTTTATTCTATGATAGAGAAGGAAACTTAATCGCTTATGATGGTTTTTATAGCGACCTTCCATGGCATCTTGGAATTCAAAACTTTTTTGCAAATTCAAAGAAGATTAAGCTAATATTCCCATATTTTTACAATACCTCTCTTTACTACCCATTCCTTCCAGATTTCTACATAGGTATGCTTATAAGGAGTGGTATAAATGGTGTAGATATAAACATAATCCTTAACCCAATACTAGCTTTCTTTTTAGTTTTTTCCTTCTATTCCTTTGTAAAAATTCTAACGAAGGATGAGCTTAAAGCTGGTTTATCAACTTTTCTATTCTTTTTTGCAACAGCCGGTGTTGTTTCCATTTTTACAAACTTTATAGGTTTAGATTATTGCGGAGTTCCTAAGATACAATTGAATTCAATAATGGATTTTTTCTTCTCTGGTGATAGAAAGGTATACAATTTTGATGATGTAATAAGAGATATTTTTACTCCACAAAGGGGTTATCTAATAGCTTTTCCCATAGACCTCTTATTAATCTCTATGCTCTTTAAGAGAAAAAATCCAAAAATTTACTTTTTTATCCTTTCTTTACTTCCTTTTTTCCATTCACATTCCTTTATAGCGATTTCAGTTTTTTCACTTCTTTGGCTAAAAGAGAAGAAAAATATAAAGTATTTTTTCATACTCTTATTGGCAATTCCACAAGTAGTTTATATTCTATTGCAACCAAAATCCAACTTTTTCTATTTTATAAATGAGCAATTTAATTGTGGGATAACAAGGAACCCAATATTGAGTAGGCTAATATTTTGGGTTAGAGCATTTGGTCCAATATTCATTTTTGGAATATTTGGAAGTATAGTTGCTTTTAAAAAACAAAAGAGTATTTTTGAGCTTTTTATTCCAGCGTTTCTTCTTTTTCTTGTTGTAAATGTAATTTCCCTCCAGCCATCTTTCGGTGATAACAATAAATTAACAATTTTCTTTTTAGCGTTTTTAGCCATATTTTCTACCTTTCTTACAAAAAATAAAATAGCGATTTTAGCTATTATTCTATTAGCTTGTGAGGATAGCTTCTTTTATATTTGGTTTCAAGCGAATTCCTTCTTTTCTAGCTTTAACCCACTTTACACTAGCACTCCACTATTCTCAAAAATAGATTTTAAAGTAGCAGAGCTAATTTTAAATAAAACACAAAGCAATTCAGTAATCCTTTCGCTACCAGCTGAGCTTAATGGATTTGAATCTTTATTTAATCCAGTAGCAGCTTTAACTGGTAGGCCTTCAATTTCAACTATGGATGGTTATTTAGGTTGTATAGGTATTCCTTACGAGAAAGTAGCAAAAGTAAGTACAGATGCGTTAAGAATTTATTCTACATGGAATTGTTCTCTTATAAAAAATTATAATATAAGCTATGTATTCATAGGTCCAAAAGAAAGAGAGCTTATAAAAAACTATCCAAATTTTGAAAAAATCTTTAACATCTCCTATAAAAACCAAACATACTTGTTTTATAAAGTAAATTGTAGTGTGGTTACTTGAAAAGGTTCTCTTTGATAATTCCAGTTTACAACGAAATCGATAATTTAAAAAAGAATTTGCCAAAGATTTATAGAGAGGTAAAAAGACTTAAAGGGGAGCTTATAGTTGCTGAAGATGGCTCAACAGATGGTTCAAAAGAATATATCAAAGAATTTGCAAGAAACCATGAAATAAAATTTATTACCTCAAAGAAAAGATTGGGAAGGGGAAAAGCAATAAAAAGAGCATTAAAAATCTCAAATTCAAAGGTTATTGGTTATATGGATTCTGACCTAGCGATAGGTTTAAAAAACGTTGAAAAAGCAGTTAAGCTTGTTGAAAAAGGAAACCCAATAGTAGTTGGTTCACGTTACAAAAGCAAAAAAACAAAAAGAAGTTTAAAAAGGTTGATTGCAAGTAAGTTTTACAATTTTTTGCTAAGAATATTTTTTAATTCAAAAGTTAGCGACCACCAATGCGGGTTTAAGTTTTGGAAAAGCAATTTAAAAAATTTCTTGAAAGGAATAAAGGACAACCATTGGTTTTTTGATTCAGAATTATTGATAAAAGCTCAAAAGAAAAAAATAAAAATTTTAGAATTACCTGTAGAATATAAAGAACAAAAAAGGACAAAGGTTAAAATTAGTGAAATATTTTATTTTCTTAAAAAAATATTTGAGTTAAGAAAAGAACTTTCTCAATATGAAGTAAAAATTAAAAAACAAAAGTTTTTTTAAATTTTTTTGAAATATATTCTGAGAAAATGAATGAAGAAAAAGGGAAAAATGAAAAAGAAAAAATGAAAATAAAAACAGGAGTGAAAACAAGAACAAAATCTCAGGCTGCTATGGAGTACTTAATGACTTATGGATGGGCTATTCTAATTATTGCTTTGGTGGTAGGCGTTTTATATTCTCTTGGTGTATTCAACCCTTCTTCCCCAAGCTATTGTGTTTTTAGTGGTGAAGTTTTTCTTTGTCAATCTTTTTCTATAGATAGCGAAGGTTATTTATCTTTAACCCTTACTTCCAACCATCCAAATCGTATAAATGTAACACAAATTGCATGTAATGCTTGGGGTAATCTCTCTTATGCTTATACGATTCCAGGGGGAGTTATTCTTTATCCTTCTTCTACTTACTCTTT
>JBNAVG010000050.1:0-3135 GCA_049700355.1 Candidatus Micrarchaeales archaeon | reverse complement strand
ACTTAAATAATAATTCATGCTTTCTTCATTCAATATTCTTTGGTATGCTTTTTGGTTGATCAATTCTGTGTTATTAAAAATATTTGGTTGGGCTAGGATTCTGAGTTCAACGTATGTATTCTTTGGAATGTTGTCATAAGTTATAATAGCACTTTTGTTATCCGGACTAAAAAATATTTTACCACTGCTTCCTTGGCCATGTACAAATATCTTAAACAAATTTGGTGAGGGAGATGGTAAACTTACATTTATGTACAAATGCTCTATTTTTTCATGCGGGTCGTCTATAACCTTCCAATAGAATTCAGCAACATCATTATACCTTTTAATAGCACCTATGATTTTGTAAACAATAACGAATGTTTTATCTTCATCTATTGCAACGTAAAACCAAGTTACTTTTAAATGTGTTGGGTAGTCGTCGATATAATAATATATTGGAGATGCATTTGTGTCTGCATCATAAATATTTATTAGCTCAATGTTTTTTGCACCTTTTTTTAAAAGATCAAGATATGCCCATGAGAATTCTCCATTAAATCGATAAGTTCTTTTTTGTGTAACAATTACCGAACCATCATTCTCAAGCTTAAGGTTGATATAGATTTCTGGATAATAATAAGATTTTGCATTTACATCTTTGAATATAAAGAATATTATTAAAAGAAAAATAAAAAGGAAGATTTTCTTTTTCATTTTTAAAACCTCAAAGGAGCGTTTTATAATGATATTTTGAATATATTACTTTTTATATTTTTTTAACCCATGATTGGTAATTACAAAAGAAGTAAAAAATTCAAAGAAAATTTAAGAATTTATTACGGTTACAGAATTTACAAAATTTAAAATAAAAAGTAAAAAGTAAATAAACAAAAAACAAAATAAAAATAAATAAACAAAAAAAGATAGAATATTATGGGCTCATAGCTCAATGGTAGAGCGCCTCTTTGGCGTGGAGGAGGTTGCGGGTTCGAATCCCGCTGAGTCCACTAAATCTTTCCTTCTCTTTTTAACCTATAGTGCTCAACCATCATGCAGCGATTCTCTACAAAAAGAATATTATTATTTTCTGCGAACTCTTTTGCTTCTTTGCTTATTATTCCAGATTGTAACCATAATGCTTTTGCTCCAATTTCTTTTGCTTCTTTTGCAATTTGCAAAGCTTCTCTCCCTGGTCTAAAAACATCTACAACATCAACTTTTTCTTTACCTTTTAAATCTATAAGTTTTTTATATGCTTTTTCTCCAAGTATAAAATCTGCGTTTGGGTTTATTGGAATTATTTTATAACCAGCTTCTTTCAAGTATTTTGGTATTTTATGAGCTTCTTTCGCTTCGTCCCTTGAGCAACCAACAACAGCTATAACCTTTGAATTTTTTAATATATAAATTATTTTTTCTTCTTCATCCAATTAACCACTTTCCTTTCTTCATAACCAACTCTTTATCAAAATATATTTCCCCATCTTTTCTTAGGTCTTTTATTAAATCCCAGTGAATAGCTGATACGTTTTTGCTTAGAGTTTCTTTATAACCATTTCCAAGAGCAGTATGGATAGTACCACCGATTTTTTCATCGAATATAATATTCTTAACTGCTTTTTTTATTTTATAGTTTAAGCCAATTCCAAATTCACCTATCCTTTTTGCTCCTTTATCAGTAGCGAGCATTTGTTTTAAGAATCTTTCACCCTTTTCAGCCTTTGCTTTTATAACTTTTCCATTCTTAAACTCAAGCCTTATTCCTTCTGCTTCGTTTCCCATATAAATAGCTGGTATTTCATAATAAATTTCTCCTTTTACGGAGTTTTCAACTACGCTTGTGAATACTTCTCCATCTGGCATATTGTACTTTCCATCTGCAACTACTGCTTTTCTTTTTTCTACGCTAAAGCTTATGTTTGTTTGATTTCCATAGATTTCAACTCTTTTTGTTTTTTCAACTCTTTCCTTTATTTTTTGCATATACTTAGAAAGAGCTGCCCAATCCATAAAACAGGAATCAAAAACAAATTCTTCATACTCTTTTAAGGACATTCCAGCTTCTTGCGCTTGAGCTTCTGTTGGATAGTAGAATAAGCACCATCTTGTTTTTTCAACTCTCCAATCTGTTATTGGCTTTAATGTTCTTGAATGTAAAGATAGCTTTTCTGGCTCTACATTTGCAAGCTCTTTTACGTTTGTTGGAGCTCTAAGAGCAATATAAACATCTGTATTTTTTATTTCAAACATTTCATGTTTTGGAAAAAAATTAAGCTGTTGTTTTTTTGAATATTTATAGAAAATGTACTTTCTTCCAGGTATATCAACCTTTATCCAAGGGTTTGCACCTTTTTGCAAAGAGTATTTATAAATCTCTAAAGCTAAAGGAGTTGCTGCAAGGTCAGAGACGATTTGAACTTTATCCCCTTTTTTTATGTTTGTAGAGTAATCAACCAAAATTTTAGAAAGCTTCTCTATTTTTTCCATGTTTTCTTTTTTAATTTTTAATTTTTATTTTTTTATTTTTTTATTTTATTTTTTTATTCCTCTTTTTCTTTCCTTTTCAAAAATTTCCAAAATTAGTTTTAAATTTAAATTATTTTAAATTATGATTATGATTTCAAAGGAAAAAGAAAAAGATTCAGTTAAGATAGATAAATTTATTATAACAAATAACGGAAGTGTCTACACACTTGAAGAAAAAAATTCCAGGTTTGAAGGTGAAAAAATAATTTTATGTTATACAAGAATCGGTAAGAAAGAAGAAATAGAGTATTTAGACTTAGATAAAAAATTTGAAATAAGAAAGTAATTTTTAGTTTTTGAGAAGAACACTCAAAAATCAACAAAATTTTTAGAAAGTTTTTCTATTTTTCTGTATTGCTTATACTTATATTTTTATTTTATTTCTTTGTTCTCTTTGTTTTTCAATAAGTAAGCTTAAAGTATCTGGGGTATTTACATTTGCAAAATATTCCACATCTAAAGTTTTTCCATAATATCTTTTCGTTTTGAGCAATTCGTCTACAAAGGTAAAGGAGAAAAGGTTTTGGTTCTTTTTTAACATTTTGATAATTTCTAAAGAGTTAATTGAAAGAGAAACAAGGAAGAGTTGTGAATCCTTTGTAGGAATTAGTTCATTTTCTTTTCCGA
>JBNAVG010000049.1:0-3159 GCA_049700355.1 Candidatus Micrarchaeales archaeon | reverse complement strand
ACAAATAATTCTATACTAAATTTTTTTCAACTTGCAAGTTACGATGAAGAAAAAAATAGTTATAAAATCTACCCTACTAACCTTTACTTTTCTTTAAATACCTTTTCTTTATTCAATGATGTTAGAAGGAAAACAGGGATAAACCTTTGCTTCTTGACAGATTTTTCCTATAGTGGATATTTTGGTAATTTAGCTATAAAAGATTTAATAGTAGGGATTGCTTCTCACGAGGTTAGACACTGTGTTCAATATACTCTTAAACCTGAGCTTCTTGATTTTAACCCTTTGGTAAAAGAAACAAAAATTGAAAAATTGAAAAAATTTATTAAGATTGGGGATATGAACGAAAAAGAAGTTGATGCTTTAATAGTAGAAATCTTATGCGCTTATTCTAGCTCGATGGGAAGCTCCGATTATGAGGTCGCAGAGATCATAAAATCTGATGCTGAAGAAATAAAAAGAAAATTTTCACCTTATCTAAGGAATTAGTGGTAGAAAACTGGTTAGAAATTCTTATTTTTTATTTAGTTTCAAAATTGAAGAGTAGTTATAAATTCATTTTTTTCAAAAATGAAAAATAAATTTTAAATATAAAAATTTTCAAAAAAAATTACATGAGTATAGAAAATAAAAGTAAAGAAAATGAAAGTATAAAAAAGCAACCAAAAGAAGTCGAAACGCAGGACAAAAAACTTCAAGAATTTGAAGAAAAACTTAGAGAAAGCTTACGAGAAAAAAATAAATGGAAAGAATTGGCTCGGGAAGAAAGAGAAAGAAAGAAAGAAAATGAAGAAAAGAGAAAAAAAGAGGATTTTTTAGAAAAATGTAAATTTACACTCGAGGTTCTTACTCTCTATGTAGGTGGATCACTTAGTATTTATGGCGGGTACCTTACTGCTAAGAATATCGAGTCTGCTGTTAAATATTTAGGAGAATTACCTAAAATAGCTTTTCTACCAACTTTGGGAAACGTAGGTTTACTAATTTCTGAAATTGCAGCTTTTACAATTGTTATTGTTGGTGGACTTGGGATAACTTTTGAAATAATTGAAAAAATAGATGAATTTTTTGAAGACCGTAAAAGAGAAATTTGGGGTTGGTGTTTATAAAATTCCAGCAAGTTGTAAAATTTCAACTCTAAATTTATTTATATAGCATTCTTGAAAATTAATTAAAGTTTTTATTTAATTCAAAAAGTATAAAATTGAAAAGTAGCTATAACTTTTTTTCAAAAGATACAAAAAACAAATAAATATAAGTTTTTAAAAAAGTTATCATAGCTACAAAAATAAAAATAATGATGTAGAAAGAGAAAAAAATCAAAACACCAAAAGTGAAATTAGAGATGCACAATCCAAAAGTATGGAGAATGAAGGGTTAAAAAACAACTTGGGAAAAAGAAAAAGATGAACGGGAAAAATACTTAAGGAAAAGTTAAGAGAGGAAACTGAAAAAGAAAGGAAAGGAGAACAAAATAAAATAATAAATTTTTTGTC
The DNA here is from genome assembly GCA_049700355.1 of Candidatus Micrarchaeales archaeon. GTDB lineage: Archaea > Micrarchaeota > Micrarchaeia > Micrarchaeales > JBNAVG01 > JBNAVG01. The sequence continues at coordinate 1,663 of JBNAVG010000049.1, read as the reverse complement.
TAAATTCTTTTTTATGTTTCTTTGTACTTTCTAATTATTACAAAAGGGATTAAGTTTTTTTCAAATTCGATTTCAGCTATTTTTAAAGGGTCCATTTCATTAGTTTGTATTAAAAGTGGAGCACCATAGGCTATTTGTAAAGCTCTTATACCAATAATTTTTGCCTTTTCATAACGAGTATAATTCTTCTTCATTATCTCACCATTTACCATTTAAGCAGAACGCTTATAAGCTTAACCAAACTTGGTCTTTTAATCAAAATCTTACTAACTTTTTTTACAACAGTTTTGAAATCTCCATCTATAACTTTTTGAAGGTCCTCGCTATTCAATGCATCGAATATTGCATTTAAATCTTCATCATTCATTTTTTCCAAAACCTTTCTAAGCTCAAGCCTTTGCTCAAACCTTTTCTTTTCTTCTCTATCCCATTCTTTTTTATACTCTTGCAAATAGGAAATATCCTTATTTTCCTTTACGTATTCACAAGCGACCCTTCCAGCAATCTTTCCTGCTTTCATGGAAAGAGCGATTCCACCTCCATGTACAGGGTCAACTTGGTGTGCAGCTTCACCAACAACCATTAGGTTTTGTTTTACTAATTCATCTAAGTACATACCAACTGTTATTAAACCTCCTTTTACTGCAACAACCCTTGCATTCTCAAACCTTTCTTTATAATCTTCAAGAAACTTTTTAAGAAAATGAATAGCATTTCCATGGAGCCCATCAACACCAACACCAACGTTTGCAGAATCCTTTCCTTTAGGAAATACCCATGCATAACCACGTGGTGCAAAATTGTTTGAAAAGTAAATCTCAATAACATCCTTAACATCAACACCAACCATTTCATACTCTATACCAAAATCGCTATCATAAAGAGTCGCTATTGAATTTATTCCAGCTTTTCTAGCTATTAAGCTTTCTCCACCATCAGCAGCTATTATTACCTTTGCACTTGCTTCAAACCTTTCACCCATTGAGCTGCCAACAACACCAATAAACCTTGAGCCTTCTTTTTTTAAATCATCTATTCTAGTCTTTACTATTACTTCTGCTCCAGCCCTTGCTGCTTCTTCAGCCAAAAACTTATCAAACTTTTTTCTATCTATTACATAGCCCTTTGAAGCTTCATTCCTAAGCTCGAGCTTTTTATTGTTTGGAGCATATAACTCAGCACCGTTTATATAAGCATCTATAGCTTCTTTCGGAACTTTAAAGTTTAGCTCTTTTTCTATACCAGCCCCTAAGCCTTCTCCGCATCTTACCGGAGCCCCTATTTCCTTTCTTCTATCTACTAGCAATACTTTAGCTCCTTTTAAAGCTGCTTCTTTCGCTGCGCTTGAGCCGGCTGGACCAGCACCAACTACTATAATATCATAATCATAATCCTTCAAGTTTTCACCTATCCTTCTTATCCTTCACTAACCTAATAGCATTCATAGGACAAGCTTTTTCGCAAATACCACAATCTATGCATTTTTCTTTATCTACTCTAATCACGTTCTCTTCTAAAACTATAGCCATTTTTGGACAAACTCCTACACAAGCACCACAATAGATACACTTGTCCCTATTTATTTCTATAGCCATGTAATATAACTTCCTCTTTTATTATTTAAAAAATTTACCAAAACTTCCAAATTCTAAATTTCAAGTTC
>JBNAVG010000048.1:0-3192 GCA_049700355.1 Candidatus Micrarchaeales archaeon | reverse complement strand
CTTTGGAAAAAGCTTCTTTTTGATTGCCTCCATTCATAAAGGTCATAAGCTTCTCTGTTTGGTGTATGGCAATACCAAACCATTGGCTTGTTTTTATTCCTAGCCCATTCGCTTGGAACTCCTTGTGCATTTACAACATCGTAATCCTTTAACTTTAGATTAAAATAAGCAAAACCACTTGCAATTCCATAGGCCATCCTTTTTGGTATTGGAAGGAAGGGAGCTTTAATTTTTTCTATATCTATTTTTGAAAAATCTTCAAAGGTATTTTGTGGTTTATAATCAACAACATAAACTTTTGCATCATAATGCTTAGCTATTTCCAAAACAACCCTTTCAGCTCCTCCCCTATAAATTAGAAAAGGATGGAGTATAGCTATCTTCATAAAAATATTTTCAAAAAAGAAATTAAAAAGGTTAGCAGCACTTGGCATTCCCAGCAGAAGCTAGTACCTCCAAGCGTGAGTGGGTTTAACTTCCGGGTTCGGAATGGGACCGGGTGTTTCCCCACTCCTATGGCCGCTAACCAGTATTATTTTGTTTATTCTAATTTTTATATTTTTCTTTATCCTCGAATGATAAAAGCTTTTTTTAGGATTGGAACGGGCAGTTCTTCCCATTTTCCATATTTTTGGTATTCTTTTTTCACTTCTTCCTTAAAAATATCTATAATTTCCTCACCGCTAAGGAACTTTAAAGCATTCTTTAAAGAAGGGGCTTTAAAAGGAACTTTTTTTTCTATTAGAAACATTACTAGTTTTATAGCTTCTTTATCATAAGGCTCAAAATTTAATATAAATTCTCTTTTTTTAGGCCATAGATAAATGCGTGGCAATATTTCAAATGTATGACAACCTTCCTTTAAATCTTCTTCTTTAGCTTTTTCCATAAGTTTTTTATCTTTTGAAAGTTCTTCGATTTCTTTTTCATTTAGGTTTTGCAATCCATTAAAAGGTTCTACTCTTCTTGGGTCTGCAAACTTAGCATAAATTTCAATTGGTTTAAGCTTTTGAATCTCTTTGCTAATTTTTTCATCGTCTTCATAATACTTCTTAATAAGGTTGGCCGCGACTTCTAAAAAATCCTTAAGGTTTATATCTCTTTTTGGTTCTGTTTTTTGAAAATCTTTGTATTTCTTCATGATTTCTTTTGCCTCTTTTTTTGAAACCTCAGGTCTTGTGATATATTTTCTTTTTATTTCTCCTTTCCAGTATACTACTTTTTCTTCTATTTCCTTTTTGTTTTTTGGCTGTTTTTCTTTAATTTTATCAATTATAGAATTAAGAAGATTTTTTGCTTCTTCATTTTTATCCTCGCCCTTTTCAACCCAAAAAGATGCAACACCAAAAAAATCTATAAAAAAACCATTCTTTTGAGTAAAAATAAAAAAAGGGATTAACTTATCTTCTATAGGGAGATAAAAAGGGTAATATTCTTTTCCATTTCTTTTATAGCTTTTATAATCTTTCACCAATTCTTCAATCTTTTCACAAGTTTTGGAATCTTTAATAATTTTGTTGTCTAAAATTCTTTCAATATCAATAAGTTTTTCAAAGTTTATTTCTTCTACTCTTTTATTTGTTTTTTCCATATGCTCCTTTCTTTTTAAAGATTTTTAAACTTTTTTTACGAAGTTTTATTGTAAGAGTATGAGGATATTGTATTTTTCACAACCTTTTTATCCTTTCCAATACGGAGGAAGCGAAAGAATATTTTTCTCAATAGCTAAAGAAATGGCTAAAAAACACGAATGCTTAGTAATAGCTCAAAGAATAAAAGGGCTAAAGGATAGGGAAAAGATAGAAGGAATAGAAATAAGAAGGGTAGGCTTACCGCTAAGTAGCTATTCTTCAACTTTTTCAAACTCATTTTTAGTAGATTTTTCTTATTTTTTAGAAGCTACTCTAATTGGGCTAAAAGAAGGGAGGAATTTTGATTTAATACACTCTAATCCTTTCATGGGAAGCTTATCAGCAAAGCTCGTTTCTTTTCTTCTTAGAAAAAAGCACATAATAACTATCCATGATGTTTTCCTTCAGGATAAGAATTATAAGAACATTTCAACGATAAAGCAAAAGATTGGAAAAATTTTAGAAAGCTTCTTACTTTCATCTAAGTTTATTCATACTCCAAGCGAAACAACAAAAAAAGATATAATAAAAGCTACAAAAGGGATGAAGAATAAGAGAATATTTGTAATACCAAATGGAATAGAGATTAAGAATTATAAAGTAAAGAAAAAGGAGAATTTTGGGGTATTTATTGGTAGATTGGTTTTTTACAAAAACGTGGATTTTCTAATTAGGGTTATGAGAATAGTAGCTAAAAAGCAAAAAAATTTCAAGCTAATAATAATAGGCTCGGGTCCGGAAGAAAAAAAGCTAAAAAACCTAGCTAAAAGCTATGGCTTAGAAGAAAGAATAAGCTTCGAAGGAAACATAAGCGAAGAAGAAAAAATAGAAAAACTAGCTAAGTCAAAGCTTTTCCTATTCCCAAGCTCAATAGAAGGTTTTGGAATCTCTGTTTTAGAGGCAATGGCAAGCGGTAATGTAGTTATTGTTAATGATGTTGAACCATTGAATAAACTAGTAAAGAAGGATTTTGGTTTTTGCTTAAGCTTAAAAGAAAATGAATGGGCAAATTGCATTCTAAGGGTTTTAAAAGATGAAGAGCTAAGAAGAAAGCTAGCAAAGAATGCATTAAAAGAAGCAAGAAATTATGATATTAAGGAAATTTGTAGAGAGCTTGAGAAAGTTTATAGAAAAGTATTGGAAGGAAATCAATAAGCAACCAAAGAAGAAATTATTGATATCGCTATTATAATTCCTATTATTATAGCTATTACTATTGGTACTAGAATAACAGCTATTGCCCTTAAATCTGATACTTTATGAGTTTCTTTTATTATGAAAAAGCTAATGAGTAAAGCCCAAAGAGCTGCAAAAATATTGATTATAGGAATCGAACCAATTATTATTATAGGGTATCCAAAGTAACCAAGCCTAAATGTTTGTAGTTCAAAGCTTCCTTTTCCACCAAAAAGCTTTGCTATTAGGTAAAGGATTCCGGAGCCTATTACCCATAAGATTGGGGCCGCTATAAGGTTTAGTAGAATAATATATAGTATCATATTAGTAGTGCTTATATTCAAATTGCTTTTAGGTAAAGTTAAGCATTCATTTGGTAGAGTAT
>JBNAVG010000047.1:0-3223 GCA_049700355.1 Candidatus Micrarchaeales archaeon | reverse complement strand
GGGGAGTAACTTGGATTACTGGAAAATAATAGAAGAGGAAATAAACTCAAAGAAAGGTTGGATTTCTTTAGATGATATTGTTAAGAAATATGAAATTCCTAAATGGGTTGCGGATTTATGGCTCAAAAATAGGAAACAGTATTTTAATGTTAAATGGATTTTAGATGGTGGAAATAGATTTGTTGTTTATGTTAAGAAAAAGTAAATTGACCACCAAGCAATTGGTGTCATCAAATGGCAATCTATTTACTCCCATACTCTTTAGTTCTTAAACAGTTCAATACTTGGTGGTTTTCAACCATCTTCCAATAATTTAAATTTAACATATCTTTATAAATATCTTGCTATCACTGTTCTGGCACATTTTGTTCCTTATCTGCTACCCTAACAAAAATTGGAATGAAGAAGAAGAAAATGGAAATTAGAAGTGTTGTAAATATAGCATCTACGATACCCATTTTAAATATGAAGTAAAAGTAAAGTATAAAAAGAATTGCGAGTATAAAAACATAAACCAAATCCCATATTTTTATTCTAACTTCCATATTATTTTAATTTAAAACAAAGCTTTAAATATTTTACTCCTATAAGTCGTGAGTGAATTCATCAGTCCAAGAGCAAATTTGCTCGTCCATTGTATATGGTGGTCTATAAACAGTAAAAGTGTATCTATCTTTTGCCTTCGTATATTTACCAGCTGGAACTTCTATGAAATCAACTCTCTCACCCTTATAAAAGCTACTCGTTTTTACTATTTCCACATCTTTAACTAAAAGAATTGGTCTTGCTGGGAAATGAACATATCCTTTTGCCAATTGAATTTTCTCCTCTTCAGTTAAAGCAGACTTTCTATAAGCTTCCAAATATTCTCTTGGAACCTCTTCAACAGGAACCCATTCTTTCCAAGTTAAAGCTCCTATTTTTCCAGTTGGTGATTTCCAAGCCATCATTCTAAGTTCTTGCTCTTTTATCAAATCTCTTATAATTCTATCATACCTTTTATAAAAATCCCTTTCATTATCTGTGAAGCTTCTAAAAAAAGGTGGCTCTTCAAAAGTCAATTCCCAAATTATTTTCGTTCTCTCTCTATACTCTTTATCCATTCTTCTCAAATCTGGTGGGACCTCAACAGTCCCACTATAAGTTACTCTATAAAAGTAAATTCTCTGCTTTCTAACAATAATCCTTCTTATAGCTTTTCTTATCGCTTCTAAAACTTTGCCCAATCCAACTTGCCCCTTCATTACTTAACCTCTCTAATGAAATATCCAATAATTCCATCAACTTTTTTAGTCAGCCACATTCCCTTTCTATGTAAATCGTTTAAATCTTCGGAACCGCTGAGAACAATCAAATAACCTTGCTGTATTGGTTTTGGAAATGAACTATCTTTATTCGCTATATCTTCTATAACTTTTTGAACGTGCTCTACTTTCTCTTTATCTACTATTAAGTTTAAAGAGTATATCTTAACTTTCTTTTCTGCTTCAATTAAATTACCTTCATCTTTAGAAGCTTCTTTGTTTTCCTTTTTTAGCAACTTTTTTAGAAAATCGAACATTTACTCACCCACTTTCATTAAATAAATTTTTCCTCTCCTTCTTATAACTTTGACTTTGAATTTTGCTTCTGAAGTTTCTATTGCCCACTTGAAAGAATTGTATAATCCTAAAATGTTGTTTGCTTTTGTCTTTCCATCTTCTATAAGCTTGTCTATATCAACTTCAGCCATTTTCATATTGCTTTCTAAGAACTGCTTAACTATTTTTTTGTAGATGCTTTTTCTTTCTCTACTTGGAATTTCATTAACTTCTTTTAATACATCTTCACTCATCTCACCACCCCCATTTTAAATTTATTATTAAAGTATTTAAGCTTTTAAAATATAATAACTTATGGGGGTGGAAAAGTGAAGAGAAAAAATAAAAAATATACTTTTGAAATATCTTGCGGTATTTGTGGCAAAATTCTTGCTAAAACAACAAATCCAAAAGATACAATTGATAAAATTGCTAAAAGAAAAAAACTGAAACGATTAAAAATTGAATTTTATGAAGGAAAAGATTTAATAGCAAGTGAAGAACTTTTTATTTGTGATAAATGTTGGGATAAGATGGAAAAAGGATTGAAAGGTTAAGAAGAGAAGGTGGTTAAATGAAGCCAGAAAATTGGGACAAACTCTCAAAAGAAGAAAAGCTTAAAATTGGATTATTGTTATTCAATTCATTTAGAGGAAAATACATAATATCTCAAGCGCTATTCAAGGCAATAAAAGTAATGAAAAGAGTTCCTAAGAAGTTTAGAGAAGAAAGCAACATTCAAGATATGGAAATTTTATACGAAACCTTATTCCCTTTTTATAACGAGATAATGGAAATGAAACCAAAGCAGTTTGAAAAATTGTTAAAGAAGGAAGAAGTGAAAAAGGGATAAGATATGGAAGAGTATAAAGTAGGAAGAGAATTCACAATAAGCGACAAAAAAGGTAAATACTTAATTCAATATCTATTCAACAAGTATGGATATGCTCCATTAAATTTTGATGCTGATAGCAAAAAACACGCAATAGAAATAGCAAAAAGAATTTTAAAAAGGTTTAAAGATTATCAGATTTATTACAGAAGAAGCTCTTCTGGAAAAGGTTTTCATTTTGTAATAACAATTAATGGCTTCCCAGTTTATTTACCAAAGCAAGAAATTTTAAGATTGAGAAAAAGATACAAAGATTGCTATGGAAGAATTAGAGCTGATAAAATCAGAATGAAGCAAGGAAGAATTATTTCTATTCTTTTCGATTATAAAAATTTTAAGAAAGCTGGAGAATGGAAACTTCTGAAAAATTTAAACCAAATTAGAAAAGAAAGAATGTCAGACAAAAACTTATAAACTCAAGATTTTACTTCTCTATGGTGAGTTCAATGAGAGGTGTAATGCTTCAAGTATCTATGAGCGATGTTTTAGAGAGACCAGAAGCTGTGGTGAAGGCATACGAAAAATTATGGGATATAAGCCACAAAATAGAGCACGATAGACTTTCTAAATTAATTGAGGATATAGTAAGAGAAACAAGAGTTATACGAGAGGATTTAGCTACTGAAGATGCGAGGCGTTTATTAAGAATACTCGGAGGGGTGAGTTAATGAAAAGTGTAATGCTTCAAGTATCTGTGAACGATGTTTTAGAGAGACCAGAAGCTGTGGAGAAGGCATACGGAAAATTATTA
>JBNAVG010000046.1:0-3286 GCA_049700355.1 Candidatus Micrarchaeales archaeon | reverse complement strand
TACATGATTAACAATAGGTCCTTTTAAAAACTTAAATCCTTCAAAAATTTCTTTATTTTGAAGGTCTGTTTTGTAGAATTCTTTATACTTTTTGATTAGATTCTCCTCTAATTGCTTAAGAAAAGCTTCAAAGCTATAGTTTGGTCTCCAAAAAATATAAGGTTTATTTCTAAATTCTATTGGAATTTTATATTTTTTGTAGTTCCTTTGTGGTATTCTTATTACTATAGGAGTTGCCGAAGTTAGCTTTAAATTTCTTGATAGTTTTAGCTGGAATGTTTCTATTTTATCAACTGAAAACTCATATTCTCCAATATAAATTTTTTCTTTATTTTCGATTTTTTCCTGAAGTTTTTCAGATATTATTTTAATAAAAAGCTTATCTGGGCTTGAAATCAATAACTTTTTCGTTTCATTTCTTCTTATTATGCGATCCTTAGGAATTGGAAAAATGTTTGAAAAACAAAAAAATTTATAACCTTTTTTATCATGCAGTATAGAATATTCCGTCCCTTTTAGCAAATTATATATGAAACCTTGAAGTTTATGAAAATACTTTAAATCATATTCACAATCCTTTGAAGATGTGAGTTGAAGCAGTAATCTCATGTTTGTAAGTTCTTAATTAAGAAATATAAATTTTAACTTATAAGCCCCTTAACTAAAATGATTTATAAATTAAAGAAATCAAAATAAGAATCATGTTTTATATCAAATTTTTCAGACCCACGAACCAAACTCAAAAACTATTTCTTTCCCCAACTCCACAACCATCCTAAATTCTACTACCGATAAACCAACAGTAAATTCTAAGTTTTTTAAAGTTGTGCTATATAAAAAATCTTAAACCTCAAAAAAAGAAAGAATCTCCTCCTCCATGAAATGGAGCTTTGCTGGTAGTATTATTATTGAAGGAAAGCTCTCAATATTCTTTTTCTCAATTTTTTGTATCTCACCATAAACTTTAATGTTCTCTTCACCAATAGAAGAAAGCACAATTATTTTTGTATTTTCTTTTATCAATCCTTTTCTCCTTTCTTTTTCAGCTTTTTTTAAAATTTCTAATGCTTCATTAACCTTCATAAACCTAATTCCATTATTCTCTTCTTTAACATCCAAAAGAAAAATAGTATGCAAATTATTCTTAAAGTTTTTTAAAGCATAATCATAAAAGCTCAAAGGCTTATAATCTTCTCTCCAAAAAGGAATAGTTGTTATTTTACCAAACCTATAAACTTGAAGGAAGCTTTCGCTTATAGCTGAGCAAATTGCTGAGGAGCTATGAATTATTTCGAAAGGAATTTTATTCTTAAGAAGGTCTAAAACGATGCTATGGTGAGTTGTTGCTATTAAGCTTTCACCACCAACCAATAATGCTATTTTTTTATTCTTTGCTTCTTCAACTATTCTGCTATTTCCTTCTAGCTCTTCCCTTTTTAGCAAAACAAATTTTTTGTTTACAATTTTTTCTATTTTTTCTATGTAGCTATCTTTTACTAAGCTTGTGTATTTTTCGAAGTATATTTTTTCGCATTCTTTTAGCTTTTCTATAGCCTTTAAGCTTATATCTCCTTCGGAGATTCCCAAGCCTATGAAATAGAGCATATTTATTTTTAGCTTTTTTTAAATTTAAGCTTGCCAACATTTTTAAAAATTTTAAAAATATCTCACAAAAAAGATAAAAATTTAAAATTTTATCTTATGCGTAAGATATTTTCAAAAAGAAGAGGGAAGAGAAGCATTTTCTTTCCCAGGGTTTATTTTATTTTTTAATCTAAGGTTTAAAAATTCAATATCTATTCTTTTTTAAGCACGTCAACAAGCTTAAATTAACTTTAAAAATTGTTTATCCTCTCAAAGGGAATTCTTCATCATTTTCTAATACTTTTATATCCTCGATTTCACTATCTAATATCGTCTTATCTATATCTTCAATTTTACTATCTTCTTTTGTTCTACCTCTTATTTCCCTTTTAGTCCAGCGAAGAGTAACAATAGCTTTAAATTTTTTTCCATTAAACTCAATTTTCCATTTATCTTTACTTTTACCAACCAATGATTTACCTTCTTCACTAAAATTAATAGGAGTTGTATCGTTTAGATATTTTGCTTCAATTCCATTATTTCTTAATTCCCCACAAATTAAAATCGGGGGTAATGATGGATAATTCTTTGATACCTCCTCATACGCATTTTCAATATATTTTTTTATATTTTCTTTAGTTGAGTTTTTTTCTCTTTCCATATTTTCTACATTTTTATATTGTTTCATTATTTAAATTCTTTTTTTATCAAAGAAAAAGAAAAGTTTTTCAATTTTTAAAAATTCTACAAAAAAGGTAATTAAATTGGTTTTTCAAGAGCAAATTATTTTAGTGTATCAATAAATATTGCGATGTATTTTTGGAAAAAGAAAAAGATTTAGAAATAAAAACAATAAAAAACAAAAATATTTGTGAAAGTTAATTTGAAAGGTTTTGAAGGTTTTGAAATATTTAATGAAGTTCTATTCATAAAAAGATTAAACTCGATAGTAATCGCAGATACCCATTTTGGTTACGAAGGGGTAATGGCTGAAAAAGGAGTATTCATTCCAAAGATGAATTATAAATACATCGTTAAGCAGGTTGAGGAGGCTCTTTCAAAAACAAATGCAAATAGAATAATAGTAAATGGAGATATAAAGAATGAATTCGATAAGGTTGCTTTGGAAGAGTTTAACGAAGTTAACGATTTTGTAAGGTTTTGTAAGGAAAAAGGTGTTGAGCTTTTTCTGATAAAAGGAAACCATGATAATTTCGTTGATTCTCTTAAAGCACTTGGAATAAAAATATTCAAGCAAGAGTTATTGGTAGAGAATTTTCTTTTTTTCCATGGTGAGGAGCTTCCTACTGAAGAAAACTTTAAAAAAGCAGATTTTTTGATTACTGCTCATGAGCATCCAGCGATTGCTTTGTTTACAAAAATTGGAATAAAAGAAAAATTGAAATGTTTTCTTTTTGGAGAATACAAGAAGAAAAAGGTTGTTGTTCTTCCTTCGATAAATTTTTTCATGAGTGGTGAAGAAATAAACATAATTCCAAAAGAAGAGTTGCTTTCACAGTTTTTAAAAGAAGTTGATTTGGATTCTTTCGATGTTTTTGCTGAAGAGCTCTATTTTGGAAAAATAAGAAACCTTAGAAACTTTAGTTAAAATTTTTAAAACTTTCTTTCTGAATAAAAACATGGTAGATTTAGTAAAACCTTGGATTGCTTTTCTTAAACCTTGGGAAGAAGTAAAGAATAT
>JBNAVG010000045.1:0-3345 GCA_049700355.1 Candidatus Micrarchaeales archaeon | reverse complement strand
TATCCTTTTTTCATTTATTTATTTCAATAAAAATAAAAAAGAGAAATTCAAAAAAGATTAATGAAAATTGCGATATTCTCGGATACTCATTTTGGTTTTAGCTTTGGGGGTTTTACTAAAGAAGATTCTTTCATACAGGCTCAACAAGTAGTTGAAAAAATATTAAAAGAAGATGTCGACTCTGTGATAATAGCGGGTGATATTTTTGATACTGATAACCCAGATTCTTCAAGTATCTACAAAGGCTTTAAAATCTTACAAATGCTTGCTTTAAAAGATTATAAAACCAAAATAGAAGAGGTTGCTTTTAGAAACAAAGAAGTTAGCGAGTTTCCAAGCTTACCGATAATCGCAATACCAGCTACTCATGAAAGAAAAGCGCTTGGAGAAGAGGATATAGTTGAGGTTTTACAACTTGCTGGAATCTTAATAAACGCTAACAATAAATGGATAACACTTTCAAAAAACGATGAAAGAATAAGCTTGCTCGGAATCGGTGGTATGGAGGATATGCAATTCAAAGAGTTTTTAGAAAAGGAAAGAGAAAAAATAGAAGAAGAAGCAAAAACAAAAAAAGGCTTTAAGATTTTTCTCTTCCATCAAAGTATAAAAGAGTTTATGCCCTTTTTGAATGATTTCATTAGCTTAAGCGAACTTCCAAAAGGCTTTGACCTTTATGTTTGTGGGCACATACATAAAAAGATTGAAGCAAGAGTTCATGGAAAAATGTTTTTGATCCCTGGAAGTACTGTTCTTACACAACAAAAAAAGGATGAAGAAGAAAAGAAAGGCTTTATAATTTTTGATACTTCAAAATACTCTTATAAGTTTATTGAAATAGATTCTAGGCCATTCTTTTACAGAGAGCTAAACTTTGAATCCTCAACTCCAAACGAAATATTCGAAAAAACAAAGGAGGAGATTAAAAGAATAATAGAAAGTGAAAAGGAAAAGGAAAGAAAACCAATAATAAAAATAAAGGTAAACGCTACTCTAAAAGAAGGTTTTAAGCCAAAAGATGTTCAGCTTTCTCAGCTTCAAAAAGAAGAAGGGGCTTTGATAAGCATAGAAAAATCTATAAACGCTAAAGAAGTAGAAGTTGAAATAGAAAAAATGAGAGAGCTTATAAAGAAAGGAGATATAAAAGATATAGGCTTACAAATGCTAAGGGAAGAGCTAAAAAAATTAAACTTCAAGCTAAACGAAAGTATTCTGCTAAACCTTCTTTCGAAAGAAGGAAGCAGGAAAGAAAAAGAGGAAAATTTAGAAAAAGCTATCAAATATATAAAAGAGTTTGAAAAAGAAGAAGTAGAAAAAAGAATAAAAAAATAAAACTATTCTTCTGAGCTTTCTCCTCCTTCTCCTGGTCTTGTGCTTGGTGTCTTTGCCTTTGCGCTTATCATATCATCTATTCTAAGTATCATCTCTGCTGCTTCTGCTGCACTTCCTATAGCAGTCCTAACAGTCTTTAGTGGTTCTATAACTCCTATTTTTTCCATGTTATCTACTTTGTTGTCATAAAGGTTTATTCCAAAAGCTTCACCTTCTTTGCTTTGGTGTTTTGTCCTTAGTTGAACTAGGATATCTACTGGGTCCATTCCTGCACTCTCAGCAAGTGTCTTTGGAACTATTTCAAGAGCATCAGCAAAAGATTGAATCGCAAGCTGCTCTTTTCCACCAACTTGTTCAGCATACTTTCTAAGTTCTTTCGCAAGTTCTATTTCTATCGCTCCACCACCTATTACATAGCCCATTTCTTCAAGAGTTGCAGTAATTGAACCAATTGCATCAACAACAGACCTTTCTGCTTCATCAGCCACATGCTCTGTTGAACCCCTAACGAATAATGTAACGCTCTTTGGGTTCTTGCAGTTTTCAACGAATACCATTTGCTCTCCAACTATTTTCCTTTCTTCTACTAAACCAGCATAACCTAGGTCTTTCTCGCTTAAATCATCTAAGCTAGTAACTATTCTAGCTCCAGTTGCTTTTGCAAGCTTTTCCATATCACTTTTCTTTACTCTCCTTACTGCTGATATTCCATACTTTGCTAGGTAATGCTGTGCAACATCATCTATTCCCTTTTGACAGAACAAAACGTTTGCTCCGCTTGCTTTTATCTTTTCAACCATTTCCTTTAGCATCTTTTCTTCTTGTTTTAAGAAAGCTTCCATTTGTTCTGGAGAAGTTATTTCAATCCTTGCATCTGTTTCTGTTTTCTCAATCTCTAGAGAAGCATCTATCAAAGCTATTTTTGCATTTTCTATTCTTTTTGGCATTCCTGGATGTGCAAACTCTTTATCAACTAGAACTCCTTTTATTAGTTGTGTTTCACCAACAGTTGCTCCGCTTTTCTTTTCTATTTTTACTAGGTCTTTATCTATTCTATAGCCTTCTTCTGTTTCTTCAGCAACCTGCAAAACAGCTTCAACTGCAAGCTTAGCAATCTTCTTCTTCTCTTCTTCTCCACCAATGTTCTTCGAAGCCATCGATATTTGAGCTATCCTTTCCAATACTTCTTTATCTTTAGCGTTTACTTTCCTAGCCTTTTTCTTTAGCACTTCGACTGCTTTTTGAGCAGCCATTTTATAGCCTTTTATAACTAGCGTTGGATGTATTCCTTGGTCTATTAAGTCACCAGCGTTCTTCAATAGCTCTCCAGCGAGTATTACTGATGTTGTTGTTCCATCACCAACTTCTTTGTCTTGTGTTTTAGCTACCTCTACCATTATCTTTGCAACTGGGTGCTCAGCGTTTAGCTCATCCAGTATTGTTGCTCCATCGTTTGTTATGGTTATGTCTCCAAGGTCGCTTACGAGTAGCTTATCCATTCCTTTTGGTCCGAGAGTTGTTCTCACTATACTCGCAACCGCATAACCAACTGCGATGTTTGTATGCTGTGCATCTCTACCAAGTAATCTCGTTGCTCCTTCAGGTAATATCATTACCTGTTGACCTCCAAGTCTAGATTCTTCAGCCATTTTTTCACCCCCAAACTAGTATAAAAATAATTTTATATAAATATATTATCAAAAGCCTTTTTTATACTTTTCTCTTCAAAAACTCACGAGTCTATAAAAAACAAAAGCTTTTTAAATTTTTTTGAAATATTAATACAATGAAAAATTTAAAGAAATATGGGTTAATAATTTTAATCATTGTTTTAATCATTGATTGGATAGCAGGTGCCTTATTCTTTCTTAGTATAACTAAGCATACCACCTCAACCACTTCTACTTCTATAACCTCCATCTCAAGCACTCCTACTTCTATAAACTTAACCACTTGGAAATATAGAAGACCAATAACAATAGATAACACCCAAAACCCAAATACACTAAGCAA
>JBNAVG010000044.1:0-3356 GCA_049700355.1 Candidatus Micrarchaeales archaeon | reverse complement strand
TAAATGGAGATGCAAAAGATTATAGCGGTAACAATAACCATGGAACTATTTATGGGGTAAGCTTTGTTCAAAACTATAATCCTCCTTAATTATATTTCTTAATTTTTAATTTTTTAAAAAGAAAAAACATAAATCAGAATCGAATTTGGTTTATTTTATCTCGAAAATTATCTTAGCAAATAGAAAAAATATTAAGGAATACAATAGTTAACATTAAAACGAAAAGTTTAAAAGAAACAAGAGAAAAGGTTTATCTAAGATATCCTCTAGCTTCAAAAAAATCTTTTAGCTTACCTGTAACTATGATTTGCTTTTTGCTTAATTCTTTTACATCCTTGCA
This sequence comes from Candidatus Micrarchaeales archaeon, assembly GCA_049700355.1. GTDB lineage: Archaea > Micrarchaeota > Micrarchaeia > Micrarchaeales > JBNAVG01 > JBNAVG01. Next base: position 3,016 of record JBNAVG010000044.1, on the reverse strand, counting down.
TCCAACCAAGAATATTGTCTTTTTTAATTGGTTTAAGTAAATTTTTACTTTTTTCCTTACCCCTTCTTCACCATTTTTTACGAAAGCTTCTATGAATGGTTTTGCTGCTCCAGCAATAGTAGCACCAAGTGCTATCGCTTTTGCAGCGTCTACTCCATTCCTTATTCCACCACTTGCTATTATTGGTAATCCAGATGCTTTTGCCTCTAGTATCGAAAGTGGTGTTGGTATTCCCCATTCTTCAAAAGGTAAATCCTCTTCTACCTCTTGCTTTCTCATTTTTCTTCTCAGTATTTCTACTTTTGCCCAAGATGTTCCACCATAACCACTAACATCTATTGCCTTTACCTTACATTCTTTTAATTTTAAAGCAACTTCTCTGCTTATTCCACAACCAGTTTCTTTTGCGATTACTGGAATAAGCTCGCTTAGCTCGGTAAGCTTTTCTTCAAAACCACTAAGCTTTTTATCCCCTTCAATTTGCAGAATCTCTTGAAGAATGTTAAAATGAACTGCAATAGCATCAGCATCTATATCCTTTGCCATTGCTTCGATTTCTTCTGGTTTGTACTTCAAGAGCTGGGCTATTCCTATATTACCAATGAGCAAAACGTTTGGAGCAACATCTCTTACATAGTAGCTATACTTTAAATTTTTATCTTGGAGCATTATTCTTTGTGAACCTACCCCAAAAGCTATGTTTTCTTCTTCAGCAACCTTTGCAAGAGCTTTATTTATTTTTTCAGCTTTTTTAAAACCTCCAGTGATTGCTGTAATCATAAAAGGCTTTATTCTCTTTTTTAAAAATTTTGTTTCAATCTTTATGTTGCTAATGTCTTCTTTTGGTATTGCTGAGTGTAGAAAATAAATATAGTCAAAATAGTTTTCTTTTGCCTGTGCTTCTTTTTTTATAGCTATTTTTATGTGCTCAATTTTCCTTCTTTCTATTTCATCCATTGCTCCACTATTCTTCTTTTTTCTCTTGTTTTTCTTCCCCTTTTTCTTCCTTTTTTTCTTTTGTTACACTAATCTGAACTCCATAAGGACCTCTTGTTATAACAACGTTAACTCCATTTCCAAGCATCTTTTGAAGCTCCTCATAGGTATAGCTTCCAATGTCAACGAATTTTCTTTCTCCAAGTATTTCTTTTCTTTTTGAAAGAAGCTCTTCTTTTGGAATCTCTTTTAAAACGAGCTCGAGCTTTGGTACTTTTTCGCTCTCAAAGATAGTAGTTAGCTCGGCTTCTATTGGCAAATAACCTTTTTCTTGGTATATGAATGGTAAAACTGCATCGAACTCTTTTTTAAGAGCTTCTAGTGTTTGTGCAACATCCTCTTTTTTTCCGCTTATCACAAATTCTCTATTCTTTAAATAACCTATAAAACCACTCTTTAAATTTTTCTTTGCCTCATCTTGTAGAAGTTGAGAAAGCAGCCTTATAACAACCATAGCTTCTTTTTCACCAAACTTTTTCTCATAATCGCTTAGGTTTTGTAATGAAATCTTTATTATTTGAAAATCTTCCTGCAATGCGTTTTCAAGCTCTGTAGAGATCCTTTCCTCATCTGGCAAATCTACCAATGGGTCAAACTTCTTTCCCTTTTTCCTTAGAAAAATGTTTACTAATGTTCTTAGTTCATAAGGGTCAAAAGGTTTTTTAATGTAATAATCTGCACCCCTCTCTAAGCTTTTTAACCTATGCGAAGTAGCATCCAATGCACTAACAACTATTATCTTTATGTTTTTTAGCTCAGGGTCATGCCTTATTGTGTTGCAAATATCTAAGCCATCCTTCTCTGGTAGCATTAGGTCAAGAACTATTAAATCTGGTTTTTCCTTTCTTATAGTTTCCATAGCTTCCCTTCCATTGTAGCTTTGAAGAATGTTAAAGCCTTTTCCAATAGAAATAGCCATTAGCCTGTTTATTTGCACATCATCTTCTACGATAAGAATTTTATTAGGAAAATTAGATGGTTGAAGAGAATAGAGTATTTGCATGTTTCCTATTCTTCTTTCCCCAACAGCACCTAAGTTTTCGAGCAAGTTTATAGCTTCCCTTAGCTTATTTTCGTCTACTTCTAAGCTTTTAGCTTGTATTTCTTTTCTTAGCTCGTTGTAGCTTATTTCTTGCTTCTCTTCGATTATATTAAAAATCTGAGCCTCTATTTTTTCCATGAATTAATTTAGAATCAAATATATTTATTTTTTAGCAAGCCTTTTTTTAAGTTATCCTCCAAATAGCTGATTTTCCTTTTCTTATATTCCATCTTACTAGATAAATATTTAAAAATAAGATTTTAATGAAAATTATGAAAGTTTTAGTAGGTTCTCAAAATCCGGTAAAAATAGAAGCGGTAAAGGAAGCTTTTTCAAAATATTTTGGTAATGTGGAGGTTATTGGTATAAAAGTTGATTCTAAAGTTCCTAACCAACCGATAAATGATGAAACATTTGAGGGAGCAAAAAATAGAGCATTGGAATTAAAGAAAATAAACGAAGAGAAAAATTTAGGTGCAAAATTTTTTGTAGGTATCGAAGGGGGAATAATAAAAATTTATTCGAAATGGTTTGCTTTTGGTGCGATGTGTATAATCGATGATGAAGGAAAAATCGGTTTCGGGACGTCTCCATATTTTGAACTTCCAGAAAACATTATTACCCATCTCTTAAATGGTACGGAACTTGGTGAGGTAATGGAGAAAATAAGTGGAATTCCTAATATAAAACAAAAAAATGGTGCAATAGGATTTCTTACAAAAAATGTCATGGATAGAAAAAGTCTTTATGTCCATGGTTTAGTAGTTGCTTTGATTCCTTTTATCAATAAAAATTTATATTTTAAATAACCCTTTATCAAATTTTAATTTTTTGATTCCATTGAAAAATACGGAATTGGAAAAGATAAACGATTTTTAATGGTTGATTAAAAAAGGTTAGAAAGTTTTGAAAGAGATTATACCAATAGCAAAATCCATCCACAAGACCTTAAGAATGCGGTTTCAAAATATTTAATAG
>JBNAVG010000043.1:1489-3439 GCA_049700355.1 Candidatus Micrarchaeales archaeon | reverse complement strand
AAACACTTTTCTACTTAAAAAAGATAAACTTGTAAAACTTACTAATGCAAAACTGCTGAAGATTAAATAAGATAGACAAATAAACAGATAGATAGCAAAAATGGAAAATAGAAAAAAGAAAAAGAAACAAAAATTTATATTTTTTAAAGGTAAAGATATTTATGGCTTCAGAAAAGCTAAACCAAAAGAAAGAAAATTTTGCTAAATGGTACGAAGAAGTTGTAAAGAAAGCGAAGCTTTGCGATTATTCAAAAATACATGGAATCTATGCTATAATGCCGTATGGCTACGAAATCTGGGAAAAAATTTCTACTGCTTTTGACTCGCTAATAAAAAAAGATGGGGTAAAGAATGCTTATTTTCCACTTTTTGTTACTGAGTCTGAGCTAAAAAAAGAGGCTGAGCATTTTAAAGGCTTTATTCCAGAGGTTGCTTGGCTACAAGAAAAAAGCGGGGAAGAAAGAATAGCTATAAGACCAACTTCAGAAGCAATAATGTATCCTTTTTTCTCAAAATGGATAGAAAGCTATAGGGATTTGCCTATTAGAATAAACCAATGGTGTAATGTTGTAAGATGGGAAATAAAGATGACTCATCCTTTTATAAGGAGTAGAGAATTCCTTTGGCAAGAAGGCCATACTGCTCATGCAAGTGCTGAAGAAGCAAAGGAAGAAGCTTTAAGAGCTTTAAAAAGGTACAAAGAATTTGTTGAAGAGTACTTAGCACTAGAGGTTATAGATGGTAGAAAGCCAGAAAGCGAGAAGTTTCCTGGGGCAGAGATAACCTATACTTTTGAGATTTTAATGCCAGATGGTAAAGCACTTCAGCTTGGTACTTCCCATTTTCTTTCACAAAACTTCTCTAAAGCTTTTGGAATAAAGTTTAAAAAGAAAGATGGTAGCTATGATTTTGTTTATCAAACTTCTTGGGGAATAACAACAAGGCTTATTGGAGCGATAGTAGCTATACATGGAGATGATAAAGGCTTAGTTTTACCACCGAGGATTGCACCAATACAAGCAATAATAATTCCAACAAAAATAGAAAAAGAGGTAGTAGACTTTTGTAAAGATTTAGAAAAGAGATTGAAGGAGAAAGGTATTAGAGTAGAAGTTGATATAGATGATAAGCACTCCTTTGGATGGAAGCTAAACCACTATGATTTAATAGGAGTTCCATTAAAAATTGAAGTTGGAAAAAAAGAAGTAAGCGAGAAAGAGATTACTGTTGTAAAAAGGAATGACTTAAAAAAATTAAAAATAAAAATAGATGAGCTTTTTAAAGTTAATGAAATTCTTGAGGAAATTCAAAAGGAGATGCTTGAAAAAGCAAAAGAATATTTAAAAGAAAGAATAGCAGAAGCAAGGAGCAAAGAAGAGATAAAAGAAAATTTAGCAAAAGCGAAGATTTGCAAAATTTCATGGTGCGAGAGCGAAGAATGCGAAAAGGAGCTTTCAAAAGAGTTTAGCCTTAGGGTAATAACAAATGAGAAACCTTTCGAAGAAAAATGCATATGTGGAAGAAAAGCAAAAAGCACTCTATACTTAGCAAGCTCAGCCTATTGATTTCCTTCGATTTTTTCTTCGCTTTCATTAGCGTTTTCGTTTTCTTTAGCGCTTTCTTTTTCGTTTTTATTTTCGTTTTCTATCTCTATCTCTCCCTTTTGAGCTATTATCAATGGCCTTGATTCTACCAATGCTTTAGCGATTTTTTCTCTACCTTTTTCCAATAGCCTCCAAACTGTTCCACGAGATGTTTTCATCCTTTGAGCTATTTCTTCCTGTTTTAGCTTTTCCAAGTCGCTTAGCCTTACAGCTTCAAACTCAGCAAACGTTAGCTCTATTGGTTCTTGATTAAGAATTGGCCTTGGAATAAACTCTTTTGCGTTTGGTATTTGTGAAATGTATAAAGGGTTAAAGGGCCTTCCAGGGCCGCCTCTTCTTTGCATAC
>JBNAVG010000043.1:0-1389 GCA_049700355.1 Candidatus Micrarchaeales archaeon | reverse complement strand
TGTGAAATGTATAAAGGGTTAAAGGGCCTTCCAGGGCCGCCTCTTCTTTGCATACACCATCTCCATCTTGGCATAAAGATTATTAGCAAATAAAAGATTTAAATATTGCAATATCACAAAATTGCTATTGATTAATTTATTGACTAAATATTATGTATATTATGTAAAAGAAATAAAAAAATTTAAATTAAGAGTAGTGCAAAAAAATATATGCCAGAATTGGATAAAAAACATACAAAAACCTTTGGAGAAAAAATTAGAGAAGCTGTTGTAGGATCGAGTCTTACTGTTATTGGTTTTTCAGCTATTAGAAAAAGTATGGAATTTTCCGATTTTTTAAGAGAAGGAATAACAAAATTACCTACACAAGTTGCAGATTCAATTACTATAGTAAATAATAAACCCGTATTGGATCCTTCTAAAATATTGGGTGGAGCAATTGAAGTGTTAAATTCTGTTCCTCCTTATATAATCCAAATGACGGTTATTTTTGGGGGAGTAGTATTAATGGGTGTCGGTTTATATCTTGTTGCGAATTCTCTTGGTAATTAAAAATTACCTTACCATTTCATACTTTCCAATTCCTTTTCCTGTAAAAAGATAAGTGAAATAACTTATTAAGCTTCTTACATTTTTAGTTTTACTCCATTTTTCTATTCTCCTTGAAGAAGTTAAAACAAAGGTTGAGTTTACTATACTTATTTTACCTATTTTTGATATCTTTTCTGAAAAATCATAATCTTCAAAAATATTTTTCTTTTCATCAAAACCTTTTACTTTGAGAAAATCCTTCTTTTTAGTACCTATTATAATCCCAACAATCTGTGGTTTTTTTGTTTTTATACTTGTTTTTGAAAATTGATTAAAAAACCAAAAAAGAAAAAAGTTTGGAAGTTTATACTCAATGGGAAGAATAGGACAGGCTACAAGAGATACATTTTTCTTTTTTAGTACTTTTAAAATTTCTTGGATAGTGTTTGGTAAAAGAATCGTATCAGCGTCAACAAATATTAAATATTCTCCTTTTGCATACTTTGCTCCCATATTTCTTTGTATTGCTGGACTTCTTTTATTATAGATTATTATTTTGTTTGCATACTTTTTAGCAATCTTTACTGTTTTATCATTACTTTTACCATCGCTTACGATAATCTCTATTGGAAAATTCAGCATTTGATTTTTTATAGAAAGTAAAGTCTTTTCGATATACCTCTCTTCATTTAGCGTTGGTACAATAACCGAGACTTTTGGATTTTTTACTTCTTTGATAATGTAAACTTTTTCCTCCTGCATCATTTTCATCTTCTCATTTAATTTACTTAATTTAATTTTTAAGCTCCAGGTGGGATTTGAACCCACGACCTACTGCTTACGAGGCAGCCGCTCTAC
>JBNAVG010000042.1:0-3967 GCA_049700355.1 Candidatus Micrarchaeales archaeon | reverse complement strand
CAGTTTTGCATTAGTAAGTTTTACAAGTTTATCTTTTTTAAGTAGAAAAGTGTTTTCTATCCTACAACCACCTATACCTTTAACATAAACACCTGGCTCAATGGTAAAAACCATGTTTTCCTTAAACTTTAATTTTTTTAATTTTTCAATCTCCTTTTTCTTTAGTTTTTTCATTGGTTTTCCAATTATTGGAAGCTGATGTATTCTAATACCTACTCCATGTCCAAGAGAATGTTTTAAGAAGAATCCCTTACTTTTTAAAAAATCATTAACCTTTTCATAAACCTCCCAACAATTTTTGTTTACCTTTATTTCTTTCTTTGCTATTGTGTAAGCTTCAATAGTAGCATTTATGATTTTTTCTTCTTCTTTTGAAATTTTCCCTTTAATGAAAGGAATCGTTAAATCGCTCTTGTATCCTTTATAAGAAGCTCCAAAATCTATAAAACCTATACCATTTATTATTCTTTTTGTTGGTTTTGCATGTATCTTTGAAGACCTTTTTCCACTTGCTACGATGATTTCAAAAGCAGGTTTTGCACCTTTGGTAATAATATTCTTTTCAATCTCCTTAGCAAGCTCTATTTCACTTATTTTCTTTTTTAACAATTTTTTTATCAAAGGTATACAAGAATTTGAAATTTCTGCGGATTTTTTTAAAAGTAAAATCCTATCCATCTACTAAAACTCCAAATATTTTTTTATTTCCCATTTTGTTATTTCAAAAGGATTCCACTTTTTGTTTTCTTTTTTATAATCTTTTAATTCTTCTTCCATCAATTTAACATAAGCATCGAAAGCTTTTCCAAGAGTATTTCTTATCGTTTTATCCTTTTTCAACTCAGCTATTATTTCTTCTTGTTTTCCTGGTATGCTCTCATAATCTTTTTCTTCATAAGTATTTTTAAAACATGCTTCACCAGGGTCTATTTCTTTTTCTATTCCTTCTAAACCACAAGCAAGCAAAGAAGCAAAAGCTAAATAGGGATTACAAGTAGAATCTGGCATCCTAAACTCTATTCTAGCACTTTTTTTTGAAAAGAATGCAGGTATCCTAATAAGAGCACTCCTATTCTTTGGTCCCCATGCTTTGTTTATTGGAGCCTCATAACCTGGAATTAGTCTCTTTCTTGAGTTTATGCTTGGAGCAACTATACCAGCCAAAGCTTTAAAATGCTCGAGAACACCACCAATAAAATATTTTGCAGTTTTTGAAATTTTTAGTTTATCGCTACTCGAATAAAAAACATTATTTCCTTTTAAATCGCTTAAGCTTAAATGAATATGCATTCCACTTCCGTTTATTCCTGCTTTTACCTTTGGCATTAGAGTAAACACTAAGCCTTTTGTATGAGCTATGTTTTGAGCTATATACCTAAAAGTTATTACAGTATCAGCCATTTTTAGAGCCTCTTGGTATTTTAGAGTTATTTCGCCTTGAGCTTGTGCAACTTCGTGATGCATGTATTCTACTTCTATTCCGAGCTTTGTTAATGTTTCAAAAATCTCATTTCTAAATTCCTTTGTTTTGTCTAGCGGAGTGGTATAAAAATAGCCTGCTTCATCTATTAAATTATTTTCTTTAAGCAAGAAGAACTCATTTTCTACGGCTGTAAAAAACTTGAAGCTATTTTCTTTAGCCTTTTGGAGCTGTTTTTTGAGTATAAACCTTGGGCTCATTTCGTGTTCTTCCATTTCTTTATTTGCTTTATATATATCGCAGAGTACTCTTCCAACTTTTTTATTCCATGGAAGCTTAAAAAAAGTTTCAGGAATTGGTTTAAGAACAAGGTCACTCTCTTGTATCGGTGCCATACCTACCGAGGAGCCATCAAAAACTTTTCCTTCAGAAAGGCTTTCTTCAAACCTTTTTACCGTAACATCTATTTCCCTTAACCTTCGGAGGTCAACAAATTGCATCTCTACATAACTCAAATCGTTTAAACCCATGAGAAATTATATCAAAATAAAGATTTTAAAATTTTTTTGTTCAAATTTTTCATGGAAATTTTTATATACCTCTTTAATTGCCCCCACCAGGATTTGAACCTGGGCCGTTGGCTCCGCAAGCCAACATTCTATCCAAGCTAAACTATGGGGGCTCTTTTTTACTATTTTGTTTTTGTAATTAAATAAGATATTTATTAAACATTATTGAAAAAAATTTATGATACTTGGAATCCATAATTGTCACGATGCTGGAGCAGCGGTAGTTGATAGTGCAAAAGTAATAGGAGCAGTAAATGAAGAAAGGTTTACAAAAAAGAAGAATGATGTTGGATTTCCAAAGAATAGCATAAATTGGCTTCTTTCTCTTGGTTGTGATATTGATGAAATTGCTATTCCTTGGATAGGTGGAAGTGCTTTGATTTCTAGGATATTTCCAAAATATGAAGAAAAAAGAAGAGAAATTTGGAGAAGAAAAGCAAAAAAACCAAGTAGGTTAAGTATGCATCTAACGAATTTAGCTTTTAAAATAATTCAAGACCAAAAGCCAAAACAATTTTGGGAATTTTTAGGAAAAAAAGTAGGAGGATATTTTATTAAGAAATACGTCGAAGGTTTTGGGTTACAAAATAGAAAAATAACTTTTGTTGAACACCATCTTGCTCATGCTGCAAGTGCCTATTTTACAAGTGGTTTTAAGGAAGCAATAGTTATTACCTTGGATGGAGCTGGAGATGGTTTGAGTGGAAGCGTTTGGATCGGTGATAATGGAAATCTTGAAAGAATTAGGAGTTTTAAAGCAAGCGCGAGTCTTGGTATCCTATATGGAGCAGTTACTCTTGCACTTGATTTAAAGTATAGCGAGGATGAAGGAAAAGTAATGAGCCTTGCAGCTTATTCTTATCCTTGTGAAATAAATGAATTTAAAAAAATAGTTAGGTATGATGAAACAAAAAAAGAACTTGTTAGTGATTTTGGAATAAAATACGAACTGTTGCTTTCTGAATGGATAAAAGAAAATCTACTTTGGAAATATTGTAGAGAAGAAGTTGCTTATGCTGTACAAAAGTACATAGAAGAGGAAGTTGAGAAGATTATTAGAGATGTGTTTAAAGAGTATAACATTCCTTATATTGCAGCAGCCGGAGGTCTTTTTTCAAACGTAAAAATGAATATGAGAATAAACAATTTGGATTTTGTCAAAGAGCTTTATGTTTTTCCACACATGGGAGACGGAGGCCTTGCACTCGGAGCTGCTCTTTTAGTAGATTACGAAAGAAACGGAAAAATCATGCAAAGACCTGAGCAAATTTATTTTGGTCCGGAATTTTCAAACGAAGAAATAGAAGAAACTTTAAAGAAGCATTCAAAAGAAATAAAGTTTGAAGAGGTAGATGTTGTCGAAGCTTCTTTAGAAAAAATTTTGAACAAAGAAATAGTTTTATGGTTTCAGGGTAAGCTTGAGTATGGGCCTAGAGCCCTCGGCAATAGAAGTATATTTGCTTTACCAAATGTAGCTGAGAGCAGGGATAAGCTAAATATTGCTATAAAAAGAAGGCCATACTACCAACCTTTTGCAGCAACGATTCTTGAAGAAGATGCTAAAAAAATTCTTGAAGACTATAAAACACCAAATAGGTTTATGACGATTGCAAATATGGTAAAAAAAGAATATTGGAATGATATGATCGCAGCTTCCCATATAGACCATACTACAAGGCCACAAATTCTTGGAAAAAAAGAGAACAAAATGTTTAGAAAATTAATTCAAAAACTTAAAAAAGAGATCGGAATAGGAGCAATCGTTAATACAAGCTTTAATAAGCATGGTTATCCTATAGTATGTACTCCTGAAGATGCTGTTTGGACTCTCTTAAATACTGGTGCAAAATATTTAGCAATCGGGAATTTTTTTGTTGAAAAAATCTAAGTTTTAAAAAGATTTAATGCAAAGCTTGGGTTTACAAATTGAGAATCATTGTGCAAAGTAGCGTATTCGTAAACTTTTGAAGAAGAAATC
>JBNAVG010000041.1:1799-3990 GCA_049700355.1 Candidatus Micrarchaeales archaeon | reverse complement strand
GCATACCATTGCATAGGAAAAGTAAAATTAGCTATTTAAAAGTTTTTGTCTGACGTTTAAACTAATTCTTGAAGTTTCTTTTTAAGTTTCTCACTCAATCTCTTAAAGCCCTCTTCTGTTATCAGCTCTCTTCTATGTGCCTCAGTTAATCCCAACATTATGCTAAAAATTTTATCTGGGTCAAACTCTACTATCCTATCTATTTCCTGTTCTATTCCTCTTTCAATATCCTTTTTACCTTCCTCAATCCATTTATCTAATTCCATAAAATCACCTAAACGGCGCCTTCAAGTTTCTTTTTTGCTTTTTCTTCAGAAATTTTCAAAGTTTGTTCCCAAATATCTTCTGGTAATTTGGATAAAACAAAAGAAACTACATATGCTAAATAATCTGAATCTATGCCTTTGCTTAAAAGTTCTTCTCTATATTTTCCAAAAATTTCTCTAAGAGCTTTTGTAAATTCTGGGTCTAATGGAGCTATTTTCTTCTTTCTCAACTCTTTAACAGTTTCTCTTAATTCTTTAATCTGCTCTGCTGTTAAAATTTCGTGTAATTCTTTATATTCCATAAAATCACCTCTTATAAACTCCCAATTCTGGAGTATAAACTTCTATTTCTGTCTCTTTCAAAATTTCTTCAAAACTTCTCGGTTTTTCTCCAACAGCCTCTTTAAGCTCTTTTTCCTTTTTATATTTCTCCCAAGCTTTAGATATTACTTCTCCTGCTTTCTTTAGACCTTTTGCTTCAATCTCAGCAATCTTTTTCAGAATTTCTACCATCTTTTCCCTTGCTTCGGGAGAAATTATTTTCTCTTCTTTTTTCAAAGCCTCTGCTGGTTTGGGTGCTTCTCCATATTCTTTCTTTAAAGCTTCCATAACTTCGGCTAAACTTTCTTCTGCCATAAAAGAAAGTAAAAAGTTAAGTTTAAAAGGTTTTGTCTGACAAAGAAATTTAAATAAACAGCTGAGAGTATCATATGGAAGAAATAATTAAAGAAATAATGAAATCTGGGTTTAAGATAAGAAGAATTTTTGAAAAGGATAATGAAATAATAATTGATTTTAAACACAAAAATATTGAAGAAGAGGAGCCCATATTTTTCTCTTCAATAGAAATAGATAAGGAAAAAAATACTATTTCTGGAACTATAAGATATAGACCGAGAGGAGATTATGCTTCTTTTGAAATTTCAGAACCTTTCATAATTCCTCACGCATATTTTAAAGATAGAATTCTCTCTATAACATTTAGAAACTTCAGTAAAGATAGATTAGATGAGCTGTTGAGCTCTGCTTTGACATATAGCTAATTATTTCCTTTTAACTCTAATTTCTTCGGCAATTTTCTTAATAGGCTTCTCTCCATAAATCACTTTTTCGAGCAAACCTTTAGCTCTTGTTAGATGTTCTCTCGTTCTGAAAAGAACCGCATCTGGACTTTTTATAGTAGGGACTTCAAAACCCAAAACTTCCTCTGGAATTATATAGCTTAATCCTTTTATAGTATCGTCAGTAGCCATATACAAATAGGCATATTCTTTCCAAGTTGGTAAGTTTCCGAAAATTGCCATTTATACCAACCCCTTTTCTGGACTAACACCAACTTCAATACCAGCTTTAACCGTTTTCTCCAAAGGAGTTCTTGGAACTTCCATAATATCTAAAAGCTGATTTAATTTTTTATGCCATTTTTGAATTGATTCTCTCAAAAACTCTTCATCTTTCTTAGGTTTCCATAGCTCAAAATATGTTGCTGAAGCAATATCATAAATCTCTTTTGCTACCTCTTTTTCCTTTTCTGTAAAAAGTTTAGAAGGAAATGTTAATTCAAACTTTTTTTCTGCCATATTTTTAATTCAAATTTCATTTAAAAAGCTTTGTCAGACCGCCGCCCTTTAATCATTTATCATAGTAGTCTAAGCTTCATCATTAAAATTATTTTTCGGCTAAAGCTTTAAAGAGTTTCATATCAACTTTACCGCTTTCTTCTCCCCAATACTTTTTAGGTAATTGAGAAAAATGTTCAGCTAACCTATAAACCCAATATTCGCTATCTTCCTTCAAATCTTCCCTTTTAGAAGCTCTTTCTTCTATAATTTTTTGAAGAATTGGATTATCAGTAATGAATCTTGCCATTCCAGAAATCCAAGCTTTTTTCCACTTTTCAGCAATTGGAATAGAATCTTCCATAA
>JBNAVG010000041.1:0-1699 GCA_049700355.1 Candidatus Micrarchaeales archaeon | reverse complement strand
CCATATTCTAAAGTCTTTACCATTGTTCTCACCTGATAAGATGTTAAAAAAACCCTTTATAAGCTTTTGTCTGACATTTTTTGTCCGACAAACTATATAGTATAAACAGCCCAAAGAACAAGCAGAATAAAAGGAATAAAATATAGGAACCACATATTTGGAGCATCTACTATGTAACTCCTTATAAATAGGAAAAGCATAGCTATAAATATTAAAAATATTACGTTTATCGTATATCTAATCGCTGAGCTTCCTTTCACTTTTATCCCCTAAAATATATTTCCTTTTGAAATTTTCAACTATTGATTTAGTATCTATATCACCAGTTAATAATCCCATTTGGAAGTAAATCAAAACGCTTCTTATAAAATCGCTCAAATTTGTTCCACAGGCTTCTGCAAATTCTTCAAAGTATTTTCTAAGCTTTGAAGATATTCTGACAGTAACTTTTACTTCTCTATCTTCCAAGTTATCAACTTTAATTTTTTTATTCATTAAGTTTTCCTTGCTAATCTCAGATGCGAAGTGAGTTACTATGCTATTAATTAATTCATCAAAGTTCATATTGTTCATTCTCGCAAATTTATCCATATTCAGCCTCATCTCTTTTGTCATCTTAATCGGAACTTTTAGAGTAACATATTCCTTCACGATAATAACCTCCATATAATCAAAACTACTATAGAGATTAGAATAATTATTCCGCCTATGTAAAATGATTGTTGTGGTGAAGCATAGCAGTTTCCAGTTTCATTATTACAGCCCCAAGAACAATACTCCAATTCTTGCTTTGTAATGTTGTAAGTTTTCTTATTGATTTCCCAGGTTGCTGTTTTTGTTACTAATCTATGAGTAGAATTGTAGCAAGTTGATGATGTTTCGGGGGTGGAATGTAAAGCTAATAATAAACCAATTATATCTTCTTGGGCTTGAGAAACTGCTTCGGTTAAGTTTCCTGTAATGTTTAAAGTTACGTTAATGGTAACATTAGAAATATATTCGCTTAACTGCCTTTCAATTACATCAAAGGCAGAAGAAACATAAAATGTTTTGGCGCTTCTTATCGTTTTATTGCTTCCATACAAATTTAACTTACATTCAGCGACTTCTAAATAAGTTCCATATTTATTAGGAATGGTGAAATTAGACGTATAAAATCCATTTTTGTATTCCAATTTATTGTAAAATATCAGTTGAAAATCTGGATTGAAAATATAACCATAGCATTCAGCATTATCTATTGGATTTCCAAAAATATCCGAAACTTGAACTATAAAAGAAGCGTTTTCACCTGGAATGTATTGAGCTTTTGCTATTCCTAAAAAGAGAAAAAATATTATTATTGGAATGAATTTCCTCATTTTCTTTATTTGTTTAAATATTTAAAAATCTATTCCAATACCCATTCCAAGATTTTTATAGTTGTGTTATATTCATCAATATTTCTAATGTTAAATTCTGGAAAATATGGATACCAATCAAATTTTAGATTTTTTAATCTTTCTAAAACTTCTCTAATTTCTTCTTCACTTCTCATTTTCTATAACATACCCCAAAGAGAAATGAAGATTATTAGAATAACTGCTATTCCAATCATTGATAAAACTAAAGAAACTAATGGGTTTTTTGTTTTTAATAAATCTATGTCAAAGAAGAACCTCGTTACTAAGAAGAAGAATGAAATTCCCATTCCTAATCC
>JBNAVG010000040.1:0-4111 GCA_049700355.1 Candidatus Micrarchaeales archaeon | reverse complement strand
CACTAATTAGTTGTTTTTTAATCAAAGATAACTCCACAAGGTTAAGCCCAAACCTCTTAATGAAATTGTAATAACGCAACAAAAATGTTTTGCAATCTCTAGATTAGTTTTATTTTTAATTTTAAGATTTAAAAATTCAACACCCTAATTTAGTACAAAAATATAAAAAAACTTATTTATAAACAAAATTGTGATAAGAGAAAACCCAAGTGACTCGATTAAGCAGAAAGATAAAACTGCGATCTTTTGGAAAATTACTCCTCCTTCGCTTGGAAGTAGCATGGAAATAAGAAAGTTAAGGGAGAATTTTTCACCTTTGTATGATTCATTCAAGAAAAGGAGGCTTGATACTTCAGAATTGGATAGGTTTGTAGAAAAAGACCGTGAATGGAGAAATCTACAAAAGCGTATTGAAGAGCTTAGAGCTGAAAAAAATAAATGCTCAAGAAAGATAAGTAGTAGTAAAACAATCGATAAAGATACAGTGGCAAAGGCTAAAGAATTGGCTAATAAAATACTAGAGTTAGAAGCTCGTGCTGCAAAAGTAAGCGAAGAAAGAAGAATGTTGCTTCTTTCGCTACCAAACATTCTTTTAGATTCAGTTCCTTTAGAAAAAGAAGTTGCGATAGGTTTTTTAGGTAAACCAAAAGTAAGCGCGGATAAGGTTGAGGAGTTTAAGAAAGCTTATCCAAACTTAGGGTTTTCTATCTCCAAAAATGTGAAATCGCAATATGATATAATAAAAGAATATTGCTTAGTTGATGAAGAGAAAGGTGCAGAGTTGGCAGGCTCAAGGTTTTACTATAAAACAAATGAATTGGTTCTACTAGATGTAGCACTTGCTTTTTATGCTATAATGAAATTATCAAAACAAAAGTTTAGGCTTATTTCACCACCCTATTTAGTTAAGAAAATTGTAGAGGAAGGTGCAACAACTCTAGATGCTTTTGAAGAAGCACTTTACAAAATAGAAGGTGAAGACCTTTATTTGATACCAACTTCAGAACATCCAATCGCAGCTTACAACAATAACAAAGTATTCAAAGAAGAGGAACTTCCTATTAGGTATTGTGGTTTTAGCCCATCGTTTAGGAAAGAGGCTGGGGCGCATGGTAAGGATACAAAGGGAATATTTAGGAATCATCATTTTAACAAGGTAGAGCAATACGTTATATGCACACCACAGCAAGCAGAGAATGAATTTAACATGCTTATAAGAAACCAAGCTGAGCTTCTGTATGAGCTTGGTATACCAGTAAGAGTTATTGTATTACCCGCTTGGGATATGGACAAGAAAGCACTTATACAAGCAGATGTTGAAGGTTGGTGGCCTGCGCAGAATAAATACAGGGAGCTTGGAAGCCATGGATACATGGGTTCATGGCAGGGTGTGCGCTTCAACATAAAATATATACCAAATGATAAAAAAGGAATAGAGTATGTGCATACTATCTATGGGACTTATGTAGCTACTGAAAGGGCATTAGCTTGTATGCTTGAGAATGCATTAGATGAAAATGGTATAATACATATACCAAAGGTTCTTGCTGATTATGTTCAAATGGATGAGATTTTACCTAAAAGGGTAAAAAAGTAGCAGCTACCACTTACTGCAACTACTATACTATGGAGCTTTGAACCATTTATAGATAAGCCCCAGGCGGGGATCGAACCCGCGACCTTTTGCTTACCATGCAAACGCTCTACCACTGAGCTACTGGGGCAAATCTATTAGCTAATTTCTCAAAATCTTTTTTTATTCTTTCTTCATTTTTTATTCTTCCATTTTTTACAACAATTTTTCCATCTATTATTACTTCGCTTACATCCTTGGAAGAGGCGGAATAGATTATTGAAGCATATGGGTCATAGAGCGGAAGCATTTCTTCATTTGCTTTAAACAAAACTAGGTTTGCATCTTTATTTTCTTCTATTTCATTTTCAAAACCTATCGCTTTCGAGCCATTTTTAGTAAGCATCTCAAAAGCTTCTTTTGCAGTTAACGCTTTTGCTCCAAAGAATAGTTTTTGTAAAAGTACAGCTATTTTTGCTTCTCTTATTATGTCTAAGGAATTATTGCTAGCGGCTCCATCGGTTCCGATTCCGATATTAACTTTTTTCTTCATATAACTTATTCTTGCAATTCCTTGTGAAAGCTTCATGTTTGAGGTTGCATTATAAGCTACGTTTACATTCCTTTTTGAAAGAAGGAAAATATCCTTCTTTGTTAAGTGAATAGCATGAGCTATTGTAAGTCTTTCGCTAAGAAAGCCAAAAGAATCATAAACCTCTAAGGGATTTCCAATTTCTTTTTTTACTTTTTTTAAAAGCTTTTCTGATTCGGCATAGTGGAAATGTATAGGAATATTATATTCTTTTGAAACGGAAGCAACTTCTTTTAATACCTCTTTTGAGCAAGAATACTCGCTGTGTGGTCCTAGTGAGATTTTTATTCCTTTTTCTTTTTTAAACTTTTTGTTTAAAAGAATCGCTTCCTTTATTGGTTTTTCATCGTTTAAAACAACGCAAGAAATTACCCCTTTTATTCCAATTTCTTTCATCGCTTTTGCGATTGCTTTTGGAAAAAAATACATATCATTGAAAAATATTGTTCCACTCTTAAGCATCTCCAAAAAAGCAAACTTTGAAGAAATATAAATATCGCTAGGGGTAAGTTTTTTCTCAATTGGCCAAATTATTTTTGTTAGCCATTCCTCAAGTTCAGCGTCTTCACCAAGCCCACGCAATAAAACCATTGGCACATGGGTATGCAAATTTACAAAACCCGGAGTTACTATTCTATTTTTTATCTCAACTTCCCCGCGCAAATCTGATTTTCCTCTTCCAACTTTTTTAATTTTTCCATCTTGAATGGCAACGTATCCAAAGAAATAATTTTGTGGTTTTACTACAATAGAATCCTTTATAAGAATTTCACATTTCTCCATGAAATATTTTTTGATTAAAAAATTATAAACTTTTGTTAAATTAAAAATTAAAAAGAAAGTAATTGATATTTATTCATGCTTGTCAAAAAATTTCCACAATTTTTAAAAAAATTAAAAAGAGGACCACAGGTTGTTGTACCAAAAGATCTAGGAGCTATAGTCGCTTATACAGGGATTGGAAAAGAAAGTGTAGTTGTTGATGCAGGAACAGGTAGTGGTTTTTTAGCCATATTTTTAGCGAATATTTGTAAAAAAGTCATAACCTATGAGATAAGGGAAGACTTTTATAAGCTCGCATTAGAAAACATAAAACTGAGTGGCTTAAAAAACATCGAGATAAAGAATAAAGATGTTTTTAGTGGTATTGATGAAGAAAACGTTGATTTAGTTACATTAGACCTTCCAAACGCTGAAAGAGCATTAGAAAAAGCAAGGGTTGCTTTAAAAGAAAATGGTTATGTTGTTGGTATTTTACCAAATATGGAGCAGCTCAAATCTTTTTACCAGGAACTTAAAAGACTTAAATTTAAAGAGGTTTTTGCTCTCGAAACTTTTCATCGTGAAGTAATGGTTAGAGAAGAAGGAACGAGGCCAGTAAATAAGGAAGTTGTGCATACTGCTTATCTTTGCTTCGGTAAGAAATAAACTTTTTGATATTGATAATACCAATATATATTTAAATCCTTGATATTCAAAATATCAATATGGAGTTAGAAGCTCTAATTAAACAAAACCCATGGTGGATCGGAGAAAAAGAAATAGAAAACGATGAAGATATTAAAAAATGGAGAGAAGGAAAGATAAAGTGGATACCTTCATTATTAGAAGAGATAAACATTAAACCATATTCTTTACATTTTATATTTGGACCGAGGCAGGTAGGAAAGACTACACTTCTTAAGTTACTCATAAAAAATCTTTTAGAGGAAGGTATCGAAAAAGAAAGGATTTTTTATTTTAGATGTGACAAGCTTGCAAATTATAAAGAACTCGATGAAGTTTTGAAAGCATATTTTGAATTTAGGGAAACAAAGAATATTTCAAGTTCTTTTATTTTCTTAGATGAGATAACTTTTCCCACAGAATGGTTTAGAACGATAAAATATTATATAGACGTTGGAGAATTTAGAAAGGATGTTTTGATACTTACTGGTTCTTTGAGC
>JBNAVG010000039.1:0-4254 GCA_049700355.1 Candidatus Micrarchaeales archaeon | reverse complement strand
AAAATATTCTTTATATTAACGTAAACGATTACACCGACCTCAAGAAGTGGTATGCGTTATTAGAAGAAAAGAGGAGAGAAAGGGAAAAGGAAAGGATAAAGGAGTTTGGAGATAAATTGAGAGAAGAATCAACAAAACTTTTAAGAGATAACAAAAAAAATACCGATAAACTTTGTGTTTAATCTTTAGTTTATAAACCTAAAATTTTAATTTTATTTTTGTAATTTTTCTAAAACTTTTTTAATGTTTTTCCAATGTGAACCTTCCCAATAGAATTTTTTACATCTTTCACAAAAATAAACGTTTTTTGTTTCTTTCCACTTCCTTTTTTTCTTTTCCATTTCTTCCTTCAAAATATTGATTTCTTCCTTTTTTGCTTTTCTTAGAATAAAGTTACAATTTGGACAACGAAGTTGTGGTTCTCTTGGAATCTTTAAGTTTATTACTTTTTTGAGAAGAAGAAGTTGTTCTTCTATGCTTAGACCATTCTTTATAAAAATAACGTTTTCAGCCTTTCTTGCTAGTTTTCTATCGCTAGTTATCAATACTCTTTTTTCATTCTCAGAAATACGGATTAACTCTTCGTCATCTTTTATTCCATATAACGTGTCGTAACCAAGCATCCTTAACCATCTTGCTAGATTACCAAGCATTAAATCGACTACAAATTTCATCTCAAAACCTAAGGATTAAAACATTCTAAACTTTTGCTTATTAAATATTAACTTTACAAAAAGCTTGAAATCGAAAATTGTTTCTTTTTATCTTCTTGAAAGTTTTGAGAAAGTTCTTTTTTTATAAGTTGTATTCTTTGTAGGAGTGTTTCACTTACTTGATAATTTTTTGCTATTTCTAGTGCTATGTCAACGTATTTTTCTATTCCTCCTTTTGGGATTGTTAATAAAAGCCTTCCACCATCCTTTGGACATTTTCCATTTAAAGGTGGTCTTCTATAACGCGTATTGCAAATTACACATCTAAATTCTTGCTTAGAAAAAGAATGAAGGTTACCGATTATGTCTGGTAAGAAATGGCTTGTTATCAATCTTTCTGCAGCATCGCTTAACTTTATGGAATTAAGTTTTTTATACAGCTCAAATTGTTTTTCTATTTTTTCGTTCATTGTTTTCAAAGAAACATACAAACTCTCTTTTGGTGAATCTTCTATGGCATTTGAAGAAACTTCATGGGTAAAATTAATATGAAACTTCTTCTCTTCATCATCCAAAATGTCCTTTACTTGTTTTATCGTTACCGAAGAAGGCGTTTCTTCTTGTAGTGTTTTATAGTAAAATTCTTTTGGATACTCATCTATTATTTCCATAGAATAAACCTCATCATCGATTTCTTTTGGATCAAGTTTTTTGGTTAAAACAATAGGAGCATCCATCGTTCCACCGGTTGATGAAGGAAGGTATTCCTTTGAAAAGTTTATAAGAGCATCGAGAAGAAGCATGGCAGAATCCTCATCACCATCGCAGTTTCTTCTCCTTGCGCATATTAAATAAGGATGGGCAAAACCAACCTTTGCATCAGTATAACCTATTATCCTTGCTAAAACACCGGTTGAAGTATGTGGTGAAAGAGTAATTACGAGTTTACCTACGATATCTTCGTCGTTTTGAATGTTGTAATATTTTTTTAATCCATAAAACTTCTCAAGCTCTTCATCTATAAACCTTGCAACGTTTGCAAAAAACTTTATTGCTTCTCTATTTATTATAATATCTTGTGGCATAAGTTCTACAAGTTGTTCTTCATCTTTAAGTTCATTTCCTAAATAATCTTTTGTATACCCAAGTTCTCTAAGCTTTTCAACGCTTGTATGAATTTCTTTTGGGTAGAAATGTGTTAATGGAGCATCGGTCGAATCAAACCTGCATGTTCCATCTTTAAAAACAAACAAATTATACTTTGCTCTTAAAATTCCTTTTTCAATCGCTTCAGCAACTTTATTTTTGCCTATAAGACCGCGAACACCCTTTACTTCAATTTTATTTTTTATCCCAAGGTTTTCAAAAGCTTGGTTTAGGATTTTTTCGATATCTACTCTTACGTTTCTAAAAGCGATAGTTTCTGTTTTGCATCTTGGACATATTTCTTCTTCACCAACGTATCCACATTTTGGACATTTTCTAATAAGCTTTGCTCTTGTTTTGCATCTAGGACAGTATGGGAATATTGTGAATTCTTTGCATTTTTCACAATAATAGCTTGCTACTTCAATGTTTGCAATCTTTGCTTTTGAGAGAATTCTTTCTCTGTTTCCAAGTATCGCTGTTGGGAAAAGAACGTTTGGTGCTGGTTTCATCAATCTTTCTTTTGCTTTTTCCGGTCTTCCCATTCTCGCTCCGATGAAAGTTGAGCGTTTCATTACTTTAAAAGGAGCCACTTGATTTATTGCTTCAAGCGAATCTTTTCCCTTTAACTCTTCTTTTCTTTCTATCGCTAAAGCTAACGCTATAGCCTTTGCTTCATCACCTTTTATTAAAATTTTTCCATCCTTTACCTCATGGGGTATTAAAGCTTTTTCAAGAAGTTCTTTTGCTTCAATACTCGCTTCTATTTTTGAACCATCAAAGCTTATAAAACCTCTAAGCTTATTTAACTCTTCTACGCTCAATACCCAGTAATCAAATATATAGCTGGGGTGCATCGGAATTCCAAAATTTTTACTGATTTCAAAAGCTTCTTCAAAGGTAGGTTTTTTATTTTTAAACCTTTCATATTCTTCTACGCTTTTCTCTTTTAGCTCAGATAACCAAAACTCTTCTACATAGCTTGAGGGTGCTAGAGGGACGTTTGCTTTATGAAAATCTCCAAAAGTTATAAGGATATCACCAAGGCTCAAAATTTTTTCAACATCTTTTTTTATAGCGTTGCATTCTTTTGCACTATTTATTCTAACTACGTTTCCATTCTTCAATCTAACCAAAGGTCCTTCTATCGAATCACAAGGAGTAATTATACATCCTTTTCCAGGTTTTTCAACTTTCATCTGCGTTCCAATTGCAGTAAAACTTAAAAGTATCATAGTTGCTGGATGTATCGCTTTTGCTGCGATACCACTTAGCCTTGTTCTTCCATAACGAAGCCTAAAACCACCAACAAAGCTTGGATAAGAAAATATAGGTCTTCCAGCAACGAGTTCTTCAAGAAAAAGGCTTTCTGCTTCTTTTTCTTCCTCCTTGCTTTCTTGTTTTTTTACTTTTATTATCTTTCCAATCCAGTCCCATTCTATTCCAAAACTCTTTGCAATCTTAGAAACTTTTGTTGCTTTCTGAGCTATACCTTCACATATAACTAGAGCTACTCCACCCCTAATCCTATTTGTTACTTTTATTGGTTTTAGATTTTTATCAAAATGAAAAACATCCCTAAAAGTCGTTACCTCAAAAACATCAGTTGGATTTCCATCTATACAAACCCCAACATTCGCAACTATTGTTCTAATATCATCATCGCTTGGTTTATACTGAAGGCGCGCAGATTTTAAATGGTAAAGGTTTATTTCTTCTACGTATCTTTCAATCTCAGTTTCACTTGCTTTAAAAGGGAATAGGTTTAATTTTTTTCTTATAAACTCACCTAGCAAAACCGATGTTGCGGCAGCAGTACCACCAGCACTTCTTATTGGACCGGAGTAATAGATTGCGAGGTATGGTGTTGAGTCTTTATTCCTTTGAATCTTAACAGAGCTTATTCCTTCAGTTGGAGCTACAAGAACACCTTCGGTCAAAACTGCAACACTTGCTCTTAAGGCTTTTTCAGCAACCTTTTCTTTTTCATCCAAGCTTTCGCTTTTCAACTCTTTGCATATTTCTTCTGCGAGAGAAAAAGCAAGCTTTGTTCTATCATCTCCACATATTTTTTTAAGTTCTTCGATCTTTTTTGCTATTCCTTTTATCTGAGTTATTCCCTCAACCCTTTCTCCTATTCCACCAGCAAGAGCAATTTCTGGAGAAAGAGTAGCATCGAAGCCCTTTGCTCTTGCTTTTTTAGCTATTTCAATCTCGATGTTTAAGTTTTTTTCGATTTGTGAAAAGTACTCCCCCAAATCATTCATAATTATTTTTTAAAAA
Source organism: Candidatus Micrarchaeales archaeon (assembly GCA_049700355.1). Taxonomy (GTDB): domain Archaea; phylum Micrarchaeota; class Micrarchaeia; order Micrarchaeales; family JBNAVG01; genus JBNAVG01. The sequence continues at coordinate 172 of JBNAVG010000039.1, read as the reverse complement.
TAAAGTATTTTAACTTTTGCAAAATTATAAACCAAACTTAGATATCGAAAATTAATGTGATATAAATCCTGTTTATAATCGGTCTATAGAAATTTAAAAATAGCAGGGTTATTTTTAAATTTATTTTAAAATAGCCGGGTTATTTTAGAAAAATATAAAAACCTAACTTTCT
>JBNAVG010000038.1:0-4512 GCA_049700355.1 Candidatus Micrarchaeales archaeon | reverse complement strand
AACAGAATAAGATATGGATATTTAAAGATGATGTAAAAGAAGTAAAAATACAACTAAGTAAGGAGGAGTTTGAAAAACTACCCTCGATACTTAAAGAAGTTGGTTTTAAAGAACGAAGAACTCAAACTGAAGAAGATTTAGTTGTAATTGAAGAAAATGGGGAACCAATAAAAATTAGAAGTTTTGAAGCTGAGGGAAAAAATTTTGTAGTTTTTATTTATAAGGAACTTGTAATAAGAATAGAAAATAATGCTAATTTTTATTACTCTGAGATCCTAAATGAAAACTCCGATGTAAAGGTAGTAGTAAGAATTAAGAAAAAAAGAGTATATTTTGAAAAGGATCGATTGCAAGCACAATTGGATAAAGATGTAACCATAAAGGTAAATGGAGAAGAAAAGAATCTTGGAAATTTTTTAGAAATAAGTTATCCACCAAAAAAAGAAGAAGAAAAATACAAATTGTTAGAGAAACTAAAAGAAAAAGGAATAAATGTTGAAATTATTGAAAAACATTATTATGAAATAGCTTTGGAAAAAGAAGGTTTTAATAAAATAAGAAACTAAATCCTTTTTCCCTTTTCCCAATAGTAATTAAAAAGGTTTGAAAACATTTGTACGATTTTCCTGTTTTTTAGTGTTAGGTTTAAATAATTATTTGGATTCTTCTCGCTTTCAAAAAGTAAGAAAAGAACATTGGAATCGTGTATTGAAAAAGTCAAAGGTGCATAGTCTTCTTCTCCTAAAATTTTTACTTCACATCCAGCGTTTTTGTAAGAATAAGCAATAAGCTCACTAGTTTGATTCCTTACAGCTCCAGTTACTCTTACCTTTACTTTCCTTTTTACGAGCCTTTCTAAGCTTTCCAATATTTCTTCATCCCTTGTAACAAACCTAGAATAAATATCAACCTCTTTTTTTGTAGATTCATCGATTTTTATAATCTCTTTTTTTATAGAGTTTAAATCTTTGTAAACTAAGATTTCCTCTTCTTCTTGCTCTCTTTCAGAGAATGTTTTTTGAAGGTCTATAATCAAAGATTCCATAGCCTTTTTCTTCTCTTCAATTTTTTCTAAAAATTTAGAAAATGCTTGACTTGGTGGAATTACTTCAAACATACTTGGATGCCCGGGTAGCATCCTTACAAGACCTTTCTCAGCAAGCTTCTCTGCAATAGAATAAACCCTTGCTATTGGTATATTTGCTTTTTTTGAAATCGTTTTTGAGTCTGTTTTTCCCAAAGAGAGAAGAGATGTATAAAACTTTATTTCAGAATCCGTAAAACCAACTTCTTTTAAAAGTTTTAATTTTTCTTCAATCATTTTCCCATCCAAATTTATTTCAATATTTTTATTTATATTATTCTCTAAAATTTACTTTTTTACTTTTTAAAAAACATTGATTGAAAATACAAAAGAATATTTTTTGATCTCAAAAATAATCAAGTGTCAAATTTGGAAACAAATATAAAGAAAAATTCGGAAACGAATATAAAGAATTTTCTTTATAATAATCATGGAGTATTATTCCTATGGTTGAGAGCATGAAAGCTATAGAAGTTAAAAACCTTGTTAAAATTTATGATGGAAAAGTAAAAGCTTTAAATGGAATTTCGCTTGAAGTTCAAGAAGGTTCTATATCCAGCATTTTGGGCCCGAATGGAGCTGGAAAAACTACTTTAATAAGAATAATAACAACTCAACTTTCACCGACAGAAGGCTCCGTAAAAGTTTTTGGTTATGATGTTAGAAAGGATGCTGAAAAAATAAGAAGCTTGATAGGTTATGTTCCACAAGAAATTTCTTTATGGACCGATATAACAGCTTATGAAAACTTATTGATATATTCTAAAATCTATGGAATACCAAAGGAATTAAGAAATAAAAAAATTGCTGAAGTTTTAGACCTAATGGAATTGGAAGAAGCAGCAAATCGCTTAGTAAATACTTTCTCTGGTGGAATGATAAGAAGATTAGAAATCGCAACAGTGTTGCTTATAAAGCCTAGACTAATCATTCTCGATGAACCAACAATAGGGCTTGACCCGAATGTAAGAAAACTGGTTTGGGAAAAGATACTTGAGTATAAAAAGGAAAACAACATAACTGTATTTTTTGCTACTCATTATATGGATGAAGCGGAAAAATATTCAAGTAAAGTTTTCTTATTAGATATGGGTAAGCTGATTGTTTCTGGTTCTCCTGATTACTTAAAGGGATTGATAGAAAAAGAAAGTATATACCTAAGTGTCGAAGAAAAAAATGTGGAGAAAGCAATAAAAGTCATTTCTAATATCGATGACAAAAACCTCTTATTGAAGAGTGTAGAAGGAAATAAAATCATTTTACTTACAAAAAACTCAAAAAAAGAAATTCCAAAATTGTTGAACACTTTTTATAAGAATAATATAAATGTAAGAGAAATTTCGATAAAATCCCCAACGTTGGAAGATGTATTCCATAAGTTTACTGGTCGTAGAATTGAGGAAAAAGGAAATGCAAAAGAAGTAAGAGCTACTAGGCGTATGATATCTATGGGTCAATAGGTGGGATTGTAAACTACCAGCTTATGCGGGAGCTTTCCATAGGTGTTGAGATGTTGCAAACCAACCTTATTTGGATGGGCTGCATGGTTTACGGCAGAAACTTGGAGTTGCCATATCCCGTTCTGAGACAGATGTTGATAGAAGCCCTTTCGGGTGGAGTCTCCTTGAGGTGATATAATGAAAAAAGAATTTATGAGTTCTTTATCACAAGTTTTTGCGATGGTAGAATTAGAATTTAGAAGAATAATACATGACCCAACAGAATTGATAACAAGAGCAATTCAACCAATTTTATGGTTGGTTGTATTTGGTGGAGTAATGGGAAGAGCAGGGGTATTCACCAACTTGATAAAAACGGATTACATTACTTATATAACTCCTGGAGTAATACTCCAATCTGCAACCTTCATCGCATTAGCATATGGTATAATGTTGGTTTTTGAAAGAGATAGTGGAATACTCAAACGTCTTTTGGCGAGTCCTATTTCTAGACTTAAAATAATACTCGGAAGAGCATTAGCGGGTGCAACAAGAGCTAGCTTCCAATATTTAATAATAATACCCTTAGCTTTTTTAATAGGTGCGAAAATATCCAATTCTCCAATAAATTTGATACTGGGCTACATTCTATTAACATATGGTTCAATGGGATTTACAGCAATATCTATCGCCATCGCTGCTCTCCTAAAAACTCGTGAAAGGTTTATGGGTATAATAGGGGCCATAGTAATGCCTCTTTATTTTGCTAGTAATGCTTTGTACCCTTTAGAGATAATGCCAGAATGGGTAAAGGTAATAGCTCAATATAACCCATTAACTTATATTGTTTCCTCACTTCGCAAGCTTTTACTCTTTAACTCTTTCGACATATCTACTGAGATAATAGCTCTTACAATATTCAATATAATCTCAATAGTTTTAGCGAGTAAACTCCTTTCAAGAATAATAGAATAATTGCTCCGTCCGGGATTTGAACCCGGGTCCCAGGCTCGAAAGGCCTGTATCCTTGGCCACTAGACGAACGGAGCATATTTTTATTTTGCTGAATTTACTATAAAACTTTTTCTTTCTGCCCTATTTATTTTATTTTTGATTCATCAAAGCAAATAAAAGTTCTAAAGTTTTTTCCAAACCATTTTTTATATTTTTTACTTTCATGTTTAAAACTTTTTTAAAGGTATCATCCATTTTTCCATCTTCGATGAGTTCTCCAAAACCAAGGTTTTTAGCGATTTCCATGTTTTTTGATTTTTCAAGGTCATCGACTTGAATAAATAAAAGTGGGATACCCATAACCAAAGCTTCGGAGATCGTAGAAATTCCCCCATCGCATACAATGACTCTTGCTCTTAAAAGTATAGAATTATCTTTTTGAAAATCTTTATTCTTTTTACCTAAGTATATTATTTTTAGTCCATACTTTTTACCAATTTCTCCTATTTTCTTTTCCATAATTTTAAATTTTTTTGTATTCTCGAATCCATAACAAATCGCTACACCATCCTTTTCTTTTTCTTCTTTTTCAAAACATTTCCTAACCAACGGGCCAACAAAATTAATTTTTTCATTAATTTTATTGGGCGACTGTATTCCATGGACTATTACAAGGTCCACGTAATTGAGCAAAGAATCCATATACATAGAATACTTCGAATATGGTGGAAAATCTCTATCTATGTAATGTTTTGTTGTACAAAGTGCTATTTTATACCCTAAACCTTTTAAGAGAAAAACAGAATCAAGTTCCCCATCAACAAAAATAAGGTTTGGTTTTATTCTTTTTAATATTGGTAAAACATCTAAAGTAGCTTCGAGCGTATTCTTCCAAGGTGTGCTCTTGGGTTGTTTTATATCAAAAACTTTAAACTTAAGAGTCTTCGCTATTTTTATACCATTTCCGTAAGTTAAGATGTAGCATTCATAATCTTTTTCTCTAAGGGCTTCCGCAACGCTTATACCTGGCATTAC
>JBNAVG010000037.1:0-4739 GCA_049700355.1 Candidatus Micrarchaeales archaeon | reverse complement strand
ATATTGTGAAAAAACTTTTGATTTTAACAAAAAACTTTAAATTCAAAAAAGTTACAAGGGTTGAGATAAATTCAGCTCTTTTAAATTTTACAAAGTTTATTCCAAAAGTTGAAAGCAATTTCATAGAAAGCTCTTCGCCACCAGAGGTTTTCGTTGGAAGAATTGGTTATCCAAAGGTTTATGCTGGACCAGTGCTTCCTTTAGAAAAGGGCGATACTTCTATTTATGCTCAAAGCGAAAAATGGTTCGGAAAAAGCTTAGAAGAAATAGCTAAACTAAGGCTATCGCTAATAAGAACGAAGAAAAAGCTAAACGTGCTAAAAAAAGAAAAATTTTTAGAAGATCTACAGGAAATCATTCTTTCCAAAAGCTCAGTAGATACAGAAGCTAAGCTAAAAAACAAACCTAAGGGTTATTTGCTAAGCGAGGACTCTCAGCCTTTTGGGCCATCAGCCATTATAGAAGAGCTAAAAGCAAACCCAGGAAGCTCAGAAAAAAGGCTAGAGAAATTTTACTATGCTAATGATGTTAAAGCAAACGAAGCTATTTTTGAGCTTTGGAAGAATAAGCTTGAGTTTTCAAAAATGCAACAAGCACTAAGCTTAGGAATGCTTGGAATAGAAAGAAAGGTTGTTCCAACGAGATGGAGCATTACAGCAATAGATTCAAACCTTAGCTTAAAACTAATAGAAGAGATAAAAAAATTTGAAACTATAAATGAGTATAGGGTTTATAGCTTAAAATACTTGGACAATGTTTGGGTAATAGTTTTATTGCCTGAGCTTTGGAGTTATGAGAGCTTAGAAGAATGGTATCCAGGAACTATTTTTAATGAAGAAATAGCAATAGGTAGCGATTATGAGCCTTTTGAAGGAATAAAGCACTATGCAAGTATCGGTGGTTGTTACTACTCAGCGAGGCTTGCTATAGCTGAAAAGCTCTATGGAGAAAGGAAGCAGGCTGCTGCAATAGTTTTTAGAGAAATACATAATGGTTATTTAATGCCAGTTGGAGTTTGGAACGTTAGAGAAGCAGTAAGGAATGCTTTAAAAACAAAACCTATGCTTTTCAGTAGTTTTGAAGAATCTTTAAATTTTGCTTCCTCTATACTAAGCATTCCTTTAAAAGTTTGGGTAAAGTATTCAAAGATTCTAAAAGAAAAAAGTTTTCAAAAAAGGTTAATTAATTTTTAAGCATAAGTTTTATTCCTTAAGGCTCTTTTAAAAGTTTAATAAATTTTTGAGGATTAAAAATACAAACGTGTTCTTTGTTAATATCCTAAAAGGAAGTATGCTAAAATTGTACTATTCCTTCTTCTTTGATTTTTAAGGTTTAAAGGTTATAAAAAGAAAAAATAAATACGCAAAAATAAAAAAAGATTTATGCAGGGGTGGCGGAGCCTGGTCTAACGCGCAAGGCTTAGGACCTTGTGGCTTAGAGCCTTCGTGGGTTCAAATCCCACCCCCTGCATTCTTTCTTTTTCTTTTTATTACAAAAAAATAAACAATTGCTCCTATAACTCCCCAGATTGCTGCCATAATTTTTGCATTGTTGCTTAAATAAAACATTAGTAAAATGCAGCTTATTGCCCCAATTACTGGGAAGAAAGGGTATAATGTAGTAAACCCTCTTTTTGCATTTGGTTTTGTTTTTCTAAGCTTTATTACCGAGAGGTGTATAAAAAGATAGGTAAATAAACTTCCAAAATTAACTATAGATGCTAGAAAGTCTAGGTTATTGTAGAAGATTCCAGCTAAAGCAATCGCAATAACTCCTTCAAAGATTATTGAAAAATCCGGAGTTTTAAACCTTTCATTTATATGAGCAAAGCTTTTTAACAGAAGCCCATCCCTCGCCATAGCAAAAACCATCCTTGAACCCCTAACTATTGAGCTAAGAATCACTGAGCTCATCGCAACAACAGCGGAGAATGAAATGAAGATGAAAAATAATCTATTGTTACATATTCTTTTTGCGATCTCAGCTAATGGGTCAGCAACGTTTCCTAAGCTTTTCCAATCCATAACACCAATTTCTATAAAAGCTATCGAAATATAGAAAATGAAAGAGATAGAAAAGGCTATTAAAAGAGCCTTTGGAATAGTTTCTTTTGGGTTTTTTGTTTCTTCAGAAACCATACAAACAGTGTTGAAGCCTAGAAATGCAAAGAATACTACTGCAGCACCATTAAGCATTCCAGTAATTCCTTTTGGAAAAAAAGGCACAAACCTTTGTGGTGAAAAATTTCCAAGGAGGTAAAGAATACCAAAAAGAAGTATCAAGCTTAATGCAAATATTTTTAGAAAAACCATAAAAGTTGCTGTAACGCTAGTTTCTTTTATTCCAATAAGATTAAGAAAAATAAAAAGAATCGGAAAAGCGATGGAAGTTATAAACAAAGTTTCTTGTGGAAGAGAAAATAAAGCATTAAAGTAAGCCGCCGCACTTACGGAAAGAGCAGCAACTGTTACGATTTCATCAAAATAAACAAACCATCCAACAAAAAAAGCAGCAAGGTTACCAAAGGCATCTTTTGTATAAGCATAAGAAGCACCTGTCTTTGTAATAAAAGAAGAAAGCTCTGCTGAAGAAAAAGCAGTAATCAAAGCAACAAAACCAGCAACGATAAAGGATAGAATTACAGAAGGTCCTGCTAAGCCAGCAGCTACTCCACTCAAAACGAATATACCAGCTCCTATTATATTTGCGATTCCTAGGGAAACAACATCCAATAAGGTTAAACTCCTTTTTAATTTTTGCATATTTTTTTATCTCAAGAAAATTTTATATATTTAAACAACTGTTTTTTAAAAGTAAAAGTAAAAGAAAAAAAGAAAAAAAAGAAAAGAAAAAAATATATAACTTAATTTCGAAAAAACTCTGTAAACTACCCAAGCTTACGCAGGGCTTTCCATCTGTGTTGAGATGTTGTGAACCCTTTCGGATGGAATCTTCAGGGGGAGGTATGATGAAATTTTATAAAAAAGAGATAAAAGAGCTTATAATTGCAGATTTTATATTAGCACTTGCATTTACAGAAATTATATATAGTCCAAAAGAATTCTCAAACTTCTTCTATACTTTTCTTATTTCTTTAGCAGCAGTTACTATTGGTTTTGCTTTTCATGAGATAGCTCATAAGCTTACTGCTCAGCATTTTGGAGCTATAGCTTTTTTTCAAGCTTCTTTTTTTGGTTTACTGTTTTCTTTACTTACTAGCTTTTTTGGTTTTTTGATAGCCATTCCTGGAGCAACAATCATCGCTTCTAGGTTAACGAAAAAAGAGTATGGAATTGTTTCATTAGCTGGTCCAGCGTGGAATATTTTTATGGGTTTGCTTTGTATTTTTCTTTCTTTACTATTCCCAAATATTGCGGATGTTTTTACTTTTATTGGTTTTGTCAATATTATACTAGGATTTTTCAACATGCTGCCAATATACCCTCTTGATGGAAGTAAAGTACTTGCATGGAACAAAGGTGTTTACATTATTTCAATCGCAATTATAGCTTTATTGATTTTTTATTTTGGAATTCTAAGCATTGCTCAGATTCTTTTTATGCTTACCCTTGCATTGGTATTTTCTTATTTCTTTAGATTAGTGTAAAAAATAAAAAAGTCATAAAGAACCATAATAAAGCTTAAATCTAAAAATTTATTTATCAAAAGGTAAATAGAAAGATTAAGCAATGTTTTGATACAATGGATCTAAAAGAGATTTTGAAAGAGTTAAAAAAATTGAAAGGTGCTTTTGTTACTTTTCATTCTCGTGGTGACTTGGATGCTTGTAGCAGTGGCTATGTTTTAGCAAAATATTTTAATTTCAAAATCATCGCTCCAGATGCTCCAGCTTCAAGAGCATTAAAGCTTTTACAAAGGTTTGGAAAGAGAATAGATGTTTGGAATGGAGAGGAGATAAAAGAAGAAAACTTTGTAATAGTTGATGCAAACTCTTATTCCCTTTTTCCACCAAAATTTTCCCAAATGCTTAGAAACAAAAAGAAGATTGTGATAGACCATCATCAAGAAAGAGAAGATATGATAGAAGGTATAGTTTTTAATTCTTCAAGCTTCAACTCTTCATCAAGCATCGTTTTTGAAATTTTAAAAGAAAGCAAAAAGAAAATAGAAAAGAATGATGCACTTCTTCTACTCTTTGGAATAGTAGATGATTCTGCAGATTTTAGGAATTCAAATCCAAAGACTTTTGAACAAATCGCAGAGTTGCTTAGAATTACCAATTATTCTTTTTATGATGTTTATCAAATTCTTTATTCGAAAGAAACTACTGCTTCTCTTTTAGAAGAGCTTAAAAAGATCGAGTATAAAGAAATATTTAGAGAAATAAACGGTGAAAGAAAAAAAGCAATAATAGCCCTTGGTATAGTAAAAGAAAACTTTGAAACAAGGGTTGCGGAGATCCTTTTAAGTATAGGTTGTAATGTTGCAATCATTGGAAGCTATTCAAGAAAGGAAAGAAAGCTTAAGGTTTCTTTAAGGGCTTTGAATGAAAAATACATAAACTTAGCCACTCTAGCTAACAGGGTTGGTTGGAGCTTAGGTGGAAGTGGGGGAGGCCATAAGAATGCAGCAGGAATATACTGGAATGGTAGAAAAAAAGATTTAAAAGAAGTAATAAATTTTTGTTATAGAGAGGTAGTTTATGAATTAAAATTCTAATTTTAGAAAAAATTTTTATTTTTAAGCGTAGATAAACTAAGATGCTTGAAGCTGTAGTG
>JBNAVG010000036.1:0-4998 GCA_049700355.1 Candidatus Micrarchaeales archaeon | reverse complement strand
TATAGTTGCCTGTTCTAAATGCACCACTTTGATTATTCTCATATATAACTCCATTTACACTTATTTTTCCATAGGGTGGGTTATCATAAAAGGTAACTAAAAAGATTCCAGAGTTGTAGACAGGGTTTGACACAGAAACATAACCAAGAGTAATAAAAAATAAGAAAATTCGTTTAATTTGTTCAAACAAAACAAAATATAAGGTAGCATTATAGTAAAACATATTAATTTTATAGTTTTGAGATTTAAAAGTATTATTGTAAACTACCCAGCTTATGCGGGCTTTCCATAGGTGTTGAGATGTTGCGAACCCTTTCGGATGAAATCTCCTTGAGGTGGTGTGATGAAGACAAAAGAAATTTTTGAGAATGTATTTGAAATAGAAGGGGGAATTGCTACAATAAATCTTTCTCCAGGAAATAAGGTTTATGGGGAGAAGATTATAAAAAATGGAAAAGAATACAGGATTTGGGATCCAAACAGAAGCAAACTTGCAGCGGCGATAAAGCTCGGACTAAAAATATTACCGATTAAAAAAGATAGTAGAGTACTCTATCTTGGTGCAGCTACTGGTACAACCCCAAGTCATGTAAGTGATATAGTAGAAAAAGGGGTAGTTTATTGTGTTGAAATTTCACCGATTGCTATGAAGCATTTAGTTAAGGTTGCTGAAAAAAGGGAAAATATGATCCCTTTACTTAATGATGCGAGAAAACCAGAGGAATATGCTGAATATGTAAAAGAAGTTGATGTAATATATGAGGATGTATCCTGTAAGGAGCAGGCAGAGATTCTAATAGCAAATACTTTTTTACTAAAACCAAAAGGCTTTGCTCTTTTCGCTATAAAGTCTCAAAGTATAGATGTTTCAAAAAATCCAAGAGAAGTTTTTAACGAAGTAAAAGAAAAAATTTCAAAATATTATAAAATTTTGCAGGAGATAGATATTGGTAAATATCACAAATATCATTTATTCTTACTGCTTCAAAAAATAAAATAAAAAATAAATCAACTATCAACTATTTTAGAAGAATAAATTAAAAATAAAATAAACAAAAAGTGAAGCAAAATAAGCTAAAACAATACTTAATATTACACTAAGAAGGGTTAATTTTTTACTTTTTGTTTCTAAATAGGTAGCCGTAACACTTGCTAAGCAAGGAGTATAAAGCATAGCAAAGGTAATAAAAGCCAGAGCAGAAGGTTTAGAAATACCAAGTTGTGCAATATTTTGTGTAACTTGTGGAGTTGAAAAAGAAATTGCAAGAGTTTCTATTATTAATTCTTTTGCTATAAAGCCACTTACTAAAGAGAAAGAAAGCTGCCAAGGAAGATTGAAAGGAAATATTTTTGCTATTTCTTCTCCAATTTGTTTTCCAAAACTAAATTCAACTTTAGTAGTGTAACCATTTGGTCCAAAATGCAAAATAAACCAAACTAATATCGCCATTGGTAGTATTATACTTCCAGCTTTTGTTATAAAACTCTTGCTTCTTTCCCAAGATATCCACCATACAACTCTTAGGCTTGGAAAATGATAAGATGGAAGTTCAATAAAAAGTTCTACTTTCTCCTTTAGCTTGAGAACAAATTTACTTACACCAATGTAACTAATTATGAATATTACAAAAGAAAGGAAATAGATAAAAGTTATGATTAACGCTTTTTCAAGTGCAGAAGAGAAGAATATGGACACTAAAAACAATAAAACGATAAGCCTTGCCTGGCAAATTATAAAAGGAATTGTAGTTGCGATACTTTTTCTTTCTTTTTCATTTTCTATTATCCTACTAGAAAGAATCCCTGGAACATTACAAGCTAAACTTATGGTTGTTGGGAAAACTACTTTTCCTGAAAGGTTAAACTTTGATGTTAATCTATGAAAAACAACAGCTACTCTAGAAATTATTCCACTATCCTCAGCAATCGCCATGAAAAGGTTTACAACAAATATTAATGGAAAAAAACTTAAAACAGCAGCAACACCAGCAAGGATTCCATTTTCTATTAAATCTTTAACAAATTCAGGCCATCCAACGATTAAATTTTCTAAGGTTTTTCCTATAAATAAAAAAAGCATATTGATTAAGTTACTCAAACTATACTCCTCAACACTTTCTGCAAGTTTTTCGTTTCCAAGACTTTTTAAAATTATATTTAATGGAAAACCAGTATTTATAGAAAAAGAGAGGAATATGATTAAAAATAAGAAAAACAGCGATGTAGCGAGACCAAAAAAGAATTTTTTTAATATTAGAGCGTCTATGTAATCTGAGAATTCCTTTTTTGCTACTTTTACATAAACTAAGTTTTTGTTTAAAATTTCATTAACAAATTTATACCTTTGCATCACTATTTTTTCTTTACAAGTAATCCCTTCTTTTTTCTTTACTAAACTTTCAATTTTTTTAACTTCTTTAAGAATCTTTTCTCTTTCCTTTTTTCCTACATTCATCTTTTGTAGTATAGTAGTATCTCCTTCTAAAATTCTTATAGCAAAAAATCTGCTTCCATTTTCTTTTATTCCGATTTTGTTTAATTTTTTTGATAACTCTTGTATGTAGCTTTCGATACTTCCATAGTTTATTGTTATTGCTGCTTTGGTTTCTTTCTTTGAAGCTACATCGATAACGTTTAAAAGTAATTCATTTATATGAAGGTTTTTTAATGCACTTATTGGAACAACGGGAACATTAATTTTTGATTGAATCGCTTGAATGTTTAGATGAAGACCAAGTTTATTGGCTTCATCATATTTATTTATCGCCACAACAACCTTATCTGTTAATTCTAGGATTTGAGCTACAAAATAAAAAGATTTTATAAGTGTTTCAGCATCAGCTAAAACTATAAGTGCATCGTATTGTTGAGAAATTATAAATTCCTTTGCAATTTTTTCTTCTTCGCTTATAGCGTTTAGACTCCTTATCCCTGGTAGGTCTATAAGTCTTATTTTTCTTCCTTCAAATTCAAAAATTCCTTCAGTTTTTTCTACAGTTTTTCCAGGCCAATTGGCAACATAAACTCTTGATTTGGTTAATAAATTAAAAAGAGTACTCTTTCCAACATTGGGTTGAGACGCAAGGCCAACACTAAATTCTTCCATTTCAATCTTCAACAATTATCTTTTGTGCCATTCCTCTACCTATCGCGATTTTTGCATTGTTGACTTCTACAATCACCGGTCCATATGTTTGATTTACTACCATAACTTCAGAACCTATTACTAAACCCATTTCCATAAGTCTTCTTTCTACTTCACCGCATCCTTCAAACTTAACAATTTTTACTTTTTTTCCTTCTTCAACATTAGATAATCTTTTTTCCATATTATTTTTTCTTTTTTAAGTTAATTAAATTTACTCTACCTATTTTGATTTTTTAAAACTAAGCTAAAGTGGATTAAAATAAAAGTTTTTAAAATTGTAAAAGAAAATTAAATTATGAAAATTAGAGTTTTTGATACTCTTTCAAAAAGAAAAAGAGTTTTTAAGCCATTGAAGGATAAAGAGGTAAGAATTTACACTTGTGGCCCAACTGTTTATGATTATGCACATATTGGAAACCTAAGAACTTATGTAAATGAAGATATAATAAAAAGAGTTTTTAAAATTTTTGGGTATAGAGTAATACACGTAATGAATATAACCGATGTTGGTCATTTAACAAGTCAAGCAGACACTGGAGAGGATAAAATTCAAAAAAGCGCAAAGGAAAAGAGGACAACGGCATGGGAAATAGCAAAATTCTATACAAATGAGTTTTTTAAGGATATAGAATCTTTAAACATAGAAAAACCAGACTTTGTTCCAAAGGCAACAGAAACGATTAAAGAAATGCAAGAACTTATAGAAAAGCTAAAAGAAAAGGGTTTTGCTTATATCTTGAAGGATGGAATTTATTACGATACTTCAAAATTTAAGAATTATGGAAAACTTGCAGGAATGAGTTTTAAAAAGCTGAATAAGTATTTAAAAGAAGGTGCAAGAGTTGAACCAGTAGAAGGGAAAAGGAATATAACAGATTTTGCACTTTGGAAATTTTCACCGAAAGACGCTAAAAGGGATATGGAATGGGATTATTTCACAACTTGGAAGCTTAGTGAAGAAGAATATAAAAAAGTAGAGAGTTTTGCAAAAGAAAATCCAAATATAAAAATTTTAGAGGCAAAAAAGGAAAACAAAGAAATCATCGTTAAATTTAATTTTGTAGGTTTTCCTGGATGGCATATAGAATGTTCAGCGATGAGTATGAAATATCTTGGAGAAACTTTTGATATCCATATGGGTGGAATAGACCATATTCCTATACACCATACAAATGAAATCGCACAAAGCGAAGGAGCAACTGGTAAAAAATTTGTAAACTACTGGCTCCATTGTAACTTTTTATTGGTTGATAACCAAAAGATGAGTAAAAGCCTTGGAAACTGTTATACTTTAAGAGATTTGTTTCAAAAAAACTATTCATGGAGGGAGATAAGATTTTTATTTTTACTTTCTCATTATAGACAACAACAAAATTTCACTTTTGATTCTCTTCAATCTGCAAAGAATAGTGTTGAAAGAATAAAAAATTTTCTAATTTCGCTAAAAAATGTAAAAGGAAAACACTCAAAAGAATTTACAAAAATCCTAAGGGAAACAAAAAGAAATTTTCTAAAAGCGTTAAGCGATGATTTTAATACACCAGTTGCAATTTCTTACATTTTTGATTTTATAAATAAAACAAATAAGCTAATAGCAGAAAAAAAGCTTTCAAAAGGAGATTCAAGAAAAGCGATAAATCTTTTGTTGTTTTTTGATAAAGTGCTAGGCTTAAAGCTCGAAGATTTCCTAAAAGAAGAAGAGCTTCCGAAGGAAGCAAAGGAGCTAATACGGCTAAGAGAAAAGCTAAGAAAACAAAGAAAATTCGAAGAAGCAGATAGAATAAGAAAAGAGCTTAAAGAAAAATACGGGATTTTGCTAGAGGATACTGAAGAAGGTACTATATGGAAAA
>JBNAVG010000035.1:0-5083 GCA_049700355.1 Candidatus Micrarchaeales archaeon | reverse complement strand
CCAGAACCAACAACGAGCGTAGGAGCTGAGCAAAGTATCTGATCTTTTTCTTTTTTTATTTTTATTTTATTTGTGCTAAAAGCTCATCAACAACTGAAGAAGCTCCTATCCCTGCTCCAGACCTTACTGCTATTCTATGCTCAAGAACAGCATGGGCGATAAACCTTATATCCTCTTTTTCAACCCTTTCTCTACCTTTTAATAAAGCCCTTGCTTTTGCACCTAGCATAAAAGCTATAGAAGCTCTTGGACTTGCACCCATTAAGAGATGTTGATGTCCTCTTGTTCTTGAAACGATTTCAACAATATAATGCATAAGTTCTTCATCTATTTTAATAGTTTTTGAAATTTGAGAAAGTTCAATTATTTCTTCTTTTTCAAATACTCTTTCAAGCTTTTGCTGCGGAAGGTCTTTTATTTTTAACATTTTAATCTCCTCTTCTTGTGTTGGGTAGGTTACTTCGACTTTAAAAAGAAACCTATCGGCTTGAACTAAAGGAATCGGATTTGTTCCTTCTATTCTAAGTGGGTTTTGGGTTGCGATAACTATAAATGGTTTTGGTAATGGAATCGTACCGCTACTAAAAGTTACTTGCCTCTCTTCCATACATTCTAATAAAGAAGTTTGAGTTTTTGGTGGTGCTCTATTGAGCTCATCGATTAAAACAATATTATTAAATATAGGCCCTTTTATAAGCATAAGTTTACCATTTGGGTCATAAAATTCAAAACCAAGAATATCTCTTGGAGAAAGGTCTGGAGTACCTTGGATCCTTCCAAAAGAGCAATTGATTAATTGAGCTATTGTTTTTGCCATTGTTGTTTTTGCAAGGCCTGGCATCCCTTCTAAAAGAATATGGCCGTTTGCTATTAACCCAATAAAAATAAGCTCGATTTCTTTTTCTTTTCCTGCAATAACTTTTGAAACCTCTGCTTGAAATTTTTTATAACGCTCACCAACCTCCTTTATTTCCATGTTTTTATTTCTTACTTAAGTTTTTTATTTATTTAGTTTAGATGTTTGTTGTTGATTGCTTGATGTTGTTACTTGAATATGTTTGAATATTTTATTTATAATTTTAATTTATTTACCAATTTTCTTTTTCCTACTTTTTCCTATGATTATACCCAATGCTAAACCAATAAGAAAAATTAAAAGAAGGGTAACGATCTCTTTATTTTGTTGTTGAAAAAGAAAACCTTTTAACTCTTCAAAAAATAATAGAATATCGGAGAATGCTTGTGAAGGATAAAATCCTTGCTGTGCTTGTTGTGAATAATTCAACAATTTTGCATGTATTATTAATTCAATTTTATACAAAGATTGATTTTTTGTTTTAAACATAAAGTTAACTTCTTCTTTTTTTGAAATACACGAATTGTTTTTTGGAATGCAATTCAATATTACCCAGTTACCTTTTGGAAAGGTAATATTTACATTACTTTGATTGAATGAAAAAGAAACATTAACATTGATCTGTTGAGCTACTGAAATATTTCTCATTTTTAAACTTATAAAAAAGCTTGAGTTATACCAAATCCCAGGGATAACGGAATAATTCCTTATTCCTTCTACTACTAAAAAATTTTCTATTGTTTGAGGAGAAATTGGAAAAACTAAAATTGCTAAAAGGAATACAAGCATTTTATCTATTTCTTTTTTCAAAATAGAATTTATTATATTTTCATTTTATCCAAAAATTTATTAATTTTTGATTGTATAAAAAAGCATGTACTCAAAAAAAGTTATAGATTATTTAAAAGGTAAAGGTATTGAAATAGGCAATGAAGTTATTGTAAAAGGTGTGGATTTTGAATTTCATGGAATAATAATGCCAAGTTATTCATTGCAAGAAGAAAACTTTTTGGCTATTAAGCTTGAAAACGGGTATAACATTGGTATAAGCTTAGAAAAAATAAAAAATATAGAAAAGATTGGTGAAGGAAAAAAAATCGGAGAATTTCCAAAAAGGAAAGTTGAAAAGAAAGAAAGCAACATTGGCCTTTTTTACACTGGTGGAACGATAGGGAGTAAAATCGATTATGTAAGTGGTGGGGTGCATATGCTTTTGCAACCTGAGGAGTTGTTTTATGAAGTACCAGAATTAAGCAATATTGCTAATTTTGAAGTAAAAAATCTTTTCCAAATAGCTAGCGAAGACATGAATTATAAGCATTGGCAAAAAATTGCTAAAGAAGTTGCCGATTCTTTAAATAAAGGAGTAGAAGGAATAGTTATAACCCATGGAACAGATACGATGCATTTTACTTCTGCTGCTCTTTCCTTTATGCTCCAAAATCTTTATAAACCAGTTATTCTAACCGGTGCTCAGAGAAGTAGTGATAGGGGTTCTAGTGATGCTTTTATGAATTTAATTTGCTCAGCTTATGCTGCAAAAAGTGATTTTGGAGAAGTTGGAGTTTGTATGCATGCTTCTTCTAACGATGATTTTTGTTTTCTTCATCGTGGAACAAAAGTTAGAAAAATGCACACTTCAGCTAGAGATGCATTTAAAAGTATAAACTCAAAAGAAATTGCAAAAATATTTCAAAATGGAAAAATAGAATTTATCTCGCAATATAGAAAAAGAAAAAATGATGAAAAGGTAAAAGCTGAAATTGGTTTTGAAGAAAAAGTGGCTCTTTTAAAAGCTTATCCAAATTCAGACCCAAGCATAATAAGCTTTTTTGTAGATAAAGGATACAAGGGAATAGTTATTGAAGGAACTGGCCTTGGTCATGTTCCAACAAATACTGAGTTTTCTTGGATACCAGAAATAAAGAATGCTGTTGAAAAAGGAGTTTATGTTGTTATCACTTCTCAATGTCTTTATGGAAGAGTGAATAGTTATGTTTATAGAAACCTAAGAATACTTAGCTCTGCTGGTGCTATTCATTGCGAAGATATGCTACCAGAAGTTGCTTATATAAAGCTTGCTTGGTTGATTGGAAATAAAAAAGAAAATATAAAAGAATTGATTAAAAAAAATATTGTAGGTGAAATAACACAAAGAACATTGCCCGGGTAGCTCAGTGGTAGAGCGGCTGGCTGTTAACCAGTAGGTCGTAGGTTCGAGTCCTACCCCGGGCGAGAATTTTTTTATACTTATATTTTGAAAGTAATCTATGCCAAAACAAATAAAAGAATCAAAAAGAGAAAAATTGAGAAAAGAGCTTATACAAAAAGCAAAAAAAGGAATGGAAAAAGCTTTTAGCTCAAAAGAAGTTATGGTAACGCAAACAATAAACCTCTTAAGTGATTTAGAGAAAAGTATAAATTTAATCTACATGCGTTTAAGTAATTGGGAAGAGCTTTATGTTGAAATACCAGCAAAAAACATTAAGAAATTTTTTGAAACCTCAAAGAAAATTGCTTCCGGTGAAAAAGTTGAAGGTGTAGAAACTTCTCAAATAAATCTAGAAAAAGAAGATTTAGAAGAAATAAAGAGCTTAGCTGAGCTTGGATTGAGAATGGTTGAAGAAAAAGAAAGGAAAGAAAAGTATCTTGAAAGATTAACAAAAAGCTTATACCCAAACCTAAGCTTTCTCCTTCCTTCAAAAATAGTAGCTCAAATGATAGAGAAAGCTGGTGGAGTAGAAAAGCTTGCTTTAATGCCGAGTAGTACTATTCAACTTCTTGGTGCTGAAAAAGCTTTATTCAAACATTTAAAATTTGGAACAAAAGCACCAAAACATGGATTTATATTTCAACATCCATTCGTTAGCTCAAAACCAAAGAATCTTCGTGGAAAAGCTGCAAGAGTTTTAGCAAATAAGATTGCTATCGCAGCAAGAGCAGATGCGTTTTCAAAAAATTTTATTGCAAAAAAGCTTAAAGAGGATTTAGAAAAAGAAAAGTTTTAGCCTTTCTTTTCATAATGTTCTTCAAAAGCATCTGTAAGAGTTTGGTCTACGATATCAAATTCGCTTACTTCTTCTATTTTTCTTATCTCTTCTTCAAGCTTTGTTGTCCCTTCTTTGTCATCTAGAAGAAAAGCTGCTTTTAAAACTATTATACCAAAGGCGATGTCTTCTTCGCGAAGCATAATTGGCTTAAGCTCTAGAATCTTTTGTTTTGCTTCTTCAAGTTTACCCTCTTTTGGAAATATTTTTAAGCTTACGAGCACTTTTCCCATGCTAAGGCACCTCAAAACCACATTTACATTTATAAGTATTAATTATTTCTCTACAATGCTTGCATCTAACGATTTCTTCTCCACAAATGGGGCATTTAAATGAAACATATTCTGTTGTTGCTCTTCCGCATATACTACAATATTTCATTCTTTTCACCTTTAAGCTAATCGTTGTAGTTTGTTGCATAAAAAGTTTAACCTTTTTGATTTAATAATTTTTTGTTTTTGTTTTACCAACAAATAAATAATTAAATACTCTTAAATTCTTTAAGTTCAAGCATAAATAAAAAAATAAAATAAAAACAAATCAGATGCTTTGCTCGGCTCCTACGCTTATTGTTGGTTCTGGGGAAGTGTATTTACGCACATATATTTGATCTAACCATACATAAACATAATGAAGCACACCTGCAGGGCCAAACCATGCCTCAACATAAATTTTCATATTTAAAGGTGGAGAACCACTAATCGAAAATTCTTTATCTTCCACATAGCTTACTACACTCCCACCAGATAATGTTGAACACTCTTCTCCCGTAGGTCTCTTAAACTGCCAAGTATCTGAAGGTACATATACATGCATACCTACTCTACAACATGTACCAGTAGGAGTATTATAGTTTGTGCAAGGATAACCACACTGATAATTATAGGTATCTGATCTCATCTCAACTCTATACCAAATATGCATTCTACCATTACCTATAGGGATGTTGGCAGGAAATGTCCAATCGCATCCAACCCCCCACCAAGCTGGGTTCGCGGTAGGAGTAATCGAAGCCTTCATTGAATAGGAATAAGAACCATCCTTTTTATAATCGGTAGCACGACCATGGCTACAAGAAGGAGTACCATAAGTACTACTCGTGGGAAAACATGTTCCTTGTGTAGGTGTCCAATAAGTGGAACCTTCAAAATCTTCAAAGAAATCAAAAACAGATTTTCCA
>JBNAVG010000034.1:0-5199 GCA_049700355.1 Candidatus Micrarchaeales archaeon | reverse complement strand
CTTTTTCCTCCTCCATGATTTATTTTTGATTTTCTATCTTTTTATTGATTATTTTCGAGTTAATAAAAAGAAAAGTTTTTTTATTTAATTTGCTTAAAACATTTATGGCGACCACTGAAGAAATATTTAAGAAGTTTAAAGACCATTCGATTGCTGAATTCTTTAAGAAGAATAGACAAATGCTCGGCTACTCGGGACAAGCAAGGAGCTTAACAACTATAGTACATGAATACGTTACAAATAGCTTGGATGCTTGCGAAGAAGCTGGTATTCTGCCAAGCATTAAAGTTGAAATAAAAGAGGTTGGTGAAAAAAGGTATAAGATAAGCGTAGAAGACAATGGTCCTGGGATTCCAGAAGAGTTTATTGGAAGAGCCCTTGCGCATATGCTTAGTGGAACAAAGTTTAATCGTTATATGCAACAAAGGGGACAGCAAGGTATAGGTGCTAGCGGTTGTACTCTTTATGCATTGCTTACCACTGGCAAACCAATAAAGGTCTTATCCGGAACAGAAAAAGGAGTTTTTGAATGCGAAGTTACTATCGACTTAAAACAAAATCAACCAATTGTATTAAACAAGAAAAAGCTTGATATAAATTTTAGAGGGCTTAAGGTTGAAGGGGAATTTGGTGAATTAAAGTATGAGAAAAGTTCTCATGGTCCTGAGGAGTATTTAAAAAGAACAGCCCTTGCAAACCCGCATGCTGAAATTGAGCTTATAAACCCTGAAGGTAAAAGAATCTTTTGGCCAAGGATTGTAGATAAAATACCAAAAAAACCAAAAGAAATAAAGCCACACCCGCTTGGTATAGAAACCCATGACCTTCTAGAGCTTGCAAGAAGAAGCGAGCAAAGAAAGCTTAGGTCTTTTTTAATAAATTCTTTTTCAAGGATGAGCAACGAAAAAGTAAATGAGCTTCAATCAAAAATAGATTTTAGCTTAGACAAAGACCCAAAGGAGCTTACGTGGGAAGAAGCCGAAAAAATCGTTAAAGCTTTTAAACAGATGAAGTTTATTTCACCAGAGATGGATTCTGTTATAGGGATAGGAAAAGAGCAAATAGAAAAATCTTTGAAAAACATCTATGCTCCAGAATTCGTTGTTGCTGAAGAAAGGAAACCAAAAGTTTTCAGAGGGGGAATACCATTCATGGTTGAAGCTGGAATAGCTTATGGTGGTGGAGCTGGAAGAAAAGAGAACAATGAAGTAAAGGCAGAAATTCTAAGGTTTGCAAACAGAGTTCCATTGCTATTCGATGGCTCTATATGCGCTATTACTCAAGCGGTTAGAAACATAGCTTGGCAAAGGTATGGTATTAAGGATTTTGAAAATTCGCCAATAGTTGTTTTTGTTAACCTTTCTAGCGTTTTCGTTCCTTATCAAAGTACAGGAAAACAAGCAGTTAATGAAGAAGAAGAGATAGTTGAGGAAATAAAACTAGCGGTTATGGAAGTTTGTAGAAAGCTACAAGTATTCTTGCATAAAAGAAGTTATGCTCATGAAGCCGAATCAAGAAAAAAAGTTTTGCTCAAGTACATTTCTCAACTTTCTCAAGACCTTTCTTATTTGACAAAAGAAGAGCAAAAAGTTATAGAAGAGAAGCTAATTTCTATAATAGAGAAAAAGTATAAGCAATCATTGGACTCAGCGGGATTCGAACCCGCAACCTCCTCCTCGCAAAGGAGGCGCTCTACCATTGAGCTATGAGCCCATAATATTATTTACTATTTGAATAAATAAAAAAATTACCAGAAACAACCAATAACCAAATAACCAAAAAACTAAATAAAATTAATAAACCCAAAATTTAAAAATTTAAAATGGAAGAGGTTATAGACTTTCTTTTAAAGAATAGGGAAAAAAATTGCATAATAACTTTCCATTCGCATGGCGACCTGGATGCTTGTGCTTCAGCTTATGCCCTTCATACTTTCCTTCCTTCTTCAGTAATACTATCACCAGACTCCCCATCCTTTAAAGCAACTAGGATTTTCCAAGAGCTTGGCATTTTTTCTAGTATGGATATTTTTAATAAACCAGATATAGAGATTATAAATAAAGCAGATTTCTTTGTTTTTGTTGATATGAGCTCTTATTCTGTTTCTTCCATTGGAGAAATATTAAAACAAATTCAAAAGCCAAAGGTTGTTATAGACCATCATGAAGAAGAAAGCGATAATATACTTGGAATAAATTTTATTGATAAAAGCTATGCGTCAACAACTAGTATTATCTTTGATATTTTTGAAAAGATAAATTTTGATTTTTCAAAAAACGTTGCTTTTCTTTTATTGCTGGGCATTGTAAGCGATTCACCAGATTTTAGGAATGCTTCTCCTAAGACTTTTTACCAAGTTTCTAAGCTTTTGGAGAAAGCAGGAGTAGATTTTAATTCAGTAAAAGAAGCTATGGAAGCTGCGATTTCTCCAATTTCAAGGGGAGAAGTTCTTCAACAGATAAAGGAAAACGTTGAGTATAAGGTTTTTAAGAAAAACCTTTTTGCTTATGGAATAGTTGAAAACTATGTGAGCGTTTCATATATAGCAAACCTTCTAATAGCTAATGGCTGTGATTTTGCTATCGTTGGTGCAAAGGGAAGGGAAAACAATAGAGTTTCGCTTAGAGCAAAGGTTGGAAAGAGAATAGATTTAAGTAAGATTGCAACATTCTATGCAAAAAAGCTTAAAGGAAGTGGAGGAGGTCATAGGTATTCTTCTGGTCTTTATTGGAAAGAAAAAAGCGAAGAAGAAAGCATAGAAAAAGTTTTAAATGAAATTCTTCACCAAATAGAATCAACCCTCTAAAAGAATTCTGTTATCCTCCTTTGTTTTAACCTTTCAAGAGTTCTCCATTTTTTTCTTAAATGTTTTTTTACCTCAGGAAGGAGCATAGCTTTTTTAAGGAATTCTATGGTTTTTTTATCACTGGGATAACCAGAGCCAAAATCATAACCAACTTTCTTTTTTATTTTTTCTATTTCATTATCCCTCACAACCTTCGCAACTATTGAAGCAGCAGAAACTATGGGTATTTTTAAATCAGCCTTATGCATGCTTATAACCTTTATTCCTTTATCTATTCTTTTCTTTATTTCATTTTCAAACCTCTCTTCTTTTACATCTGTGCAATCTACATAAACAACATTAACTTTTCCAAGCTTTTTTATAAGCTTTACAAAATACTTTAACTCTAGCTTATTTAGCGAGATGTTTTTTTCCATAGCGTTGTTTATTACCTTTGGAGAGATTTTTACTACTTTTATATTTTCACATTTTTCTAAAAGCTCTTCGAACATTTCTTCTCTTCTTTTTTTAGAAAGAAGTTTTGAATCCCTAACTCCGATTTTTTTCAATACGTGCAAGCTTTCTTTCTTAATAGCAACAGCAGCTATAACCAATGGACCTATTACACATCCCCTTCCAGCCTCATCTATACCAACAAATATCATAAAAAAATTTAGAAATAGAAATTAAAAATCCTAACTAATCTACAATCTAACCTAGGTTTTTCCTATTTACTATAATGTAGTCTCCAACCGCATCAACAGCAGAATAAGGTACTTTTATCATACCTTCTTCTTTTTCGAGCTTTAGCGCAAGCTGGCTATCTGGGTCTGGTTCAACAAAAAGGTTTAATATTTTTCCAGTAACTTCGTCTACATCTATATCTATTAGTTTTCCTAAAGATGTTCCATCGGATACTATTACTTTTTTACCCTCCAACTGTTTAGCGTTTACATATTTCATGGTCGCACCAATATTTTATTGAAAAAACTATTTAAATATTTTTGCTCATAACAAAAAGAATAGGGTGTTGAATTCTTAAACCTTAAAATTGAAAAATAAAATAAATCCCAGAGAAGAAAATTCTTCTCTTTCCTTTCTCTTCTTCCGTCGAAAATTCCCTCTTCTCTGGGATCAAAAAATAAAAAAGCAAAGCGTTTCTATTTTGCAGAAGGTGCAAAGTTCATAGCGGATGCTGCCTTTGACTCGACAGAAATATATAAAGAAATAAGGCAACAAAAAAATAAAAATATAAAAGATGAAATAAAAAATATGGTGAGAGATACAGGAACTACTAATATAAATTTTGCATTAGGTGGATTAACGTTGGAAGCAATGAAGAGAGTATTAGAAACGCAGCCTTTACTTGAGGTTAATGCATCAAAACAGGGATTAGAGGGCGTAATATTGCCAAATGACACTAATATATACTTTGGTACTGGAATATGTAGCCATAAGGATCTTTCAAAAGGAACTCCATTTGATATATTGTCGATGATCTTAACTGCTGCATCTCTTAGAAAGAAATTTGGTTTTAGAAAAATATTTCATAACATAGCAGATTCTCATGCTTTAACAAACAAGTTCCCAGAAGAGAGTGTTGAAGTTATGACAAAACATTACAAAGAAACAGTAAATAAAGTAAAAAGAGTACTTAATATAGAGGATTATGAAATATTGCGTGCATCCGAATTTGATAAAGAAGAGGAATATAAAGAGATATCAAACATGGTCGAAAATAAACCAGAGCTTACATCCTTACATAGCTATGCAAAACGAGAAATAGCGGATGTGGAATTCTTTAGAAGAAAAGGGGCGATGCTTAAGATAGGATGGACGATGAGTATACCCGATTCACAGTTTGATGAATCTTTCTATGATAGAATCTTCCATAAATACGTTAACCCAAATGTTGGTTTTGTTTACATAGTACCTGGAAGAAGCTTTGATAAAAGTAAACCAAGAGTTGCACCTTATGTTGATTTTAATCCTACAATGAGGATAATGATACCTGATGATGACGTATCTACTAAGATAAAAAGGGCGGAGGCAGAACTTGGAAAGGCATTTAAAAGCATAACCAGATATTATTTTGATTTATTCAAATTATGGCGCGAATTTGACCCTGGCTTACCACAAGACGTAACATTAACTGAGGGTATTCAATATATCTTAAATAAGTTAAGGTGAAAGATATGGATAACAAATTATCAAAAATAGATGCAAAGTTGAATGAAATGAATATCCAACATTCTTTTATAGATCTTAGAAAAGAAGAAGATCATAATAAGAAACTTAAAACCCTCATTTTAAGAAAAGCAAATGGGGAATTTATAAGTGTTGTTATACCACTTGAAAAAAAGTTGGATATTAAAAAATTAGAAAAAAAGCTTAATACACATCTTACTATGGCA
>JBNAVG010000033.1:0-6430 GCA_049700355.1 Candidatus Micrarchaeales archaeon | reverse complement strand
TCCTTTCCTCCTTTATAATTTTCCAATTGAATAATTCCTCGGACAATTCTAGCATTTTTATTTTGTATTAATTTTTTTCCTTCTTCTATAAAATTTTTAAATACTTCTTTAACCTCTTCTTCTTTTTTCTCAAATATAGAATCTCCAGCGATTATCAAAAAATTTTCTTTCAACTTATCTTTATTTTCTTCTTTAAAGCTTAATAACGTATTTCCCGTTCCTTGCTCCTTTATATAAAAACAATAAACTCCTTCCCAATTCTTTTTTTTAATATATTTAGAGAATCTCTCTTGTTCATCTTCTGAATCGGTAAGTAAATAGATATTCTCAATTTCCAATTCTTTTAAATGGTTTACCAACCTTTCAAAAATCGCTTCTGGTCTTGGAGTAAGTGTAAGAGGAAGTGCAGTTTTTGGAAGAAAAGCAGTATAAGGCTCAGATTGCATCCTTTCATTCCTCCCCCCAACAAATATCACTGCTTCCTTTATTCTAGTTTTTTCTGTTTGCATTCTTTAAAAAAGAATTACAGCTTTTTAAAAACTTTTATTTTCTTTAGGTAATAAAAAAATTAAGAAATTTTTTTAGAAACTTTCCATAACAATTCAAATTTTCTTTTAGCCAATTTTGCAGTAGCTTTATCTTCTATTTTCACTAACCAGCTATTCTCAAAAGGTTTTTCAAGGGTTGGAATAAAATCCCAAAAATTTATATAATAAATGGTTTCATCGATTATATCTTCTTTTATGGTTGGTATTGGAACGTCTAAAGCTCTTACTTCGCAACCTATAAGAAGGTATTTTCTCATTGTAAGCTCCCTTTCTTTGCTATAAGGACCAAGGATTTTTATTTTTACTCCCCTCTCTATTGCTTTTTCCATTTCTTCAAATATCTCTTCATCGATTTTTCCAAACCTCATAAACCTAAGAATCTCCTTCTTACTTTCCTTTATACCTTTTATTCTTACTTTTCTTACTAAATTATGACTTTGAAAAAGAGATATTTTTCTTTTATAGACTTCTTTATTCAATTCTTTTGAAAGCTCTTTTATCTGTTTTTTGAAATTTTCGAATTCTTTTTCCTTTTCTTCAACCATCGGTAATAAGCTTAGCTCTATTGGAGCAACTTTGTAGGTTACTGGCTTTCCTGGAAGGGTTATTACCAATCCTTTTGTTGCTAAAGCTTCAAGAACGTTATAAACTTTTGGCAATTGTATTTTTGTTTCTTTTGCAATTTCTTTTGGAGAAGAAGTGTTTAATGCAAGAAGTGTTTTGTAAACCTTTATTTCAGAAATCGAGAAGTTCAATTTTTCTAAAATTTTTTCTATCTCCATAGATTGATTTAAAAAGCGAATCTTTTAAAAATTTCCTTAGTGGAAAAATATTAAAACTTTTTTATAAAAACAATTTTATGAATGAAATTGAGAAAAAGGTTGTTGAGAAGATTGAAGAAGAAAAAGAAGAATTAGTTAATGATTTAATTCAAATTCTTAGAATTCCTGCGATTAGCCCTGAGTATGGTGGTGAAGGAGAATATAGAAAAGCACAAAAGATTCTTGAGGTTTTGAAAAAATATGGTTTTAATTCAATAAAGGTAATGAATGCAAAGGATAAAAGGGCTTATATGCAAAAACGTCCAAACCTAATCGCTACCATAAACGGCAAAAGCAATAGAAAATTTTGGATAATGACTCATATGGACGTTGTTCCACCTGGTGATGAGAAAGAATGGAATTTTAAACCTTTTGAAGCTTTTTTAAAAAATGGGAAAATCTTTGGTAGGGGTTCTCTTGACAATGGTCAAGGAATTGCCTCAGTTTTGCTCGCGAGTAAAGCACTAATCGAGCTTGGCTTAAAACCAAGGAGCAATGTTTTTGTTGCTTTTTTGAGCGATGAAGAAAGTGGAAGCGAGTATGGTTTGAAGTTTTTAATTAAAAAACACAGAAATCTTTTTTCAAAAAGGGATTTTGCTCTTATTCCAGATGCTGGAAACAAAGATGGAACTATGATTGAGATAGCTGAAAAATCCATTCTTTGGTTAAGGATAAAAGTAAAAGGAAAGCAAGCACATGCTTCAACTCCTGAAGAAGGAATAAACGCTCATAGAGTTGGGATGCAATACTCTTTAGCTTTATATGAGCTACTACACAAAAAATATAAAAAAATTCAATACCCTTTTACGAGTGCTTCAACCTTTGAACCAACGATGGTAAAAAACTCAGCTTCTTCTCCAAACATAATCCCTGGTGAACATGAAATAGTGTTTGATTGCAGGGTTATTCCAAGTTATAGATTAGAGAGTGTTTTAAAAGATTTTGAAAGAATTGCAAAAGCTTTTGAAAAGAAAGAAAAAGTAAAGATCGCTTTTGAAAAAATCGCTTTTGAAAAAGCTTCAAAGCCAACGAAAGAAAACGCTAAAATAGTAAAGGAGCTAAAAAGGGCTATAAAAGAAATAAAAAGAAAAAAAGCTTTCGTTAAAGGAATAGGTGGTGGAACTTTTGCTAAATATTTAAGAGAGCTTGGAATACAAAGTGCAGTTTGGTGCACAGATAATGGAAGCGAGCATAGAGTGAATGAATATTGTAATTTAAAGGATTTAGTTGAGGATGCAAAAGTAATGGCTCTTTTGATGCTAAGATTATAGAGCAAGCCTTTTATTTACTGCATTCTTAAATTCTAACTCTCTTTTTATAAAAGAAGGTATTTTGTAAAGAACCTTTAAGTTTGAAAAGCTTATGTATTTTGGTATACCAAACTTTTCCTTATTCTTTATAATATCCTTTATAACATCTTCTTCGCTCTTAAACCTTGCTTCCTCTATAGCAAAAACCCTTCCATTTTCAACTCCAAACTCAGCATTCTTGTGCTTTGAAAAGAATTTCTCAACACCTTCTTCTATTTCAAAACTTGGGCCAAAGATTTTTTTAGCGTTTTGTTCCTTTCTATTCATCCTTATCACAATGTAAGTTTTCTTTTTCCTAACAAAAAAATCTATAGCCAATACATCAAAACCTTCTTTCAACAACCTTTGTTCCATTATCCTTGAGCTTTTGTTAAGCTGTGGAAAGTAAACATCTTCTATCGCTCCCCTTCCTTTTGGTGTATCAAAAACCAAAACGATGCTTCTTGTAGCTACAACCTTTTTTCTTTTCTTAGGATACTTAAAGAAATTCTTACTTGGTTTTTTCAAGAAGCTCCTGCAAAGAAGTATGAACTTTATAAAGTTTTCTTTTGAAACCTGTGCTGCGATGTTTCTTTTTTTATCAGTTGGGTCAACAACTACAAAATCTTCTTCAAAGATTTCATACTCTTTTTCAAGCTCTTTCTCTTTTCCTTTATTCCTATAATCTATTATTACCCTTCCTTTCCATTTTGAAGCTTCTTCAACAAGTTTTGAAAAAGAACCATAGTAAAGTATTAAAACCTCGCACAAATAACCAGAGAAACCCTTTATCTTGCTCTCTGCCCCATACAATAAATTCCTTTTTAGAAAAATTTTTAAAGCCCTTACATTATCCCTAAGGTATTCGTCAAAGTTTTCGTTTATGAATTTAGCATGAAAAGGGCTCCTATCAACAGCACTTCCCAGCTCAGTAGCCTTTTTTATTCTATAAGCTGGTACTACATCTATCCTAAGCCCTTTTGAAACGATAGTAGCATAAGGATGGTTTGCAAACCTAAGAAAGAATTTTTCTTTTCTTTTTAAAGCCTTTTTTGCTGCTTTTAAAGTTAAGCTTGCGATTTTTTCCTTATTGTAGCTTTTTGGGAATAGGAGAAAAAGGTCTGCATCCCTTTCGTTTCTTAGCTGAGTGTTTTTAGCGATTGAGCCAACGAGCGATAGCTCTACTTCCTTCGGAAGGAATTTTTTGAGCCTATGTTTTAGGTCTTCGACCAGCGATAGGTCTTCGACAACTTCTTTGCTCGTTGGTCTATAAGCATTAGCCACTTCTCTTACAATTCTTTCTATGAGCTCCAATTTTTTCGTTTCCATGATAAATTTTCAGAAGAAATAAATAAATAATTTGCATACAAAACTAAAAAATGCTTGGAGTAAAAGAAATAGAAAAGTATATCTCAGGAAGAGTAAAGTTTGAGAATGGGGAGTATAAATTTTATTCTTTTCTTCCTTTACAATATGCTTGCTATTCTTGCGACCTTTGTTGTAGAGGAGATTTTCTTTTAACCAATGAAGAAAAACAATTCTTTAAAACAAACAACATTGCTTTTTTTGAAACATGTCCTTTTTTAAAAAATAAAAAATGTAGTATTTATGAAAAAAGACCTATAAGATGTAAAAACTTTCCAATACAAATAAGCTTTAGCAGTGAAATAGAACTATGGGTAAGCTTTGCTTGCCCCCATGCGTTTGAGGGTAAACTTCTTAATGAAAATGAAATCGCTGAGCTCATAAAAGATTATGTAATTTTGTATAGCCATATTGGTATAGATGCTTTTAAAGAAATGGAAGAAGCAAAGAGAATTCAAGCAGAGATAGAAAATAGAAAAAATGAAATCGAAAACTTTATAGATATAGAAAAAAGCAAAAAAGGTGTTGCGGATATCGTTAACCTTTTTCTATCAAAAGGCTTCGAAGGAGTATTTGAATTGGTAAGGTATAAAAAAGAAAAGGAGAAAGATGAAGAAATATTAAAACAAACATTCCAAAACCCAAAATTCTTTTTTAGTTTAAAAAATTTAAAAACGGTAAAAGTTGAATATCAAAGCTCAAGCTTAAAAATAGATGGAAAAGAAGCAGATTTACAAAAAGATTTAGCCCTGGATGAAGATGCAAAAAAGATTATTTCATTTTATTTTTTAGCTCAATTCTCTAGAGTCCATTGGTATGAAATATTAAATAGAGTGATAAAAAAACTTCTACAAAAACAACTTAAACCAAATATGCTAAGCATTTGGTTCTCATTCCTCGCAAATCAATTTATTCTGCTTTATCTCTGCTTACAGATTACAGCAGCTTACTATAATTCAAAAAACGTGGATTATCAAATTGCAAGGGAAGCATGTGCTTTAAACGATTGGATTCTTCTTAATTCAACGATTTCAAAAGAAAATTTGGCTCGAGCATTAGCAGAGTTTTAAAATAGAAAAATAAAAAAACACAAAATAGAATAAAAAAATATAAGCCAGGGTGGCGGAATCTGGTAACGCGTACGCCTGGAGAGCGTATGGCTCTCTGAGCCTTGTGGGTTCAAATCCCACCCCTGGCGAAATAAAGCTAACCTATTACTCTTGGTCCTTCATCAAAAACCAGTTCTTTTATAACAGAATTAGATGTTGGGTCGATTACGTATAATTTTTTTGATATAACTGATGTAACATAAATCCTATTACCAAAAAGTGTTATATAAAAAGGATAACTAGTATTTATTTCGTTTATTAGTTTTCTTGAATTAAGGTCAAAAACAAATGTTCTATTCCTAGAAAAACAAATTGTGTAAAGTTTATTATTATAAATAACACTATCCACATAAAAATCACAAATGCTTCTATTAGATAATCCATAGATGGTATTTGTTTTTGGGTCAAAAATATAAAGTTGTTTTCTTCCGATTACAATAATTTTATCATTTAAAGAGTAAAGTCGTTGAGGGTAATCATCTGAAAAGAGATATATTTGTGTTAAGTTATCATTTTTTATTTCGTAAAGTTTTGAATTGAAAAAATCCCCAACAAATGTTCTACCTTGGAAAATTACAAAACTTTGAAAAAGATCCTTAAATTCTTTTTTTGAAATCAAGGATAAAGAGTAAGGATCATAAACCGAAACGTAGCTTATAAAATTCTTTGAAATATTTTCTGAATTACATGGTCCTTTTTGTATAACTCCAAGTGTATAGAGTTTTCTATTATAGAAGAAAGCATCTACAAGAGTATCGTTTGTTTCTATTGTTTTTTTAATTTTACCATTTGAATCTATTAAAATTACTTGATGCACAGCAATTAGATAAACATCGCCATCAAATCTTAGAATCCTTCTTATTATATAAGGTAAATCAAGTTGGATATTTCCTACAATATTGTTAGAATTTGTATCAAAAATATAAAGGGAATTAGTATTGAATGAAAGTAGAAGTTTATTCTCTAGCAGTGGAGGTTTATATTGTAAAATTAGAAATAAGATTAAAAGTATAAAAACCAAAGCAAAAAAACTTAATATAATATAAAAGTAATTTTTTTCCATATCCATCATGATGCACAGGTCTTTACCCCGCTAATTTGACAACATCCACTACCATCAGGGCAAGCAACCACATAGTAGGAACATGAACTAGGGCAGAATGATGAGCTGGTAGTTTGATAACATAGCCCACATGCAACAGAAGTAGTAGTGGTAGTAGAAATTGAAGTGGTTGTTGATGAGGTTGAAGTTGAGGTAGTTGATTTAGAAGTTGATGTTGAGGTAGTTGATTTAGAAG
>JBNAVG010000032.1:0-6712 GCA_049700355.1 Candidatus Micrarchaeales archaeon | reverse complement strand
ATTGGTTTAAGTATAGGAAATTCCCTTGTTTTAATTTCTTGGTTTATAGGACTAAAGATTTTAATGAGGTCTAGGAAAAGTCTTTTCCTTTCTCTTGTGCATCCATCTTTAAACATTATCGCTTTTTCAATACTTGGAAAATATTTAGAGAGCATAACCTTGTTTTTAATCCTAAAACTCTACTTGAGTATAGCTGTTTTCTTCTTCATGTCTCAGGTTTTGGTATATTTGTTGAATGCACCAATGAAAAGAAACTTTGGGATTTCTTCGATGGACCTTGTAGTATCTTTCTTTGGGGATAGGGTTACAAAAGAAGATGTGTTTGGAAGGATTATAGAAAAGATAGGGGAAAGGGTTACGACTTATGTTGATTTGATTATTTTTAGGACAAGGAATGGAATAAAAACAACTTTTGTAATTCCTGGGGTACACTTTGGACCTTTTGGTTCTGCTGGTGGCTCTATCTATCCACAACTTTTAGGAAAAAACAATAGGGTTGTTTTTCATTCATTAACAACCCATGATTTTAACCCAGTGTATAAGAAAGATTATAAGATAATAGAAAAAATAGTGGAGGAAGAAGAAAAGAAAGCAAAAAAAATGAAATTTATAAATTCAAAAGGAAATTTTTTTGAAATTGGAGCTAGGGAAAGAATACTAGCAATAAAAGTTGAAAAAAACTACTTTTTTACCCTTACTAGAGCTCCGTTAGTAACCGAAGACATAGAGGAGGGCGTTGAAGTTTCTTTAAAAGGTGAAGCAAAATTGCTTGGTGCTGAGAACGCTTTCTTCGTAGATGCTCACAATTCAAGGGAGCTGGGAGAATCAGCTACAGAAGTTCATATTGGAAGCGAAATAGCAGAAGGCTATAAAAAAATGTTAAAAGAAGCTATGAAAATTAAACCAAAAGAAGAAAAAGTAATGCTAGGCTTTGCAAGCTCGCAAACAAAAGAAGCAAAAGACCTCGGAAAGGGTGGAATAAAAGTTGCTGTATTAAAATTTAAAGATAATGCAATAGCTTTGGTTGTAATAGATGGAAACAATATGCTACCTTATTTAAGAAGCGAGCTAATAAATGAAATAAGGGAAAAATTCAAAATCGAAGCGGAGATATATACCACTGATACTCACGAAGTACAAAAATCTGGTGAAAAAGAGGTTTATGTAGGAGAATATACCCCTGCGAGCTACTTAAAGAAAAAAGTAATAGAATGCGTTGAAGAAGCTTTAAAAAACATTGAAGAGGTTATGGTTGTATTCTCTGAAAGAAAAATAAACATATTGCTTTGGGGAAAAGGAAGGGAGAATGAGATAGTTGCCACTATAAATTCAATACTTGCAATATTTAGAATAATCGCTCCTGCTTTTGTTTTTATAGCTATGCTAGTTGTTGCGGTTTTGATATGGGCAATATAAAAGGTTTAATCCTTTCTTTGGTTTTTGGTTTAATCTATGTAGTGCTCATAAGCAAAAACTTTTACTCATTTTTAATATTAACCTCTTTTTTGCTTCTTTATTCTACTTTTGGAAGTACTTTGTTTTTCTTTGTCTTTCCTTTTTCGTTTTTAATCTCAACCTTTTCAGTCCTCGAAGCCTCAAGGATTGTTTCGATAACAGCTCCAATATACTTTGCCTTTTATAAAATTCAAAAAAGCAAACAAAAAAATGTACTTTTTAGAAAGAGTATCCACATAGCTTTAAGCTTGTTTTTAATAATTTTTTTCTTATTATCAAAAAAAGACTCGCTCCTTTTTACTTTTCTAATATTTTTGTTTGGAATGTTTTTGCTACATCTTGAAATCAAGGATATTTTCTCATTGAACTTTTTAAAAATGGATAAAAAAGAATTTAGAGAAAATGCATTCAAGGCTTTTTGGCTATTTCTTTCTTTCCTTTTTCTTTTCTCCTTCTTCAAGGAAAAAGTTATATTGTTAAGCTCTTTGGTTCTTTGTATAAGCGATTCAATAGCTGCTTTTGGAAAATATGGGAAAACAAAAATCCATGGAGAGAAAACTTTACTCGGAAGCTTTTTATTTTTTACAAGTTCTTTTTTAATCTCGATCTTTTTTGTTAGATTTTTCATCGCTTTCTTTTATTCTTTAATAGTAACCCTTGTTGAAGCTTTTTCACCAATAGAGGATAATTTTCCAATCGCGTTTTCTTCAGCGGTATTTTTAAGCTTATTTCTATAAAATCTTTTCAAAAAATTTATATTTCTTTTTTTCCAATTTTTTATAAGCCTCAGTAGCTCAGTGGTAGAGCGGCTGCCTTGTAAGCAGTAGGTCGTGGGTTCGAATCCCACCTGAGGCTTTAGTGGTGTTTTGTTGTTTCAAAAAGATAAAACAATTTTTATTTTGATTTTGATTATTTTGCTTGGGTTGTTTTTAAGTAGTTTTTTCTTTTTCGGTCCAGCATTTATAAACGGGAGCGATAATTATGAATATGTTTACATGGCTTATTTGCTTGCGAATGGTAGGAATAAAGAACTTCCAAAAGATGGGGTGCTTGAAACAAGGTATATACTTCTTGGTGGAATAGCTTTATTCTACAAGCTTTTTGGTTTTACTGCAGAAGCTTCTGCAATGTTTGGGACTCTCTGCTTTTTATTAACGATTCTTATAGTTTATCTTATAGGAAAAAATCTTTACAACAAAACAGCTGGTATCATTGCTGCATTCCTTTATTCTTTTTTTCCATTGGTAGTTATTCAAAGCTCTTCTGTTGGAGATGATGCTCCAATCGCTTTGTTCGTTTCTCTATCCCTTTTATCCCTTGTTAAGATGAAAAATGAAAAAAATAAAGAAAAAAGAAAGGTTTATCAATTTCTTTGTGGTTTACTCCCTACTTTAGGTATTTTAACAAGCACTGCATCTGGTATAATTTTTGCTTTCTGTTTCTTGTACTTTATTCTATACTTCTTTTATTACAACTTCAAAAAAGAAAAAAACAGAAAAAAGGAAATACTAAATTTTTTAATAGGAATTTGTTTTGGAGTTATTATAATAATGCTTCTTGGCGCAGCTATAATGAATGAACCACTTCACGTATTTCGTGTTATATTTGAATGGTATCCGAGTCCTTTAAAGCATGGTTTTTCAAATTCACCAAATTTTAACCTTGTTTTTAATGCTGTTTTTCCTTATGGAAAAAATGAGCTTTTTGAAATAACAAAAAATCTTATTTTTGTTAATTTAAACAAAATTTTTTCATTTTTTAATAGTGATGGTGGTCAATTTAATCTATTTGGATATTTCTTCATCGGAAGCGCAGTTTATCTAATCTTTACAAGAGAAAAAAAAGCAATAATTCCTTTAGCATGGTTTGCTTTTTCTTTTCTTTATCTATCCTTTGGACCAACTGCTTTAAGCCACAGATATCTTTTTATAGCCTATGCACCACGATTCAACATAATTTTCGTTCCTGCTGTTTGTTTAGTAATAGCAATTGCATTCTCAAAAATTTTAAAGTTAAAGAATAAATTCCTTAATTTTTTCTTATTTGCCCTTTTGCTTTTAATTTTTGTTTCTTCTTTCCTTGAAGTATTTTATATAAAACGCTCAGAATATAAAATTACACTTCCATTGCTTCAAATAGCAGAAGCAATAAAAAGTTTACCCTTAAATGTAAGTATTTGCAAAGGGTTTTTTGCAATTCCTATAGAGGTATACGTAAATTTCAAAAGGGACTTTATTTCTATAGGGGAAAGGCCAGAAAATGTAAATTGTACAAAAATTGGTAAGGAGTTTTATGTAATAACGATAGAAAATAAAAGTTTGGAAGAGAATTGCAACCTCCTTAAAATTTATAAAAGCTATATTCCAAGCTGGCTTGAAAATTATTCTTATTATGATGGAATTGGAAAAGAATATTTTTACAATTTAACTCTTTACAAAAAGCAATAGAAAAGAAAAAGTTAAATAAATAAATTAGAAAATAAAAGAATGGAAAAACAAAAAATACGTGCTCAATCAGCTGTTGAATTTTTATTAACTTATGGCTGGGGAATACTTATAATATCCATCGCTATAATTGCGATAGCTTCTTCTCCGCTTTTTTCAAACCCTTTCTATTCAAG
This sequence comes from Candidatus Micrarchaeales archaeon, assembly GCA_049700355.1. Lineage (GTDB taxonomy): Archaea > Micrarchaeota > Micrarchaeia > Micrarchaeales > JBNAVG01 > JBNAVG01. The sequence continues at coordinate 2,637 of JBNAVG010000032.1, read as the reverse complement.
ATATTGTTATATTTCTCCTGGTTTTGGTTGTTCTCAATTTCTTATCAACTCAAGTGGAAACCTTTCAATAATGGTAATACAAGCAACTGGAATGAATGTAAACATAACAAGGATTGCTTGTTCAACTTTTGTTGCTTCACCGCTTCCTTCCTCAAGCCAATGGATAAACGTTAATATTCCATTGATAACCGGAACGAGTAAAAGGATAAATTTTCCATGTTTTGTTGGTAGTAGTACAACTCCTTTCAAGCCAGCACTTGGCTCTATCGCTACTGTTGGAGCTTGGTTAAGTGTAAACGTTCCTGGTCAAAGCTCTCCAATAATAGTAAAAGCTATAGTTTCAACAGTAGTAACCTAATTTATTTTAGAATCTTTGGACAAAGAGAAGAAAGAACGCATTTTTCGCAAAATGCTTTCTTTGCTGTGCAAGTATCTCTTCCAAGCCATATCAACCTAAAGGGAAAATCGTTCCATTCTTCTTTTGGAATTTTCTGCATTAGGTCTTTTTCTATTTCTTCTGGTTTTTGTTTTTTTGTGAGACCAAGCCTAAAACTAACTCTTTTTACATGAGTATCGACTACTATTCCTTCATTCTTGTTAAAAGCTTTAGCCAATACAACGTTTGCTGTTTTTCTAGCCACTCCTGGCAAAGTTAAAAGTTCTTCCATTTTATCTGGTACTTTTCCATTATACCTTTCAACAAGGACTTTAGCCATTTTTATTATATTCTTTGCTTTTGTTTTGTAGAAATTAACTCCTTTTATTTCTTTAGCAAATTCTTCTTCGTTAGCGTTTGCATAGTCGCTTGCTGTTTTATATTTTTTAAAAAGGTTTTGTGTTATTTTATTTACAAGCTTATCTGTTGTTTGAGCGCTTAGCATGGTAGCAACAAGAAGCTCTAAAGCATTGGAAAAGTTTAGGGCTGTTGTGTTTGGATATTTTTTCTTCAGCTCATTTATTATTCTTCTTATTCTTTCTTTTTCATCCATAAAAAAATTTAAAAAACAAAATTTAAATTCTTTTTTAGTTTAAAGGTTTTTTGGAAGTCTTACTCCAGTTTGCTTAAAATAACTACCCCTATATACCTCGGCTCCTTTTGTTTTTATAAGAATAACATGTAAGAACCTTGAGTTGATTGGAAGATAAAGCTCTGCGTTTGTTGAATTAAAGATCTCAATCGTTATATTCCCTTCAAAACCAGCATCTATAATAGTAGGTGGAGCTATAATTCCCCATCTAGCAAGTGTGCTTCTTAAATTGCATAAACCAACAACATCTTTAGGAAAACGAACGTATTCTAAGGTATGAAGGAGTGTAAAGGTATGGGGTTGGAGTTTAACGTATTTTTTATTTTTCTTTTTTGAAAAAATTTCTGTTGCATCTGTTTTATCCAAATGTACTTTTGCAACGTTTCCATTGAAGAAGGCAGTTTCAGAACCAATCCTTAAGTCTAATCCATTATTTGAAATAATTTCATCGGAAAATGGTTTAATCTCTAGTGTTTTTCTTTTTATATATTTTAGAATTTCATACTTTCCTAAAACTCCGCTGAAATTCATAAAAAAAGTTAATTAAAAAACTTTTTATACTTTATTTGAATTAGATTCATAACAAAAAATTTAAAAATAAAATTCAAAAAAATAGCAGGGGTGGCGGAGCCTGGTCTAACGCGCAAGGTTCAGGACCTTGTGGCTTAGAGCCTTCGTGGGTTCAAATCCCACCCCCTGCAAGGTGATAGAATGGAAATAAAAAAAGAAGGAAATATGTTCTTTGTTAGAATGGAAGACGGAGAAGACTTTTTTGAAGGATTAGAAAAGATAGTAAAACAAAATAAAATAAAAGGCGGCTTCTTATTTGCAACTCTTGGTCAGTTTAAAAATGTAGAAATCGCATACTTTCTAAAAGAGAAAAAGGAATATATTAAAAAGGATTTTAACGATATTTTTGAAATCGTGAATCTTTCTGGAAATATATCCTATTTTGAAAACAATTTCTTACCGCATGTGCATGTAGTTTTAGCAAATAAAAACTTTAAATGCGTAGGGGGACATCTCAATAAAGCTACTGTATGTTCTACTTTAGAAATGTTAATTCTAACAACAAAAACAAGATTTATAAAGAAAATAGATAAGACAACTGGCTTAAAAATTTTGAATTTTTCAGAAAAGTAAACAAAGTCAAGACTTAACTTATCATTTATTCTTTAATTTTGGTTTTGTTTGCTTCCTCCCCTCTCAAAAGAGTTTTGAAATCTGAGGCGTTAGAATTAATAAGTGAAAAAGTTTCCACTTCTTTCTCAAATTTTTTGATTAATTCAAAAATTTCATTTCCTTTTTCTTTTCCAAAACGTTTTTGAAGGATTTTTATTGGCGTTGAAGACGTGTAAGGTATTATTTCTTTATAAAAGAATGGATGTATTATTAATTTTGCTTGTTGTTTACCTATATACGATACTTCAACTTCAGAAAATCCACGTAATTCATTAGACGCAGAAATTCCTAATTGTTGGGTATATGGCGTAATGTTAGCAAGAGCCGAATTTTGAATTTTAAAACTTTCATTGAAAATATTTGCTTCAAATTCATGAAAATGAGCACAAAAAACATTTTCTCCACCTTTATATTTATTTTTATACTT
>JBNAVG010000031.1:0-6947 GCA_049700355.1 Candidatus Micrarchaeales archaeon | reverse complement strand
TTTTTAGGCCAAACGGACCTGGAACAACAGATATGCTAAGCCTTCAAGGAACCTGCGGTTATTTGCCTATGTATGTAGCTAGTTTTGATGGAGTTGATGATTATGTGGAAGTGCCTGATTCTCCAAGCCTCAAACCAAATGTAGTAAGTTTGGAGGCATGGGTTTATGGTAGAAACTATTCTAACTCTCCTTATCTTATTTCTAAGTATGACCCATTAGGGAGTGGTTATCAAATCGATTTTTCATTCGATAGAAGGATATCTTTTAAGATTGGCTCAGCTAATGGGAAACGGGACTGGAGCACGGACACGTATATAGCTCCAATTGATGAGTGGTATCACATTGTTTGCGTCTATGATGGTCGGAGGTCATTCATATATAAAAATGGTATTTTAATAACTTCATACGATTGGGGAACTTATGCACCAATAGATTACACAGCATATTACGCTACTCTAGGTGTACAAATAGCAAGATATGTGTATTTCAATGGCACTATCGCAAACGTCCAAATCTACAACACAGCTTTATCTCAGCAAGAGATACAATACCTTTACCAAGAAGGCCTTGGAGGTGGACCTATTCATTTGCAAAACCTAGTAGCTTGGTGGCCTCTAAATGGAGATGCAAAAGATTATAGTGGTAACAATAACCATGGCACTATTTATGGAGTAAGCTTTATTCAGAATTACAATCCTCCTTGATTCTATTTATTTTTAAAATAGAAAAAAACACGTTATCTTTTTCTATTTTCTTTTTTTATCGCTAAATCCTCTAAACTTAAACTTTCTCTACTTCCCTTCTCTACTTCTTTTTCTTCTTTTACTTCTTCAAAAAGCTTTATTCCAAGTTCTTTTTCAAGTTTTTTAACCAAATCTTCATTTGGTAGAACTTCTTGCTCCTCAACTCTTTTTAAGTAGCTTTCTTTTTCATTTATCCTTTCAGCCAAAACTTTTAAAGGAATCTTTAGCTTTTCCCTAGCTTCTTTTATCCTTTTTCCATAATCTATAGCTATTTCTTCTTCGCTTTTTTCAATCTTTTCAACCTTTTCTTCTTTCTTTTCTTTTTTATTTTCTTCGATTATTCTAATTATTTCCTTTCCTTTAGCACATTCTTCACAAGCTATTAGTTGAGCTGAATCTATTTTTACTAAATAAGCCCTTCCCTTTATTTGCTTTCCACATAGTTCACATTCAAACATAAAAATATTATTAATCTTAAATAAATAATTATTTTGATATGATGAAAAATGAAAATAAAAATGAATCAAAATTGTTTTTCTTTATATTCCTTTCCTTCTTTCTTTTATTTGTAGCTTCTATAATACTTCAAGAGTATATAGTAAGCATTGCAATAATCCTTGTTTGCGGGTTTGTTTTTCAAAAACTTTTTTCTTTAGAAGGTTTTCTATTCTTTTATTTGTTAAAGTCCAATCTTGGGATTTCTCAAATGAAAAAACTTTCAAAAAAGGAGGTTTTTTCTAAGATAAGTGAAGCTTTTCTTTTTACGGCTTTTGGATTCTTTTTATTCTTATTTAAAAAACCTAGAAAAGAACATTTTTTTGGCTTCTTGATTTTGCTTTTAATCTGGTTTTTACTTCCTTTCTATTCTCTTTCATTCCTTTCTATATTTTCTTCTTCTCTTCCAAATCTTTCCTCAACTTCTACTTTACAATTTTCCTCCTTCTCTTCCGTTCTTGAAATCCTTTTTCTTTTAATATTCTTCTCTTTTGGACTTTTTGGTTTTGCATTCTTCTCAATTTTTCTCAATAGCTTCTTTATTCTCCAAACATACTTTCAAAAAGAAAAACCCATACCTGGAATCGTTCCCGCAATTCCAGGATACAACCTTCCACTCCTCTCAGGTATTCTCTCATTGTTTATCCTTCTTACATTTCATGAATTTTCCCATGGGGTAATGAGCATTTCAAAAAAAGTAAATGTAAAAAGTACTGGTTTGCTCATTGCTGGTGTTTTGCCCATTGGAGCATTCGTTGAAAATGATGAAAAGAAAATGGAAAAAATAAGCAAAGATGCTCAGAACCAAATACTTATAGCTGGGGTTGCTGCAAACATTCTCCTTTCTATTTTCTTTTTTCTATTCTTTTTATTAATCCTTAATATCAAAATAGAAAATTTTGTTCAAGTTGTAGAAGCATTAAACTCCTCTTTAAAAAAAGGGGATATAATAATTAAATTTGGAAATTTTTCAATATCCTCCTTCTTAGATTTAAAAAACGCTGAAGAATATTATCTTTCAAAAAACATAACAAACGTTGAGATTGTTATAAAGAATAAGAGCGGGGAATTTACAAAAAGCATTCAAACAAAAAATGGGAAGATAGGTGCTTATTTTGAAGAAGTTCCAAAAAATGAGCTTTTATCCTTTTTTATTTCTTTTATCGAGCTTTCATTCCTTCTAAATTTTGTGCTCGCAACTACAAACCTTCTCCCTATACCTGGTTTGGATGGTTATAAGCTTTTATCGAATCTGATTGGCAAGTATTCAAAAATTTTTGAGTATATAACAATTTTTCTATTCTTGCTTAACCTTTTACCTTTTTTTGTTTGAGCTATCTATCAAACTTAAACTTTAATAAGAGTTATTTTTTTCTTTTTTATTTCTTTAGCCAATTTTCTTTCTATTTCTTCTATTTCTGCTTTCGAATCTGAGCAATAGATTATTCTTTCGTTTTTTTCTAATTTTTCTTTGATAATATTAATTTTAGCCTCTGGGTTCAACGTTCCTGTAGAAATAGCAAAATTACAATCAATTTTTCTTGCTGAAAGAATAAGAACTTCACTTCCATATTCTTTTCTAATCCTATTTTTGAATTCTTCTATTATTTTTAATTTTTCTTTATCACTCCCTTTATGTATTAATTCATAAATTGGAAGAAAAAAATCTATTTTTGCGATTATTTTTGGATAATCTCTAATTTTTTCAATAATCTCGTTTAAAATAGTTAAAGCATAGAATTTAAGTTTTGAATCTCCAACTCCATCAAAATCTAAAATTATTTCTTTCTTCATCTCATCACTTCAAGACTCTACCCAAGGACAACATCTCAACACCAATGGAAAGCTCTGTATAAGCTTGGGTAGTTTACAATTTTTTATTGTATCTCCATTTTTTTATTCTTTATTTTTAATAAAGATTAAAAAAGATCGCAAATAAATTTTGTATTCTTAAACTTTTTTCTTCAAGATATTCTTATTAAAAATTAATTGTTTTATCAGCTTCGAAGGAAAACCTCAAAATTTACTATTGCTTGGAGATTATTTTCTATTTCCTCTAATATCTTTTTTTCTTTAAGCTCTTGACGCAATTTAATCAATGCGAATTCTAGTAATGGTTTATTTGATATTTCCCTTTCTTCCCTTTCAACACCTCTTATTAGCTCATTTAGATTTTTAGCTTTAATAATTGCATTTAGCATATCCTTCATGCTATAATCCATAATCTCTACAATTTCATCCTTCTTTTTTATAGTTATTTTTTCCTTAAGTTTCGGTGCAAGCACTAATACCTCTTTTTTAGGTAAGTTAGGACCAAAAAATGCTTTTTGAAGGGAAGAATTCGGATCTGATACAGCAGTAAGAGCAAAAAATCTTGCGTCTTCTGTTTTAAATTGAGTTATTATCATTCCAGCGGTTTCTGAAATATAAATTTTACCTATATTTACTTCAATTCCTTCTTTTTTTAGTTCTTCGATTACTAGATTTGGATTAGGTGGAACTTTTTTATATATCTTTTCTATTGTATCTCTTATTTTTTCTACTTTTTCTATGTTTTTTGTTTTTTCTTCCTTCAAGTTTTCCTTCATATTTTTCACCAATAATTTATATTTTATCCATCAAGTTTTTAATTTTATATTTTTTTCTTTTTTCTGTTTTCCAAAAACTTAAAAAGGCTAAATTACAAATAAAAACATGGCTAAAAAGAAGGAAGAAAACGAATTGCTAGAGCTTCCAGGAATAGGCGAAGCAACTGCTGAAAAGCTAATTCAAAATGGCTATGATACGATAGAAAAAATAGCTATAGCTTCTCCATATGAGCTAGCTGAGGCTGGTGAAATTAGCGTTGATATTGCTAAAAGGGCTATCGAAGCAGCAAAGAAAATGAGCCCAACTTATTTTGAGACTGCTCAAGCTGTTTATGAAAGGAGAAAACAAATAAAAAGAATAACAACTGGCTCAAAAGAGCTAGATAATTTAATAGGTGGTGGAATTGAAACTCAGGCTATAACAGAAGCCTATGGAAGGTTTGGCTCAGGTAAAACACAGCTTGGTTTTCAGCTTTGTGTAAACGTTCAACTTCCGATTGAAAAAGGAGGCTTAGAAGGCTCAGCAATTTTCTTAGATACTGAAGCAACTTTTAGACCAGAAAGAATAGAGCAAATGGCAAAAGCAAAGGGCTTAGACCCTTCGAAAGTTCTTTCAAACATTAAAACCTTGAGAGTAACTTCTACTTCTCAACAAATACTAGCTGTTGAAAAGCTCGAAGAAATATTGCCAAATGAAAATATAAAACTAATAGTTGTTGATTCTCTCACTTCTCTTTTTAGAGCAGAATACATTGGGAGGGGAGCACTCGGAGAGAGACAACAAAAGCTAAATGCCCATGTTCATAAACTTCAATCTCTAGCAGATCGCTATAACCTTGCTGTTTATGTAACGAACCAAGTAATGGACAATCCAGCGATTCTCTTTGGTGACCCAACTACTCCAATAGGTGGAAATGTTTTAGCACATGCGGCAACAACTAGGCTTTATTTAAGAAAAGGAAAAGAAAATAGAAGGATTGTTAGACTTGTTGATAGTCCAAACATGCCAGAAGGAGAATGCATAATAAAAATTAGTGAAGAAGGTATAAGCGACTAGTAATAAAGGTGGAAAATTGTTAGAAGAAAAAACAAAGGTTTTAAAAGACCTTGGTTTTAGCGACTCTGAAATAAAGCTTTATCTTAAGCTCCTTTCTCTTGGAAAAGCAGATTCAAAAACACTTTCAAAAGAGACTAAAATACTGCTTCCAAGGATTTATCCAATAGCTGAGAAGCTTGCTGAGAAAGGTTTTATAAGAATATTACCTGGGCATCCAAGCATGTTCGAAGTTATTCCTCCTTTTGAAGCCTTTTCAAGCTTTTTAGAAAGAATGGAATCAAAGAAAAGGGAAGTCGAATCTTTGGTTATAGATTTTCAAAAAATATTCTATGAAAGAAAGCAAGAGGAAGAGGAGATTTTAATCTATAAAGATTTTAATACAATAAAGAAAGAAATCATAAACGTAGATAAGTTTTCAAAAAAAGAGGTTGATATTTATTCTAGGTTTGTTACAAGAGATGAAGAAATTTTGGAAAACTTAGAAAAACTTGTAAAAAGAAAAGTAAAGGTTAAAGTAATTGGAGCTGTAAGGGATCAAAGGAGTGAGCTTATTGCTTATTCTTACAAAAACGCTGGATGTGAAGTAAAAATTTTAGGAGAAGAAGACTATGCACCTTTGACTTTTTCAATACACGATTCCAATGTTCTTTTCTTACTTTTTGAAAGCGAGAAGAATCCAAATAATTATTTAAACCTAACACTAAAAAACAGGAAAATCGTACAAATGTTTTCAAACCTTTTCAACTATTACTGGGAAAAAGGAAAAATAATTTAGTTTCTTATTTCAAAATTTTTTCCTTTTTTCTTCAAAGCCATTTCATAATAATGTTCATTAATAACTTCTTTAGTGTTTATTCCTCTCTCCTTTAACTCCTCTAATAATTTTTTATAATTTCCTTCTTTTTCTGGAGGATGGTTTATTTCCAAAAAATTTCCGAGGTTTTGGTTTTCTGCGGTTACATTTTTATCCAAACTAATTTGTATGCCTAATGCTTCATTTTTAAAATATGTCCTTTCTTTCTCGATTTTTACTATGGCTTTTACATCAGGGTTTTTGTTAAGAATTTTAGCATCATTGAGGTTTGTTAGAACTCCTCTTAGTACTATATCATTAATAACTATTCCTTCTCGATTCTCTAAATTCTCATTATCCATCTTCGGCTCTTTCATTTCAACATTCCTAATTTTTATTACATTCTTTTTCGCAATAAGGATTACATCCTTCTGAATTTGTGTAATTCCTTCTTTAAAACCAAGTTCTTTTAGTGTGTGAGTTATTTTTTTGACTTCTTGTTCATTTAATTTACCTAATTTTATTTTTCTTTCCTCTCCGGTATCTTTGACTATCTCTATTATATTTTTATTTCTTTCAAGACTTCCAGACGAAGTTTCAACACTCATCGTCTTACTTTTTCATCCTTTATTTAAAAAACATATTATTAATATGAGATTAATAGTGGAAGTGAATAACAGAAAAATTTAAATATTCATCTTGTTCTAATAATGATTGAATCATGATAAAATCGTGAATAATATGGAGTTTGATGAAAGTCTTGAAAAAGCTCAAGAAGAAGTCAAAAATGCTATAGCTAATCTTTCGAAAGCAAAAGCTAGTAAAAAAACCAAGCTAAAAGATATAGATCCAGTAACTTTAGCTGCCATTCTATTCGCTAGGCTAGAAACTCAACAAAGCACAAACCTAATTCTTAAAAACCTTTATGCTAAAATAGAGAAGCTAGAGGCTGAGCTAAAAGAGCTAAAGGAAAAAGAAAAGGAAAAACAACCAGTAGAGCTACAGCTACTTCCTGAGCAGGATAGGAAAATAATAGAAGAAATAAAAAAGAAAGGTTTTGCTACTGCTGATGATATAAAAATTGCTTTAAATTATAAAGGAAGGAACTCAGCAAGCTCAAGACTCAATAAGCTTTATTCTTTAGGTATTTTGGAAAAATTTAGAATTGGTAAAAAGATTTATTATAAGATTCATGCTGACGCTGGCAGGACGACCATACTTCACTCTTTCTGAAATTAGGCCCCTTTCCCCCGAGGGGCCCACCCACCCTT
>JBNAVG010000030.1:0-7180 GCA_049700355.1 Candidatus Micrarchaeales archaeon | reverse complement strand
TTAGTCCTATAAACCAAGAAATTAAAACAAGGGAATTTCCTATACTTAAACCAATGATTAAAGAATCTCTTATTATATTTTTCAAAAAGAAAGAAATGACTAAAGTAATTCCATATAAACATAGAGCAACGAAAGATATAAAACTTAAATGGTTGAGTAAGCTTTTCTTCCTTATTATTTTTACTATTATTATTGAAGAAAAGAAAGGGACAAAGAATATGATAATTCCAAAAATAAAAGAGTAGAGAAGTTTAGTTATGAATCCTTCCTTTAGACTTAAAAAAATACAAAAAAACCCAAAAACAATGCTCAAGAGTAAACCAAGTAGTAGAGAAAAAGAAAAATTGTAAGTTTTTTGTGGTAAAAAATTTTTTGATTGAATCTCCAAGCTCTCACTCACTTTTTTTGATAAGTTCTTTAAGGTAGAATGCATTTTTTATAAATTCTTGGCTTATCTCTTTAAAGCTTTTTTTGTTTTGAATAGCCAACTTCATTAGCTCTATCGTTAGGTATCTTATTTCACTATTTATCTCATAATCCTCTTTCATGATTTTGTTTCACAATAAAAATTTAATTTCTTTTCTTTTTGGAAGTTATAATTATAAAAAGAAAAAGGAAAAAACAAATGTGGAAAAAGTTTGTCCTATATGTGGAAAGAGTAGTAAGGAAGTAGAATTCATCGGCGAGTTTTGTGTAGACTGCTTCTTAAACCTTAGAAAACAAAATATTCCTAATAGTGTTGAAGTTAAAAAATGTAAAAAGTGCAATAGGATAAAAGTTGGCAAAGAGTGGTTGAGCGAAGAAGAAGCGATTGAAAAATTGATCTCAAAAGCAATAGGTTTTAAGTTTGAGCTTAAAGAAATAAAAGCTCAAGAAGCCATTGGTTTTGTTTACATAGAAGGAAAGAAAATAAACAAAAGCATAAGAATAAAATTTATACAAACCCTTTGCTATGAAGATTTTTTAAAATCCTCCCGCTACTACGAAGCTAAGATTCAGCTAAGGGGAGAAAGGGAAAAGGTAGAAGAAATCGCTAAAGAAATAGAAAGAAATTTGCTCAATACTTATATTCTAGAAAAGAAAGAAGATAAGAACGGAATAGACTTGCTCGTTGGAAGCAGAAAAGAAGTAGAAAAAACTTTAAAGGTATTAAACCTTAAGCCATTGGTTACTTTTTCATTGGCTGGTGTAAAAAATGGAAAAAGGTTTTATAGGGCTACTTATTCAGTAAAGTGCTAGGTGGTATTATGGTAAAAAATAAAATTTTTGAGATAAATACAAAAGGAAATTGCGATATCATCGATATTACAAGCACTGTTGAAAAAATCGTTGAAGATTCAAAGGTCGAAGAAGGATTATGTGTTGTTTGTGTAAAAGGTTCAACAATAGGAATTACAACCATTGAATATGAAGAAGGGCTTATTCAAGATTTTAAAGAAATTTTTGATAAGATTATTCCAAAAGGAGATTATAAGCATAACAAAGCTTGGGGAGACGAGAATGGACATAGCCATCTTAGAGCAAGTATTCTAAAAAGCTCAATTCAAATTCCAATACATGAAAAGAAACTTTGGCTTGGAACATGGCAACAAATAGTTGTTGTAGATTTTGATACAAGACCAAGAAGAAGAGAAGTTTTGGTCTCAATACTTCAATAGTCTTCTAAAACTTTTTTAATTATCGAAGATTTCATTCTTTTCTTTTTGTAAGGTTTTATTCTTACTATTTTTGATTTTATTCCATTCTTCTTTAGCCATTCTTTTAATTTTTTTGTGTTGATCCTTTGGTCATAGCCAAGGGCAATAATTTGGGGTTTTTCAAGCTTTAAAACTTTAAACATTTCCTCAGAGCTTTTTGCTTCCTTTGCTTTTATTACCTTATCAACAATTCTTAAGCTTTTTATTAACTGTGACCTTTCTTCTTGATTGAAATAAGGCTTTTTTCCCTTTACCCTTTCAACTGTTTTATCGTTTGCAACAACAACTATTAAATAATTTCCATACTTTTTTGCTTCTTTTAAATAGAATAAATGCCCTGGATGGAAAAAATCAAAAGTTCCAAAACAAATTACCTTAATATTCCTTTTATCCATGGAAAATACCTCATGTAAACAAAATTAACGAATTTATGAATGAAGTAAGTAAAAACTATTAAGAATAAAATCTGAAAAGGTGAAAGCAACCAAAAGCCAAAAGCATTGCTTGCAAGATAACCAAAAAGTATTGCAAAGATGATAAAAGGAATCTGGTCAAGAAGCTCAACATCCTTTCCTTCTTCTATGCTCAATTGCCTTTTTACGAAGCTTCCGAAAAGGTCACCAATCAATGCTCCTAGAGCTAAAAAGAAAGCAACGAACAAAAATTTTTCTCCAATAAAAATAGATTCTATCGCCCCAACAAAAGTACCAACAAGCAACCCAGCAAAAAAACCCCTCCAAGTTTTATGAGTTCCAAATATCTTCTTTCCAAATATCTTTTTATTAAAATCTATGGGTGTTCCACCACCAAAAACAACTGGTGAGCTGTTTGCAAAGTATGCTGGGAGTATATAGATTAAAGAGTTTAATATTTCTTCCATTATTATAATCTAATCACCCTTTATTATTCCTTCAGCATATTTTTCCTTTCCACCCCCAACAAAACCCTTTATCTTTTTTAATTCATCTATTGCTTTTAACCTTGAATTCTCTCCGCAAACACAAACAATTTCTTTTTTTGAATTCTTTAGTATTAAGCAAATTTCTTTTCTACTTTTTACTATAAAGTTTGCTATTTCTCTGAGTATTTCCTTTTCGAAGTTTAGCTCTATAATCTCTTTTTCATCCCCTTTTAAGCTTTTTTGAATAATCTTTGCAATCTCTGCTGCGATTTCCTTTTTCTCTTTTTTAGCCTTCTTCTCTTCTTCTATTTTTTCATTCATAATTCTTCTTATTTCTTCTTCTATCTTCTCTTCCTTAACGTTTAGCAAGCTGCCAACTTCCTTTATTTTTGAATTAAGCTTATCGAAATAATCCATAGCAGCTTCTCCAGCAACAAAATTGATTCTTACTATTCCATCATGAGGTCTTTCAGTAGAGATTATCTTTATTATACCAATTTCAGAAGTATTGCTTACGTGTAAGCCACCGCATGCTTCTGCATCAACAGGGTTTTCTTCATCACCTATTATTATGATTCTTAGTTTTTTGCTTGGTACTCCATGCCCTTGGTAAATACTAAAACCATACTTCTCCTCAGCTTCCTTTCTTTCCATTTCCTTTGCTTTAACACTAAGAGCTTTTCTAACAAAAGAGTTTGCAAGCTTTTCTATTTTCTTAACCTCCTCTTGAGTTAATTTATCAAAATGTGCAATGTCTATATGTGCTTTATCAAAACTCTTTAAAGTTCCTTCCTGCCACGCATGTTTTCCAAGTATTCTTCTGCAAGAAGTACTTATTAAATGGGTTGAAGTATGATGAACCATTAACCTTCTTCTCCTTTCTTCGTTAACTACGCACTCAACTTCTTCATTTTCTTCAAATGGGTTTTTGTCCAAAAAATGAATTATAGTAGAACCCTGTTTTTTAACGTTTAAAACATTTGCCCTTTTTGTTTCGTTGAATATTTCACCAGTATCGCTTTCTTGACCACCACCTTCTGGGTAGAATGGTGTTTGGTCTAAAACAAGAATGTTTCCTTTTGAAAAAACTACCTTAGCGTTTGCTCTTGTTGAAGTATAAAAAAGTGGTTTTGTTTCAAAATTTGGAACTTCAAAAGTTTCTTCTTTCTGTTTTTCAACCTCGTTTGGTTGTATTATTTCCTCATAGGTAGGTAGCTCAATGCTTAGGTTTCTTTTCTTTGCTTCACTCTCAATCATATCAAAACTTATACCATAACTTTGATAGAGTGTTTTTATCTCCTCTTTTGTTATTTTTCCCTTCGTTAAAATTTCCCCAAGCTTTTTATAAGCGTTTTTCATAGTTTGTTTGTAGCGCTCCTCTTCTATTTCGAATATTTTTCTTGCCTCTTCTTCATTTTCCTTTAGCTCAGGGAATAACCTAGATTCATCAGCAACCCTTGGAATTAAATCATAAATATCAAAATTGTATTTATAAGAAAGAGCAAAAGCTCTCCTTAGTAAAAGCCTTAAATTGTAACCACCACCAACATTGCTAGGAAGCCCGCCATCTGAAATAGCAAACAATAGAGTTCTTATATGGTCTAGTACAACAAAGCTTGAAAGTAAAGGCATTAAGCTTTCTTCTATCTCTTTTTCTTCTCTACCTAGCAATTTTGAAAGGGTTTTTGAATCTATTTTAGCTTCTTTTCCTAGAATCGAGGCTTTTTTGCTAAAAGATTCATAAAGCTCTTTATCGAAGCTTATGTTTAGCTTCTTTAGCGTTCTTGGGAACAAGGATTCAAAAAGAGAAAAATCACCATTCCTAAACCAAAGCAATCTTTCAAATCCCCAGCCAACATCAACAACCTTTTTCTGAAGCTCCTTTATTTCTCCAAAGTAGCTAAATTCTGTAAAAACAGCGTTAACTATTTCCAAGCCTTTTGAAAAAATTTCCAGACAAGCACCAAACTCAGAGAAATCACTCATAGCCCATACATCTTCAATAAAACTAATCTCTTCTTTTTTTATTCCAAGCTCTTTTGTTAAAAATTCATAATCCAATTCTATTGTTTTATCTTTCCAATATCCTTCTTTTGGCCAATTAAAAGAATGCTGACCAGCCATTATAAAACTAGAAAGATGCCTACCAGTAAAACCAACATGAGGAATATCGTTAAAACGCAAACATACTTGTGGTACAATCAATGGGTTTGCTGGATACTCAAAGTCCATTACCCCTTTTTCTATTCTTTGAAAATCTTGAATTGAAGCTATAGTAAAGTATAAATCTGGTCTCCACCTGCTTACAACAGGATAGCGATTTATTTCTTCATGACCTCTTTTTTTAAAGAAATCCGAAAACTTTTTCCAAAATTCATCCAGTGTTAGTTTTTCATCAACTTTTCTAAAGAAAGAATATTCTATATTATGCTCATCTGGGTCTCCACAATCTTCTTGGTTTAAGCTCCAGTAATATTTTCCACAGCTACATTTTTTTCTTTCAAAACCCAATTCTTTAAACAACTCAACTTCATAAAATCTTTTATAATCTTTTGAAAATTCTTTTCTAAGCTCTTCTTTTGAAATCATGAATAAGTTTTGAATTAAAAATTTTTATTTCTTCCTTTTTAGTAGGAAACCTTCTTTATTGTTGTTAAAAACTCTTCGTTCAAATTTTTCATTTTTGAAACTGCTTTTTCTAATGGTACTGCTTCTATTTTTGTAGAATGCAACGCTACCATATAACCAAACTTCTTCTGTTTTACTAATTCTACTGCTTCTATTCCAAACCTTGTAGAGAGTACTCTATCGAATGCACTAGGCTCTCCACCCCTTATTGTATGACCTAGTACTACGCTCCTTACTTCAAAACCAGTTCTTTTTTCTATTTCTTCAGCTAAGAACTGAGCTATTCCACCAAGTTTTGGATGGCCAAATTCATCGACTTTTCCTTCTTTTGCAAAAGCGGATGCATTTTTTAAAGTTGCACCTTCAGCAACTACTATTAAAGTTGCTTTTTCTCCTTTCTCATTTCTCTTTTTAACAAATTTAACTACTTCTTCTATATCAAAAGGTTCCTCAGGAACTAATATTAAATGCGCACCAGCAGCGATTCCAGAATAAGCAGCAACCCAACCAGCATTTCTCCCCATGACTTCTGCAATCATTACTCTTTCATGAGATTGGCCTGTTGTTAAAAGATTATCCAAAGCATGCATCGCTTCATTTACTGCAGAATCAAAACCAAAAGTAAAATCCGTTTCAGAAACATCATTGTCCATTGTTTTTGGTACTCCAACAACATTTATTCCAAGCTTATGAAGTTTTTCAGCAACCCCTAAGGTATCATCTCCTCCTATAGCTATTAAAGCATCTATCTTAAGCTTTTTTATATTTTCCAACAATCTTTTTTTATCCTCTTCATTCTTAAAGGGGTTTGTTCTTGAAGTTTTTAGTATAGTACCTCCAAGCTTATGTATATTTTCTACATCTTTAAAAGTAAGCTTTTGAGTAATAGGTTCTTTTTCAACCAATCCTTTCCAGCCATACTTTATTCCTATAACTTCCCAACCATATTCTTCTGCTCTTTTTACAACAGCCCTTATTACTGCATTAAGACCCGCACAATCTCCACCACCAGTTAAAACACCAATCCTCATTCTCCCACCAAACTAAGAAACTAATTCTTATTTTTTCACAAATTTTATTGCTTCTTCTACGCTTTTTCCTTCTATTACCAATGCTCTTAAAGCTTTAGCCATTTTTAAAGGTTCTTCATGTTGCCAAACATTTCTTCCAACAGCTACTCCAACCCCTCCAGCATCCAATACTCCTTTTACCTGTTTTAAAAAGTCTTCTTCTGTTGGTGCCTTAGGACCTCCTGACATCAATACTTTCGCTTTTCCAGCGGCCTTTACAGCCCATCTAAAGCTTTCAGCATCACCAGTATATTTTATTTTTACAGCATCAGCACCAAGTTCAAGCCCAATCCTAGCAGCATAAGCAACCATTTCTTGACTTGTATCATTTGTTACTGCTTCGCCCCTTGGATAAACCCAAGCAACAACAGCCAATCCATATTCCCTAGCCTTTTCTTGTATTTTTCCAAATTCCTTGAGCATTTCACTTTCATGTATACTTCCAGGATAAATAGTATAGCCAATCGCTTTTGCACCAAGGCTTACTGCGTATTCCACAGAACAATTTTGTCTTGATATCGGATCTCCTTTTGGTATTCTTGTTTTACCGTTAACCTTTAAAATTAAAGGAACCTTTCCATTGTAATATTTTTCAGCTATTCCTTTCTGTAAAACTATACCGTTAAACTTGCCTTTTTCAGCAATTTCCATTACATATTCTGGGTCTATACATTTTTCATTAAAATCTGTTGGTCCGTGTTCTATACCATGGTCGTAAGCTAAGATTATTGCTTTCCCCCTTTCCAAAAACAAATCAAACCTGTTCATGATTTTTTTTCAAATTTTTAATTTAAAATTTTTTCTTTTGTTTTTTGTGTTTATGGAGGATTGTAGTTTTGAACAAAGCTTACTCCTCCATAAATAGTTCCATGGTTATTGTTACC
>JBNAVG010000029.1:0-7185 GCA_049700355.1 Candidatus Micrarchaeales archaeon | reverse complement strand
TTATTTTTTCTTTTTCCCCACCATAATATTCATCACCAAAAACAATTAAGAATGGAGAAGTAAGAATATTTTTTAGAGCTAAGATATCCTCTCCGGTTGTTTCTCCTTTATTCTCAAATATACAAATATTTACCTTTTCTTCTTCTTTTTTAATATATGGAATATCTTCTTTTTTAAATAGTTGAACATTCGCATCAATCTTTAAATTTTTCGTTCGTGTTTTGAAATATTTTTTTATTTTCTCCCCATCTTCAGTAGTAAGAAAATAGAATTCCTTAAACCCAAATTCAAGCAAAATTTCAAAATTTCTCCAAAATAAAGGAAGGGGTTCGGTTTCGGTAGAGATTGGAAGCCAAGATTTTGAAGGGAGAATTTGTTTATATGCGAGATTTTTCATTCTTTCCCCCTTTCCACCTATAAAAAATAGAACTTGTATTTTAGAAAAATCTTCCCTTATACTTTTTTCGAAAACCATTGGAAAAGATTAAATTTTTTGTTTATAAACTCTTTTTACAACTTTAAGTAGATAAGGTTAAAGTGGCTTTCCTTTTTCCCAAAGAGCCATAAAAATTTTTCGAAATAACTTTGCACTCTCTTCATCTTCTATCCTTACATAAAATGCATCTTCTTTTTGGGGTGGAGAATAAAAGTGGAAAAAAAGAAAAGCGCCATCAAATACACTAAACCTTATTAATGGAAAAACAACCCAATCTATTGTTTTTACTTCGCAACCAATAAGTTTATGTTGGAGCATTATATGTTCTCTTTCTTTTGCATAAGGTCCAAGTACTTTTATTTTTACCCCTTTTTTTATTACTTTTTCCATCGCTTCCATGAGCTCCGGAGAAGTTTTACCGAATCTAATAAAAGCAAGAATCTCCTTTTTTGAGCTTAAAATATCTCTTTTCATAATTCCTTTTATAATTTCCCAACCTTGAAAAACAAGAATCTCCTTTTTTGGAAGCTCTTTTGAAATAAATTCTTCTTCAACCTTTTTAATTTCTTCCTTTAGACTAATTTCTTCTTGAATTCTTTTATCAATTAGTGGGATTATAGCTGAAGAAGGAGGAATTGGTTTAAACTTAGTTGGTCTACCAGGAATCATTAAAGCAAACCCTTCTTTTAAAAGCTCTTGTAATATTCCATAAACTCTTGGTAAAGGAATCTTTGCCTCTTTAGATATAGAAGAGGGAGAAGCGGTTCCAAGGGAAAACAAAGCTTTATATGTTTTTATTTTGTATTCGTTAAATCCAATCTTTTTTAAAACTTCTTCTAATTGCATATAAATATTTTTGTTTTGTATTTTAAAACTCTTCATCTTTTCAAAAAGTATTTAAATAAAAATTAACTAAATTTATTAGGTGGTTTTATTTCATTAATGAGCAAGCAGTATCATGGAAAGGCTCTTGAAAGCAAAAAAGGTAGTGGTAAGAAGTATAGAAGAATAAGAATAAAAAGAAAATATGAGCAAGGAGGGCACTTTATAGCTACAAAGCTCTCAGATACCGAAAAAAGGGAAAAAGAGCATGGGAAAGGAGGAGTGCTAAAGATTAAGCTAAAGAAAGCGCTTTATGCTAATGTTTTAACGAAAGAAGGCTACAAAAAGGCTAGAATAAAAAACGTAATAGAAACAAAAGACAATAGAAACTTCTTTAGGCTAAATATAATAACGAAAGGAGCGATAATAGAAACTGAGCTAGGGAAGGCTATTGTTCTAAATAGACCTGGAAGGGAAGGAGCGATTAATGCTAAGCTAATAGAGTGAGAAAATGAAAAGAGTTTATTCTTTTAATAAAGAAGATTTAAAAGAAGTTAAAAAATTAATATCTTTTGACCCTTATGCTCAAAATATACCAATGGATAAAATAGAAGAAATGAAAAAAGAAGATGAGCTTTTTGATGTAATTTTTGTTAGGCAGGGTGTTGAAATAAAGGAAGGGAAAGAATTTGGAAAAAATTTTGATTATTTATTAATAATAGATGCTCCACAAAGCTTCTTTGAAAAAGGTGAAAAGAAACTTCAAAGGATAAAAAGCATAAAAAGGTTAAATAAAGAAGAAGAGGAAGAAATAATAAAGAAGCTAGAAGAAGAGGAGAACAAAGCAGAAAAAGGTTTTGGAGCAATCTTTGGTGAATAAATGAGCAAGTGGTATGAACCAAGACATGGGTCTATAGCTTTTTGGCCTAGGAAAAGAGCAAAAAAGGAAGTTCAAAGAATAAGGAGCTGGCCAAAGAGCAATGTTGCTTCTTTACTTGGCTTAGCAGGTTACAAAGTTGGTATGACAAAAGTTATAATGATCGATGATACTGAATCCCCTTCAAAAGGAATGGAAAAGAGAGAAGCCTGCACAATAGTTGAGGTTCCACCAGTTTTTGTTTATGGTTTAAGGTTTTATTCAAAAGATGTTTATGGGAAGCAAGCTATTAAAGAATTCTATAGCGAAGAAGCAAAAAAACTAAACATTAAAAGAATCTCTACTTTAGAAGAAATAAAGAAGTTTGTCGAAGAAAACAATAATAGAATAAGCGATGTTTTTGCACTCCTTTTTATAGACCCATCAAAAACAACTATTGGAAAAAAGAAGCTTCAAAAGTTTGAGGTTGCAATAGGTGGTGAAGATATAAAAAAGAAAGTAGAATTTGCTTTAAGCATTTTTGGCAAAGAGGTTAAAGCAGAGGATGTTTTCAAAGAAGGTGAATTCGTTGATGTTGTTGCAGTAACAAAAGGGAAAGGTTGGCAAGGACCCGTTAAAAGGTTTGGTGTTCATGAACAAAGGAGAAAAGCAACAGGAAGAATAAGGCATGTTGGTACTCTTGGTCCTTGGCATCCTGCAAGAGTTCTTTATACTGTTCCAATGGCAGGACAAATGGGCTTCCATAGGAGAACAGAATACAACAAGAGAATTCTAAAGATTGCTTCTGCAGAGGAGATTACCCAAAAAGGTGGTTTCAAGAATTATGGAGTAGTAAAAAATACCTTTATACTTTTAAAAGGTTCAATTCCAGGACCAGCGAAGAGGCTTATAAGGATTAGAAAAGCTATAAGAGCAAAAGTAAAAGAAGTTAAAAAACCAAAATTGATTAAAGTGAGCTAATGCAAGCAAAAATTTTAAACTTAGAGGCAAAGGAAGAAGGAGAAATAGAGCTTCCAAAGATTTTTGAGATTTCTCCAAACGTTGAGCTAATAGAAAGAGCATTCCTAGCTGAGAGAAGCTACCTTTTCCAGCCACAAGGAAGGTTTCCATTAGCTGGTATGCAAACAACCGCTGAGTATATTGGTAGAAAAGGATCTTATAGAAGCTTAAAGAATAGGGGTATAGCAAAGCTTCCAAGAGAAAAGCTCAGTGGAGGAGTAATGGGAAACGTAAAGTTTATTCCTAGTGCAGTAAAGGGAAGGAGGGCTCACCCGCCAAAGGTTGAAAAAAGAATAATAGAAAGAATGAATAGGAAAGAATATACCTTAGCTTTGATGCATGCTATAGCTTTTACTCTTAAAGCAAACTCTCCTTTAAAGCAACCAATAGTTGTTGATTCAAAAATAGAAGATATTTCAAAAACAAAAGAAGTTGTTTCTTTTCTAAAATCGATTGGTTTGGGAAACTTTCTTAAATCAAAACCAAAAATAAGGAAGAAAAGAAGGAGTAGTAGAGTGGTAAAGTATAAAAAACAAATACTTATCGTTGCTTCTTCAAAAGATGCAAAAATAGTTAAGGCCTCGAGCAACATAACTGGAGTAAGAGCTTGCGGAGTCGAGGAGCTTAGAGTAATATTTTTAGCCCCGAACGCAAATCCAAGAATAGTTGTTTGGAGCAAGAAAGCTCTTGAATCCCTAGAGGAAAAAATAAAGAATATAAAGCTTGAGGAGGTTAGAGAATTAAAAGAAAGTGGTGCTCTATGATATTACTATATCCTTTAGCAACTGAAAAAGCAATAAGCGAGATAGAAAAAAACAATACTATAACTTTTATAGTTAGCGATTTTGCTACAAAAAAAGATATAAAAGAAGAATTCGAAAAATTGTTTGGAGTAAAGGTAGAAGAGATAAGGATTGCTAGAGTTAAACAAGGAAAGAAAGCATTCATAAAACTAAAAAAAGAATACAAGGCAGAGGATATTGCTTTAAAGCTAAAGCTTTTGTGATATAATGAAAACTCCAATTCAAAGAAGAATGGGAAAAGGAACACCTGCTTTTAAAAGACCTAGCCACCGCTTTAAAGTTATGCTTAACTATTCAAATTTAAGCGGAAAAGGCTATGTTGAAGACCTTGTTGAAGCAACTGAAAGAACCGGAGTTTTAATGAAGGTTAGGTTTGAAAATAACGAGCAAGCTTTAATGCTAGCTCCTAGGGGAATAAACACAAATAGCGTAATTGAAATCTCAGATAACGCTGAGCCAAGAATAGGAAACATCCTTCCTCTTGAAAAAATACCAGATGGTAGTGAAATATATAACATAGAGCTTAAGCCTGGTGATGGTGGAAAGCTCGTTAGAGCAGCTGGGACATGTGCTTATGTTATCGCTCATGAGAAGGAAGGAGTGAAAGTGCTTCTTCCTTCAAAAAAGATTAAAATCTTTAATCCAAAGTGTAGAGCACAGATTGGAAGAGTTGCTGGAAGTGGAAGGAATGAAGCACCACTTATGAAGGCTGGGAAGAATTATTATAGAATGCATGCATTGAACAGAATGTGGCCAAAGAATAGGTATGTAAAAACAAAGTTTGGTGGAAAGGAGCACCATCGTGGTAAGTCTAGTATGGTTTCAAGGAATGCTCCACCGGGTGCAAAGCATGGTCATATTGCAGCCAGAAGAGTAGGGAGGAGGAAGAGATAATGGCGAGAGTTTTTACTTATAGGGGATTAACAGAAGAAGAGCTTCAAAAGCTTAGCATCGAAGAGTTTGCAAAATTGGTAGATTCAAGAGCAAGGAGAGCACTAAAGAGGCTTTTAGATGGTAAAAACTTTGGTTATGCTCAACTCATTAAAAAAGTAGAAAAGATAAAGAAACAGGGAAAAGAAAAGGAAAAGATAATAAAAACACATATAAGAGAAGCAGTAATACTTCCGCAATGGATTGGTTTAAAGTTTGGAGTTTATGATGGAAAAAAGTTTAACGTTATAACGATAACAAAAGAAATGGTTGGAAGAAGGCTCGGGGAATTCTCGCATACAACTAAGAGAGTACTCCATTCAGCACCAGGAATTAGAGCTACAAGAAGCACAAAGTTCATAGCTGCAAAGTAGTGGTTCTATGGCTATGGGATATTCTTATCAATTTAAAGAAGATGAAAAGGTTGCAAAGGCTCAATTGGTTAATATAAACGCTAGTTATAAAGACCTTTGCAATACTTGTGCTTTTATTCGTGGCTTAAACGCAAAGGAAGCTCTTTCACTTCTTGAGCTTGCTTCAAAAAAGGTCATTCCTATACCTTATCCAAGGTATAATAAAAAGCTTGGTCATAGAAGGGAGCTTGGTGGAAAAAAGGGAAGGTATCCAGTAAAGAGTGCAAAAATAGTTGCAAGGGTATTAAAGGATGCGATAGCAAACGCAAGGTTTCTTGGTATGAATGAAGAAAACCTTTATGTTGCTTATGCAGTAGCAAATAAGCATAGAATAGAAAAAAGGATTGCTCCAAAAGGACCTAGGAGAGCAGGAAAGCCAACAAACCCAAAGAGAGGACCAAGGTATAGCAATCTAGAATTTTCTTTTGTTCAAATAGTTTTAAAAGAAAAAGAGGAGAAAGAAAAGAAAGAAGAAAAAGGAAATGAAAAAGAGACAAAAACAAAAGAAGTAAAAGAAAAAGAAGAGAAAAACAAAGAAAAAAATAAAGAAGTGGTTTAATGGTTGTAGAAAAAAGCTTTATACAAGAAAACCTAAAAGCTTATAAAGTTTACAAATTCTTAGAGAAAGAATTGGATAGAGCTGGTTTTTCAAGAGTTGAAATTCAACAAACACCAATGGTTACAAGGATAATAGTTTATGCTACAAACCCGGGAAGGGTAATAGGAAAAAAGGGTTCAAGCATAAATGAGCTTACCGAAGAGATAAAGAAAAGGTTTGGGATTAAGAATCCACAGCTAAGCGTTGAAGAAGTAAAAGAACCAAGGCTCGAACCAAGAATAATCGCAAAAAACATCGTTAGAGCTTTGGAAATGGGAAGGAATGCAAAAAGAGTGATATACTCTGCTTTAAGGGAAATAATAGAAGCTGGAGCATTGGGAGCAGAAATAACAGCAGCTGGAAAGCTTGCTGCAAAAGGAGCAAGAGCAAAGAAAATAAGAGTAAGTGCAGGTTATATGCCAAAAGCAGGAGAACCAGCAAAGCTTCCAAGGATAGCTACTTATACAGCTTATCCAAAGTATGGAGCAATTGGAGTTACTGTTAAAATTTTGCTTCCAGGTACTCAAATTCCTGATAAGAAAGAGATTAAGCCAATTGTATTACCAAAAGTAATAAAAGAAAGCGAAGGAGTAAACAAAGGAGAAAATAAGGAAGAGGTTAAGCAGTAGCAGATTCTTCTTTTTCTATTAATAGCTTAACTATTTCGCTTCCTAGCGTAGTTGTTTTTATTCCTTTATCCGAGCTTCTTACTAGACCAGCTGATATTAGCTTTTTTAGATTGTACCATAAAGCAGTTTGGCTTTTTCCTATTATCTCTTTTGGAGCAAAATACCTTCTAACCATTATATGAGTTCTACTTATTTCCCTAAACAAAGAGCTTGGTTTTAAGCATCCATCTTGGTTTAAGTAAATTGCAATTAGCAAAGCTCTTGAAGTTTCGCTTAAGTTTTTTGCTAAAAGGAGAAGGGTTTCTTCATCTAGCATAATGTTTTTTGAAACTTTTATCCTTGGAATTAAAGAATGGTTTCTTTTTTCAACAAGACCAATATTCAACAACTTTGAAACAAAGTAATCATTTTCCTTTTTATTCTTCTTATTTTTTTGTAGATCATTTAGAGCTTGAAAAGCATTCCTCCCAAAAAACATTGTAAAAAGCCTATAAAACTTTTTATCACTCAATATTATTTCAACCATGTTAAGACCCTCAAAAAACTTTAAACCAAGCATCATCGGAGCCTTAACATGGCATATTAAATGTAGAGATGATGCTTGGTAGCCTAAGAAGTAGACAATTCTTCAAAGAATAAGCATAAAGAATTAATCTAAACAATTTAAACAAATGCATT
>JBNAVG010000028.1:0-7232 GCA_049700355.1 Candidatus Micrarchaeales archaeon | reverse complement strand
CCACCACCAGCACCGCTTATTTTCGCATGTCCACCATAAATTCTAGCTATGCTCACTATTCTCTCTATTTCATTATTCGAAACACCAAGTTCTCTAAGGTATTCTTGGGCTTCATCCATCGCAATACCAAAAGCTTCTAAGTCTTTTTCTCTAAGAGCGTTTATACCTTTTAAAGTTGTATTTTCTATTTTATCGAATATAGCTTCTATTCCCCACCTATCCTGCTCCCTAAAGCTCGCAACCCTTTTAACCATTTCACTAGTTTTCCTTTCTCCAGCATAAGCTGCGATTAGTTTTAACTTTATCTTAAAATTTAGTTTTTTTGCTCCTTCACTTTTCCTAAAAGCAACAAAACCTCCAAGCATAGAAGTAGCAACATCTATACCACTAGGTTTTAAATGGGCAACTATATCACCATAGTTTGCAAGCTCTATAAGCTCCTCTTTTTTAAGATTTAGCTTTAATATTTTTGAAATCGCAATCGTAAAAGCACTAGAGCATGCAGCTGAAGAAGCAAAACCACTAGCTATTGGAATTTGAGAGCTTATCTCAGCTTTAACACCAATTTTCTTATTAGATTTTTCTAAAGCTTTAACAAAAATAGAGATAAATGGTAGAAATGGGTCTTTGCTTAGCTTTTCCTTTTTCTCCTCTTCGCTTTTTTCGAATTTTTTGTATATTTTTTGAGCCTCTTTTATAGTAAAGCTCTTTCTTTTTTTCAGATCTTTTAGCACTAAGCTTAGATTTTTCGAAGGAGTAGCCTTTACTTTAGCTTTTAAGCTTACTGCTGAGCTTAGAGCCAAGCGATTGTAAACGACCGCGTGCTCCCCAAAGAGTTTTATAACACCTGGTGCTTCTGCTATCATGAATGATTTTAGAATATCAAATTTTTAACTATTTCGCAGGAAAAGAGAAAAGAAGAAAAATTAGAAAAATAAAAAATACGAGAAATAAAAAAGAATAAAAAGCTTTATTTTATTAGAATAATATGCAAAAAGTACAAGCAGCGATGGAATACTTAATGACCTACGGTTGGGCTATTCTAATCATAGGCTTAGCTATTGGTGTTTTATATTCTCTTGGTTTATTCAACCCTTCTTCTATCGCCCCAAGCTATTGTGTTTTTAGTGGTGGGGCTTTCCTTTGTAAACCTTTTTCTATAGATGCCAATGGTTACTTATCTTTAACTCTTACTTCCAATTATCCAAACCCTATAAATGTAACACAAATCGCATGCAACGCTTGGGGCAATCTTTCTTATGCTTATACGATTCCGGGAGGAGTCGTTCTTTATCCTCCTTCTACTTACTCTTTACCCTCAAATGTTCTACAATGTAGAGATAGAAATGGAAATGTAGTTACAGGGGTAAAAACTCTTTATAAAGGGAAAATAGTCGTAGCTTATAGGGATTTGGTAAATAATTTTAAGTATACTGCAGTAGGGGATATACAAACCACTTTAGCATCAATATAAGCAGCTATAAACAAGATAAAAAAATAGAAAATAGAAATTATATAGAAGCTAAAAATATATCTTCTTTTTTAAGTTGTGTCCTGCCTTTTCCTTTTCTATGCTTCGCGATTATTTTTGCTTTTTCAAGAAGCTCTTCAGCATCTTCTTCCATTTCTTTTTTGAGCTCTCTAGTCGCTTCTTCGCTTATTCTCATTTCATGAGCAAATTTTCTTATAACTTCTTCAACATCATAGATACTTATCCCTTTATCCCCCATTTCCCCACCCAGTAAATATTTTTAGAAAATAAGATTTAAAAAGCTTACATTTTTCGAGAGAAATCTAAAAAGAAATAAAAGAAGAAAAAGAGAAAAGAAAAAATGGAAATAATCGAAGGAAAAACAAGAATAAAGATAAATGATGAAGTTTTTTATAATCCTGAGATGAAACTTTGTAGAGATATTAGTACTTTACTCTTAAAAGCTTTAAACAAAAAATATTCCTCTGTTTTAGATTTAACATCAGCAACTGGGATTAGAGGAATAAGGTATATGAAAGAAGTTGGAATAGAAAAAGGTGTTTTTGTTGATATAAATAAAAAAGCATGTACTCTTACAAAACAAAACTTAAGGATAAACAAATTAAATGGTAAAGTAATAAACCTTCCAATTCACGAGCTTAAGCTGAAAGAAAAGTTTGATGTTATAGACCTTGACCCTTTTGGAAGCCCAGTTCCATATTTAGATGATATTTTTCAATTTGCTAAAGATAAAAGTATTATTTTTGTTACAGCTACTGATACTGCTGTATTGTTTGGAGCTCAACAAAAAGCATGCTTAAAAAACTATGGTTCTTATACTCTTCACAACGAGTTCCAAAATGAAGTAGGAACAAGAATTTTAATTTATAGAATTGTAAGAAGTGCGAGCGAATCTAATTTTGGAATTAAAGTAATATTTGCACTTGCAAAGAGGCACTATGTAAGGATAATGCTAGAGTTAAAAAAAGGTGCCGAAGAGGCTTATTTGACAAATAAAAAAATCGGTTATATAAGCTACTGCTATAAATGTTTAGAAAGAAGCTTTTCTAAATTTGGAAAGGAATATTGTAGTAAAAAACATAAACTTGAGAATGCAGGGCCTCTTTGGCTTGGTAACCTCTTTGACAAAAAAGTAATAAAAAAAGCTATTGCTTTCGCAAAAAAAGAAGAAAACAAAGAAGCTGAAAAAATTCTAGAAACTGCATATGAAGAGCTTGAACTTCCTTTTTATTATAATTTGCATTATTTAGCAAAAAGATTAAAGAAAAAAATACCGAGAAACAAAGAAATGATAGAAAAGCTAAAAGAAAAGAATTTTGATGCATCACAAACAATTTTTTGTCCTTATGGAATCAAAACGAATGCAGGAATCAATGAAATTATTTCTTGTTTTTGAAAAAGAAAAAAGAAAAAAATGAAAAATGAAGATAAAGAATAAAGATAAAAAAAGATAAATAAAAAATAAAAATGGGCTCATAGCTCAATGGTAGAGCGCTTCCTTCGCGAGGAAGAGGTTGCGGGTTCGAATCCCGCTGAGTCCAAAAAATTAGAAGAAAGACTTAAATAAGGATTTAAAAATAAAGAAGTATGGAAAAAGAAAAAGTAAATAAAGAAAAGTTGGAAAAAGTATTGAATTCTTTGTATGAAGCTCTCCCATTGCGATGGGAGAAAATTGAAAGTAGTGGTGCACCTTATAGAGAAAAATTGGATAAAGAGACAAATATATTAGTAGTTTTCAAACTTAGTATAAACGATGATAATAAAAAAGAAGCAAAAGATGCGCTTAAAAGGTTTATGGATGAAGTAAATGAAAAAAGTGTGTTACTACATCAACAATTAAAGAAAAATTTAGAAGATGCGGAACTTATTAAAAATTTTGATGAATTATTTGATTCAAAGGAATTTAATTTATTGAAAGAAAAAATTAAAAAAGAGTACGAAGACTACAAAGCAGAAAAGGAGAAGAAAGAAAAAAGAAGTTTTAATGAAAGGATGGAAGAAAATGAAGAAAATAAAGTAAATAAAGAAAGGAAGCAAAAAAAGAAAAGTATTCTAGAAGAAATACAACAAAAATTGAGAGAGCTTCATTTTCCTTACCCTTAGTAATTTTAAAAACAAAGAATAAAATAAAATCAACGAAGAGCTGAGAAAAGAGAATAAATTGGACAGAGAGAATAAAAATTATTGTCTCCTTCTACTATCATTTTTCTTGCAAAAATTGTTGTTTTATTTTGGTTTGGGTTAAAAATAAAGTAAACACTAACCCCTTCATTTGCTTTTTTAACACATTCACTAGCACTTGAATTAAAGATTTGAGCTTTTGGAGAGCCAAGGGAAGTTGAATAACTGCAAGTATTGTTTTGTATGACCATAAAACCAAGAGCATTTGTATTTTTTCCTAGAAGTGTAGATTCATAAACAACCTTTATCGCACATTGAACAACCAAGTTTTGATATTGTGAAGCGTTTACGATAAAATATGCTTGAGAAGTATTAAAAGCCTTAAAGAAATCTCTAAACGTTGGTTTATAAAAAACAATGTTTACTACAAAAACTAAGAGAAGGATAAAGAAAAGAAGGATTATTGCTTCAACTATCTCTTTTGTTTCCATTCTATTACTTTAGTATTCTTGAAATCTCACATGCTGAGAAGAATGAAGAATTTCCTTGAATTATTAGGTATGAAGAAGCAAATGAAACTGGAGTAATTTTTGTAAAGTTGGAAATTTGTATTATTATTGTTGGTGAATTTTTGAGACAATGCTCTTTTTCAAAAGTAGAATTGTTTATACTGCAAACGCCAGAGGTAAAGTTGATTAAAGCAAAAGAAGCGTTTAAATTTTTTGCAATAGAAGAAGCACAAGCATTTGCTTCTTTATTGTTTGTTGCAACCAATATAAGTGCTTTTTTTGAAAGCTCTTCTGCAAAAAGAGCATATGGTGCTTTAACTGTTAAAGTATACCCTAAGAATATAAAGAATATTGCTAAAGCTCCAACGATTATTGAAATAAGAACAAACAAAGTATACCAATTCCTTCTACTTTTTGCATTCACTTTTATTTTTCTCTTTTTCTTGAGCTTTTTGTAATAATAAATTGGAGTATAGATTATTAGAGAAGCGATCGAGATTACAAAAATGGAGTAAATCGCTAAGGATATCGTGTTGCTAAGATAGATGTTTTTTGAGAAAACCCTACCAAAGCCAAATGTTGATTTTATGAATTTTTTGATGTAGAAAACAAAATCATTCTTCAAAAGATTATCTAGAGTAGAGGAATAATTCAAAATGCTTGAATAAGCTATCGCAGCGTTTTCGTATGTAGCATAAGGAAGGGAAGAAGAGATATTCCTTAGTTTTTCTAAATAGGTAGAGTTTGAGCTTTCAATATAATAAACAAAAGATTTCTTGAACGTTTGATTTAAAGTCGCGTTTATGTTTTTTGAAAGGTTTAATACTAAGCTACTTTCTTCGTTTACTCTATTTATCAAGCTTCTAAGTAGAGAATGAGCAATCGAAACGTTTGAAATAGTAGAGTTAAAGTAAGAATAATTCAACTTTAAAGCGTTTAAGTCTTTTTGAAGTTGAGAAAATCTAAAAATCTTTAATGCATTTGTTGCATTTAAAACAGAGTTGGTGTAGTTTCTGTTTATCAAAGAGAATTGAGCTTGGTATAGAGCAAATTCTTTCTTTTGCTGAGGAATTATTATTAATTGCATTGTAGTTGTTTCAATATTCTTCGCTATGTTTTGTATTTTAGCATCTGTATAAACTTGAGAATAAATATAATAAAGAGAAGAATTTATTTGGGAGAGCAATGTTCTATTGTATTGGATAGGTAAGCAATAACCAAAAGTATCATACCTAGTAGGACTCATGTTTAGGATTCCATTTAGCGTCATATTCCTAACAACTCTTGAAATAAGGTATATTGATTTATTTGCTATTAAAAAGTTTGAATTAAAGTTTGAAACGTTCATAGAAGAAACTGAGTTTATTAAATCCCTTATGCTTTTATTCTGTATTTGAGAATCGCTCGCAAATATAGATGCCCAAACTACAAAAATTTTGCCACCACTTCCTGAACCAGGTACATTTGGCATCGGGTTGATGTAAGCGTTGCAACTTGGAACGGTAGTACAAGCCACACACCAATTTGCAACAGTACAGCTTAAACCAGAAGTTAAACCAAGCAAAGAATAGCAATCATAAAAGCTTCTCCAAAATCCATTAACAAAAGAATTTATTTTTGCGATTATTGTTGGTTTTTGAGCTTGTATTAAGCTATTAGAGAGATTTGTATAATAGTTTTTTATAACGTTAAAAGCAATGGAAGAATTTGTAACATAGTTTTTTGAAGAATAGTTCCAGAGAAGGTATTGGTTTTGTAACGATATTAGAGCATACTTCTTTCCTTCAAAAGTTATGTTGAAGAAAGAATAGCTTTGGTTTGTATAGTTACCTACCCAAAGATAGTTTGAAGCAATTGTAAATGAAAGCAATGATAAAACCAAGAATATTGCTTTTTTCATAAAAAAATTTCAGGAATAAAGTTTAAATATTTTTAGTTTTGTTTTGTTTTTGATTTTTTAAAATAATGAAAAATAAAGAAAAAGAAAAAAAGAAAAATGGAAATGGAAAAAAGAAATTATGGGAATAAGCATTTGTACAACAACCTATAACAATGCAATATACCTTCCAAAATTCTTTGAAGGAGTAAAGAGAATAAATTTTGATGAGATAATTTTTGTGGATAATTTTTCAAAAGATTCGAGTGAAAAGCTCATTAAAAAATTCAAAGAAGAGATAAAAAAGTTTGGAAAAGAAGTTGTTTACATAAAGGAAAAATGCTCACGTGGAAAAGGAAGGCAAATAGCATTTGAGAATTCAAAATATGAAACGATAATCACCCTTGACACAGATACTTTTTATTATTCCCATTTAATAAACAAAATAATAAAAAATTATAAAAAAATAAAGCCTTCATGCTTAACAGCTTATCAAAGCTTTGGTATTTATACAAGGGAAACATTGAAAAAAGTCGGTGGTTGGAGAGATTTAAATTCTAATGAAGATTTTGACCTTTGGGTTAGACTTTTAAAAATTAAAAAATTCCTTTTTCTTCCAGTAAACGTTGGGGAAGATTTAAGTAGAGTAGAAAGAAGGGAACAAATAAAAAGAGAAAAAAGGTATTCCTCTTTATTCTCAATGATAGTGAGGTTCTTAAGAAATGAAAGAGACCTTTTGATAGCAAGGAATTGCTCTTTAAAGGAATTTTTAGAAGAAAGTAAGCAAAATAAATTATTACTCCTTTTAAGCTATCCTTTAGCATATTCTCTAAAATTATTTTCAAAAACAAAAAGCATTAAAGTAAGCAAGTGGTCAAATAGAGAATATTGGTATAAAAATTGCTTCAACTATTACTTAATGCCTAGCAAGCTTGGTTTGAGCAATGAGCTTCTTGAGCTTAGATTAACAAAATATATGCTAAATTTTATAAAAAAAGAAAGGTATAATAAAAATTTTCAAAAGCTATTCGAATATGCAAAAAAGAAAAATAAGATTTTAATTGTTTAATTTTTAAGCTTAAAAGACAAAAACAATAAAAATTCTACTTTGATTCTATTCAAAAATAAAAGGAGTAAAAAGCAAAATTTAAAAATTAAAAAGAAAAGAAAAAAGAAAAAACAGCTAACTACTAGCTATTCTAGCTAGTTGCTTGTGAAAGAAGGTTTTGAATTA
>JBNAVG010000027.1:4867-7468 GCA_049700355.1 Candidatus Micrarchaeales archaeon | reverse complement strand
TTTAAAAATAAAAAGGAAGGGGGTGGGCTTTAGAAGAATAGCCCGATTAAGAAGAACAATAGTCCTGCACCGACTACTGTTCCACCGATTGCAGCTGTAACTAATGGAATTGTAGAATTAGCCAATGCAGGCATAATTACTTGCTGAGCTACTGTTAATGCTATTGAGAAGCCAACAACCCCCAAGATGAAGCCCTTAACATATTCTTTAACTTCTGCCATCTTTTTCACCTGATTAGTAGTTAAAAGCTTGATTTTTAAACTTTTATATAACTTTTTAAATGTTTAAATAAATATAAATATGGCATTCAAATTTATAACTATGAAGACAGTCAAGTTTTTTTCAGAAGCGCTGAATAATGATGAGATTTCATACTCAAAGCAAACTGCTTTTACCAATAGATTAAGCTGGTATTTGAATATTAATAAATTTTTAGAATTGGGATTGCTTGAAGAAGTTAAGAAAAAACATACCAACGAAAAATACTTCAAATTAACTGATAAAGGTAAGAGGATTGCCCATATCTTCTATTTGCTTGAAAAAGAATTAAAAGATTTGAAGGTGATTGAATGAAGATTCCTGTTAAAGGATTGTTGTTTCATTCAAACTATGTTTGCGAGGAAGTTAGAGGATATTTAGAAAAAGGGTTTGTTGAGATTGGCGAGTATAGGTTTGATGCTGACAAAATAAAACCATTCATAATTCATAAATTTGGAATTATCTCCCAGCCATTATATTTGTTCAAATCTACAACTATGATTCCTCTTCAATTCCAGGAAAAGACAGAAGTCGTTAAAGATTATGCTGTTAAATACATAGAGCCAATAAATGATATTAAGTTTTATGAGAAAGATATATTCAATCCAAAAATGGCTAAAAATATAGCAAACTTAACTTTCTTGGAGCAGTTGCTTAAATATGTTTCAGAAGAGAGGAAACCATTTGACTGGAAGAAATTATTGATGATAGTTGGTATAGGATTGGTGGCGGCTGGTTTATTTATTGTATTTACAAACCCATCTATAACAAACTCTATATTTAAAGCTTTAAACATTCCAACTAAGGTGTAAATATGAAGATAGAAAGCGATGAGAAAAAGAAATTGTTGGAAAGGGGAGTTGTAGGACCAGAAGAGGCAATAGCAAGAATTGGAATTGAGATGCTTTATCCCACTGGCAATAACCTAAAAATGCTGTCTGATTTAACTCCAAAAGAAGTTTTCTATTTAACATCATTAAATATTGTATCTAACTTTTACGATTCAGATGTAATGAAAAATTTTGTTGAAAACTTCCTGGAGTTTAGAATGTCAAGATTAAGATTGGGAAGAAAAGAAATGTTGATATTTGCTACTGGTTTGAGAGAAGCGATGGAGGAGAAAAAGCGTGGCGTGAAATCGCTTCTCGCTGGATTAGAATAAGGGGGTGATTGTGTGACTGATGGACAAGATACAACTGAAAAAGTGGCTCAACAACTTGAACAAGCCTATTATGGTCCTTTAGAAGAACAAGAAGAAGAACAAAATAAGAGCTTCTTAGAGCTTCTCTTAGAATTCATAAAACAGAAGAAAGAAGCTTCAAAACCAAAGCTTGAGGGTGCTGTTAGTTGAAGTTTAAAATAGAGAACTTTAGAGAAGAAGATAGGAAATTAATAGAGGAAAATCTAAAAGAATTCAACTCCGAAGTAGAAAAAGAGTGGAGGAAAATTTTTAAAATTGGAAAAATCCCAAAAGCTGAATTAAAGAATGATGAGATTGTAGTGGATATACCGCTGATGTTTAGAATAATAGCAAAAAAAGAGCAAATAAAATCTTCCTTAGAAGCTTTCCTTAACGATAGAGGAATAAAGGTGAAACTGGTATGACTTTAATTGCCATTATAGGAACTATGGGTTCTGGGAAGACTTTAACGCAAACTTACTTATTGTGGAAGCAGTGGTTTGCTAAAGGTGGGAAAATTTATGCGAATTACCATTTGTATAAAATACCTTATATGTTTGTTGGGAGTTTAAGAACGTTCAACAGCATAAAAGAAGGATTTTTTGGAGGAGATGAGCTTTGGTTGAACGCAGACGCGAGAGAACACAAACTTGCTAAGATTTTTGTTACTAATACTTTAGCAAGAAGTAGAAAAAGAGGATTAACAATTTACTATACAGTTCAGCTTTTAGATACGATAGATAAAAGAATTAAAAAGGTTACAGATTTTACAGCAGTTCCGCAATTGAATGTAGATGAAACCATATGTAAAGTTATGTTTTTCAGAACAACTGTGATTAAACCTGCTACTTATATGAGAACTCTCTATTTTGTAACTGAACCTGTTTTTCAAATGTATGATACTAATGAAGAAGTTGTTCCTTGGGCAGAAGATGAAAATCAAAGCACTTATCCAGAAGATGGGAAAATAATATTCCAAGAAGATAAAAATTCTCCTATGAAATTTTTCAATACCTGGGAAGAAGCCAATGAATATGCTTACAAATGGTATGATAAATCTAAGTTTTTGGAAAAATTCATAAAATCTGGACAAATTTGATTAAGATGGTATTGGTTTCAAAACTTTTGAAAGAAAGGAAAAATGAATTCAACATAATTTTAGA
>JBNAVG010000027.1:0-4767 GCA_049700355.1 Candidatus Micrarchaeales archaeon | reverse complement strand
ACGCAGAAATCGTTGCTAAAATTGTGCGAGGGTAGTTGAATATATGCTAAGAAAAGTATTAAAATTAGGATTGATATTGCCACGATTATTATTTTCATTTCTTTATCCACTCTTCCACCTTTAAAATAATGTAAAATGGTATAACTAAAGAAAGTATAACCAAAGATATACTAATTATTATTATATTTCCTATTAGCTTTCTAATTTTCTTTAAAACCTTCATTTACCCATCTCCAATAGCTTTTTAGCAAACACAATATCGTCCATAATATGTTTTGTTTTTCTTCCGAGCTGATTCATTCTTAAGAGAATTTCGCTTTTAATCTTTATATAATTCTCTATTTCCTTCTTCTCTTCTTCTGTCAGCTTTTCCTTATTATACACGATTCTTGCGTATTTTTTCTTTATCCAACTTAGAGTAATCATTTAACCACCTCCAAAGTAAAAGCGAAACCAAAAACAGCCATAATGCTGTTAAACCAACTAAAGCGAAATGGTAGCTTACTCTTGGTTCAATGTTATCAAAAACTAAGCTCTGAATAACCATTCTTGCCGTAGGGATACCATTAGGTCTTCCTGTGAGAAAGCAATTTACATTAATTGCTGACACTGAAACATCTATTAACCATAAAAACATTTCAAATAATACTGTTAAGCATATTAGTAAGAATATTTTTGAGTGAATATGCGCCATTTAACCACCTCCTTTTTTAAACCCTTCAAGAAGAAAATCTCTTATCGCTTTTCTCAGTTCCTCATCTTTAATTCCGAACTGCTCCCACACATATTCTGGAATTATAACCTCTTCAGATGTGTAAAGCTTCTTGGCGCATTCAAGACAAATAAAGTCATCTGCCCTTTTGTATCCATCTTTAGAAACATAACATTTTTTGCCACAAACTTTACATTCTACCTCTACATCGTCCTTAAAAACTTTTACATTAGATGCTATTGCTATTATTTTTCCTTTTTTCACATTAGTCCCTCCTTTGATGTCATTTTTTTAGCTCTATTCCAAAACTCATCAATCTCTTTCATTCCCTCTTTAACAAGCTCTTTTAAGGATTTGTTTATATTAACGCTGTCTTCTTCAAAATTTGGATACTCTCTCCTCACAATTTCATTATTACATTCACTTTCAACTATCCATTTGTCTTCTTCTTTCCAAGCTCTCATTTTACCACCATTCAGATGGAGATAACATAACCTTTTTAACAAGTTCTTTAAACTTTTCCCTCTTTTTTATAAACTTCATTAATTCATCTATTTCATCGTATTCATCGTATTCACGCATTTTCCCACCTCCATTTCCTTCAACTTTTTCAAAATATTTTTCAAATCTTCAGCTAATTCCCTACCTTCCTCTGTTAATAAAACCGTATAGCTTCTTCCATCTCTATCTTCTAATTTAATCAAGCCAAGCTCTTCCATCTTTTTAAGTATCTTAAATCCGTTAGTCCAAGTAAATCCTGCCTTTTTAATTAATCTTGACATTGTCTCATTTTCATCAGATAGTATGATTAGCATCTTTACTCTATCGTAAAAAAATAATTTACTCAACATACTTACCCCACCCATACTTTATAAAATATTCAGCAGTTTCTTTATCAAGTAGCACAACATCTCCTGGCTTGTTAGGACCGTGGATTTTTAAAGTCAAATCTACCCACTGTTTTGGAATTTCAATAAGAATTCTTATTGGAACTACTTTCCTTTGGAATTTTATCAAACTCATTACACCACCATAGTATCTTGAGAAGTTAATATAAACAATCTGCCTCTCCCTCTTGTAATAGCTACGCCATACCAAGTTATTGCTGAATATAAATCAAGAGTTCTTTTAAGATATTTAGTAACTTTTGGATAAACTAAAATGCTATCAAAAGTTAATCCCTGAGAAGATTGAACTGTTGAAATGATTATTGGTTTGTTATTATTCAAGCTTCTTTCTAAAGCATAACCAAATGCGAAATTATTAGATTTAATGGTATTCAATATTTCTCTCAAGCTAAACTGCTTAATTTTTTCTAACTCCAAATATGTATAACTTTTTCCCATATACTTTGCTATTATTGATAAATCGTCGTAATTAGAGTTTCCTTTAGAAAATCTTATTAATGCCTCTCTTAATTTCAATTTTTCTTCATTCCATAAACTTCCATAAACTCTTTCTAATCCGCTCTTAACAATGAATGGAACTCCTGCTTCTATCAAAAGATTTTCTATTCTTTTGATAGCATCGTTTGAAAATGTTATTAAAATATCAGCCAAATTTATAACTCTACCCAAATCCTTTTCACTAATTAACCTAACTTCTCCACCCTCTATATTAGAATATGTATTTTCCCATATTGGTTTTATCTTTGAATAAACCTTATTAACATACTCAACTATATTTTTGC
The DNA here is from genome assembly GCA_049700355.1 of Candidatus Micrarchaeales archaeon. Taxonomy (GTDB): domain Archaea; phylum Micrarchaeota; class Micrarchaeia; order Micrarchaeales; family JBNAVG01; genus JBNAVG01. The sequence goes on along the minus strand of JBNAVG010000027.1, from coordinate 2,365 downwards.
TCATTCTCTTATTCTCTTTTAGAATCTCTATTTTATCAAAACTTTTAATGAAGTTTATTAGCTCTTCCTGGCTTGGAGATAGTGGAGCTATGGCTTGTGTTGGGTCGTTTGTTGCGAAAAAGTTATTTGCTCTGCTCAGCTTTCTTATAAAATTAAGCATAAATTTTGTAGATAATTGACTTTCATCAACAGCAATTAAATCATAATCTTGAGTATAAACTTCAGATTTCAAAATCATATCATCGTAATCTATCATTCCCTTTTTCTCTTTTTCTCTCTCCCTTTCAATTAAAATCTCGTAGATTTTCTCTTCTTTTATAGTTATTTGTATTTCCCTTGAAACTCGTGAAATTATTTTTATAGCATCGTTAGTTTTTAATTTATCAATAGTCGTATTAGTTTCATTAATTACAAACCTTCTTATGTAATCTATCTTATTGCCTAAAGGCATTATGGAAAAATCAACCATCAAATTTGGATAAAATTTTAGTTTGAACTTCTTGTAAAATTCTTCATCTTCGCTTGAAGTCCAAACATCATAGGAAGATAAATATCTAAAGGCAAAGCTATGTATTGTTCTAACCTTATCTTCATCTAAGAAATCTAAATCGCTCATTATTCCTAACACTGCTTCTCTACTTGCTCTCGTTGGAGTTAAAATTATAAAATTGTCAATTTCTTTATTATCAACCATCTCTTTTATAGATTTAACCATAGAGAAAGTTTTTCCTGTTCCAGGGCAACCTGTGAATACAACTCTCATTTTAGCTTCCCCCACTCTTCCTCCTTTAAATTAAACATACTCTTTGGAATTCTGAAAATCAAGTAGCCACCAAAATTCTCGCTTCCAACACCAAGTTCTTCTAAAAATGTGAAGAATGTTTTCTTTAGATGCTTACTATAATTTCTGTCAAACATTCCCCCCATTTCAAGTGAAATTGCCCTATCTATAACTGCTCTATTAATAAAAACATCGTCAGCAATATAACAAGCTTCCTTTTGAGTTGTGGCAAGTTTATACTTATTATCAACTATTTCCAAAGTAGTTACATTTCCCTCAATTATATCCCTTAAAGAAGATGTTATATAATTTATAATGCTCTGTAATGTCATTTTCGCATCTTCAATTCTCATAACTTTTTCCTTCTCAAATAAAGGAGATGCAGCCATTTTAACTTCTTGATATTCTTGTTGAGGTGTTAAGAAATCAAAAGGCAAAATTTTTATGAAATTTAAGAAATCATCTTCTTCAAATGGAAGAGTTATAACAGAATTATTTAGAAAATACAACTCAAAACCATCTTTTGTTTTAAAAATTGAAGAGCATATATCAACGAGTCGCAAAGTAATATAATACCTTTTATCATACACTTTTTGTATCAAAGCGAGAATTTCTTTATCAGCAGTTATGTTTGAATTTGGTTTTAAAACATCTATATATTTACCATAAATGTTAGGAACCTTAATAATTTCAACGAATTTTTTCTCCAAAATTTTCTTCTTCAATTCCTCTAAATCGCTATCTGGCGCATAATAAAGTAAAAATGGGTGGTTTTCCAAATAAACTCTTATTTTCCTTATAATTTCATAATCATCGGAAACTTCCTTGTAAAAATATTTTCCATCAAATTTAACTCCATACCCCTTTAATAAATCAATTTTATCTATAACTTCTGGATATTTTCTTTTTACTTCTTCAATTTCAATAGGACCCTTGTTTAGTTCATTAAGAAATAGAAAAGTGTTGTCGAAGAAATCGGATACTTTTTTAATCTCTTTAATTCTCATACTAAACCTCCTCAATCCTAACAATTCTTGATTTTGGAATGATTTCTTTGATGTTTTTAGAAGGATTGAAGAAAACTAAAAATTCTTCCTGAGAAGTTTCAAAAATTAAAATTTTGTCCCTTACCTTTTCACCATCTTCATAAATTACCTTATACCTTTTCCCATTTTCCATAATCCACATTTTATAAAAATGGCTAACCAATTTAAATCTTTTTCTATTCTACAAAATAGAGGTTAGAGAAATATTGTTTTTTCGAGTTCTTCCTTAGCTTTTTCTATCATTGGATAAATTATCTCGCTTGAAAGTTTTGTTTTTCTTTGTAAAGATGTGAAGAAATCATCAATTATGTTCCTTCCTTTATAGATTTGCTCTTTGGAAATGTTAGAAACCAAAGCATAAACTAAAGATTTTCTAACATCTTCTAAGCTAACTTTCTCCTCTTCCATTTTATACACCTATAACTTTTCTCAAACTCTCTAAAGTTTTCTCTCTTTCTTCTGTTAAACTTTCTGCTATCTTTTCTATTTCATCAAACTTTGTTGGTGCTTTTATTTCCAATCCTCCAAACATTAATCC
>JBNAVG010000026.1:0-7973 GCA_049700355.1 Candidatus Micrarchaeales archaeon | reverse complement strand
ACCTTTTTTTGTAGCTAAACCATACCTCCAACTTGTTGCTTTTCCATACGGGTTAAATTTGGCTGATAAAGACTTTGTTGTCACTAAAGCGGTTAAACTAAAACCAGTAAAGGGGTTTTTGCCTATAAGAAGCAACGCACCCATTAAAAGAAGAAGGATTATGAATATACTTATCATACCCGAAAAAAAAGTTATTGAAAGGAAAAGCACCATAATTTTATTATGAACTTTTATAAATAAATATTTTTCTTTATCTTATCTTTCATGCTTTATTCTTTTCCTTTTTAATAGAAAGAGCGTTAGTAGTATGATAACTATTATAAAAATAACAAAGATCGAAGTTATAAAACCAAAGGCTAGAGGTAGAACACCATAATTTAATGAAAGAATTGTTGTAGTTGGGGTATAAGCGTAATTTTCGATATAACCAATCTCAGTTTTTTGAAAACTTGGGTACCCATAATACTGTAGAATTACTTTTTTACCAAGACCAAATCCATAGATATCAAAATTATATTCAAAATTACCGTTAGCGTCTATAATTGTAAGCAGTCCTATTTGTGAATTACAATAACCAGTACCATTTGGGTATGTTGGTAAACAGTAATAACCAGTATTGCATACGCTTGTGTAGGTATCACCAAAAACGTTACAAGGGACATTTGAAGGGATGGAAGGTTTGTAGTTAATTGTATTAGCTACACTTTCCATACTTTTATCTGAAGAAAAGTTTAATGGGTTTGCTAAGAGGCAGCCTTCATTTATTGAGCAGATTATTGCTTGAGTAGGATTCTCACTTGCTAAACTTTTTGAACAATCTTTATTACAATAGTTAATGTTTCGATCGATATAAACATAAATTTTTCCTGAAAGTGGTTCGTAGACAAAATCCCCATCTTTCCAAATAACTTTTGAAAGGTTTCCTTTTATCGTAACATGTGTCAAGTCTAAGTTATTCTTATCTATACTTATATTTATAGAAGCATTAATTTTCGTTGAATACGCAAAATCAAAGTTTGTAGGAAGAGTAAATGTTGAATTGAAAAGGTCTATAAAGGTTATATTTACACTACGTCTACCCAATAGGTTATCATTTCCAAATATAGAAAGGTTAGTATATGGTGGAGAACCACTAAATTGAAGTAATGTGTTTAATTCATTAACTGCTGATTGGACAACTTTTGCAGGGTTAAAATAATAATCTTTTTCTAAGCTTGTATCCGAGGTTGATTTTAAGATTCCAGTAGCGTTTAATATTATCCCGTTATATTTCCATATTTTTGTGTAATAATCAAAGTTTCTAATTTTCGAAATAACACTTGCCCTAGTATCTATTGGAGCTCCATAACTTGAAATAGGGGTAACATTTAAGTAAGCTTCACCGAAAGGTTTCGAGCCCAATATATTAATTTTAAATAAAGATAAAGAAACCAATTGTTGTGGGAGGTCTTTTTGATAAACAAAGCTTGGTAGTATAGTCCCGTTCAATATAGTATACACAACAAAAACATTATCTGAGCTTTCAAATTTGGTTTGTAGAGGATTACTGCTCACATCAAAAGAAGCCGTAGAAAAAGTGTATTTTCCATAAACTTGTTTTTCTCCTGGAAAGTAATCATAATAAGTTGTTGTTGGGCAGTTTTCACTTATTGCTAGCGCCCTTAAATCATTTTCAGTAACACTACACCAATTTGGTGGAGGTTGATTAATGTTTACCTTTATGTATGGTTCTAGCTTTGCAGTTTGATTAAATAAATAAAGAGAATAAAATGGTAGAATGATTTTACCACTTATTGAGGAAACAAGTTGTGTTTGAGGGTTTTGTATTGCTGGAGTTGCTGGAGCGGCGACATTTCCCGCGTATATTTTTTCATTTATCATATTTATTGCTTGTTGGAGTACTTCTTGGTTAATACCTACAGCAGGAGTTGAGAATACAGTACCAAGTGGTAAAGAATAAATGGTATTTAAATATTTTAACACATTTGGAGCACCATAGAGATAAGTTATTCCATCTATATCCCCATTAAAACATCTTGTATTTTGGGTTATTGCTTTTGTTCCTATTCCTTTTTCTTCGATTATTACTTTTGAACCTTCTTTACTAGAAATACAAGCGTATAAGGATTTTGCTCCAAAGGATGGTTGGTTATAGCTGAATGGTTTTAGGTCGATTATTGCTATACTTTTTCCTGAGGCTGAAGAAGTAATCAAATAGATCTTTCCAAAATCATCGATGCTCATATTTGCGGAATAATCCGAAGCTATGGGTGCACCTATCTCTGGGAAGCCAAACTCTTCAGAATCTTGTGGATAAAAAGAATAATCCTTAAATTTTTCATTTGAAGATGCAAGAGTCCATCCATAAGGTGGTGCTATAGCTTTTGTTCCGCAAGATTTCGATAGGGTACAATTAAGTCTATCCTCTTTGTTAAACGGATTGATTACGACGTCACCCATTCCTCCCAAAGGAAGCATTCTAAGTCTTACTTCATTTATTCCACATCCTGGTGTCCAATGATCAATTAAATAAATAAAGCCATCATGAATCTGCATTGCAATTATAGTATGATAATCTGCTTTATCATTAACCACCTTACATTCTTTGTTATAAGCATACTTAGCATACGCGCTTACATTCAAGTCAGTGTAATTTATTCCTAATGGTGAACTAATTTCAGTTAATGAGGAACCGATTTTGTAACTTCTTATTGTACTATATAAGCTTAGGAATAGGATGTTTCCGAATACACTTATCTTTGAATTACTTAAATCTTCTGAAGTAGTTAATGTATAAGAATTACCGTTTGAGTCATAGAGATAATAATTCTTAATATAGCTTGGATAAGGAGTAGAAGTACTACAAAGTACATATGCGCCACCATATTGGTCTACAGTAAAGGAGATAGGAACAGAGCATTTTCCTAGGGTAATGGAATTAATTTTATAAAGGTCATGGGTTTCTTCGTAAATCGTTTGTCCGAAGAATTTAATCCAGGAGGTATTGAAGTTTGAATAAACATTTTTCATTAAATTTTCTTTTTCTATTCTATTTAATGGATCGCTTAATGGAGCATCAAAATTATTTTCACCACTTTCTTGTGGTAATTGTGAAGATGGTGTTTTGTATCCTAAAGGAATTATTTCATAAGTGTTAATTGTATATTTTCCATCTTTTGATTTCTCAAGTGTATAAACTTTATTGCCATTTCCCCCGACAGCTAAAAGGTTTGTTTGGAAAGAATCCCTATAATAAAAAGTTGGATTGTAGTAAGTTGTAGTGTTAATATACCAAAGTTCATAGAGTTGATTTTGTTTCGCTGAAGCATTGTAATAACTTGCAATGAGCATTTCCGAGCCATTAAAAACAAAAGGGTCTAACAAATATTTTTGTCTAAGTTGTGTATTTAAGATTCCACTTTCTATCGCTGAAGAAATACTTTTTGCTTTTTCAAGATTATTCATTGTTGGCCATAGCATATTTAACCCATTTTCAATTGATTTTGTTGCTTTAATCGCAGGGTCTTTGTCTGTGTTTACTTGCGAAACGGGAATTGGAATCGTATGATAAATGACATTTTTTATTCCAGCTATTAAATTATCTTTGCTTATACCACCGGTTAAATAAGAGTAGAGTAAAGCAATAACCACGTCCCTTATTGTTACTTTTCCCTCGTGTTTTTGACCCAACACATTAAAAGGGGAGGATATAAAATACCTTCCAGAAACTCCAAAGGGTTGGATACTCCAATCTAAAAAAAGTAACGGAATAACGTTTGATGGGATGTTTTCAGAAAGGGCTAAATACGGAACTTTTGTATAAGAGTATTCTTTTATTGTTGCATTTTTTACGATATTTACGTTTGCGTTACAAAAAATAGTTCCAACTGGTACCAATGTACCTTCACCAGGAATTGGTGTTCCTACATCTATTTTTTTTATTAGAAAATCTTTTATTGTAGAACTTGCAATATTGCTTTGTGGGAGTGGAAAACCGGATGAAAAATTCCCATAGAAACCATAAATAATCATTGGTGTTTGGAGTTCAAACTCGCTTTGTGGAAAACCCCTTGAATTAAAAACAATGGAAGAATTTCCATTCATTTCTGGAGAAATAGAATATACTTTTACTTGTAGCGTACCAGCATTATCCACACTTGTTGAGCTTTCAGTAGCCGTTACTGAAGTTCTACCAGAATAAGTAGAAGAAAAAGAAGCACCGAAGCCATAGGGTGTTGAAAAACTAAAGATTGATGAAAAACCACCTAAAAGGTTAATGTTATTTTGAGCGTTAAGAAAATTTATTTCACTTATGTTTGATGCGATATATGGGCCATTGTTTGTAGTTATAATTTCTCCAAAATCTTTTGGTTTTGTGAGTACAAAATCTTTAGAGAAATACACTGGTATCTTATCCTGAGGTATTTGGTCACCAGGCTCCACTAAAGGAGCAGGTATACATGTAGGAAGAGTAGTGGATGTTTGCGCAAAAATTAATGTAATTAAAATCAATGAGAAAATTAAAATTTTTTTCATTTTAACACATTTTACATTAGACCCTTTGTGGTTGGGACAACCCTATATTATTTTTTTAATATTTAATTTTTAATATTATTTCCTAAAGTAATGTTGTAGTAATAATGTTGTAATGTTATTTTTATTGCTATCAGCTAACGAAAAATTGGCTCAAAGAAGAAGGCTCAGCAGCTAAAAGAAATACCTTTTGCGAAAAAATCGCTAATCGAAGTAAGCTTGCTTCAAAAGATGAGCTCAAAAAAAGCTTTTTCTTAAAATCTTCAAGCTCAAACTCATTCAAGAAAACGAGTATATGCTTGCTTCCCTCAACGAGCTTAAGCTTTTTTAGGCTTTCATCACAAACAAAGAAAGTTAATAAATATTTTTCCCCATTATAAGTTATTTCCATATCATTTTCGCTTTGTCCTAAATCAGTAAATAGAATGCTCCTTGCAACAAAAAAACTTCTTAGCTTTCTGAATATAGCTAAGTATTTTGCATCATAATAATTGCTCCATTCACTTGGCATGTAAAGGTTTTCAACCCTTTTTATCTTTCCTTCTTCTTCAAGCTTAGAGAGTATCATCTGAAGGTTAAGCTCGCTTACAACAACTGGTTCACCAGAATACCGAATTTCTTGCATGCAAATCGTTTTTAATTCTTCTATTGTTATTGGCATATAATTCCAATGGTATTTTTTGTTGAGTTTATCAAAAAGCTCAATGAAGCTTTTTTCTTTTACTTTTACCTTTTCCTTTTCCTTTGGTATAAAATCCGGTATGTCTATTGCATAAACAACAACCTCAGGTCTTTTTGTTAGTATCATGAGCAAGAATGAAACAGAAGCTGCTATTATTAAGTAAACAACTTCTTTTGGAAGTACATAACCAACTGGCTTTTCTACATTAATGATGTAGCTTAATCCTAGTATTGAAATTTTTATACTATACCTTCCACTTTCAAGTATAGAACCTTGTGGAAGAGTATAAGTTAAGATACCGTTTTTTATATCAAGGTTTTGTTGTGTATACATATAAAGAGTTTTTCCATCTTTTTCAATAGTTATATTCTTAATCCTACAAATAGGGCAAAGAGTAGTATCTATCGGAGAACCAAGAGATGTTACTGAAAAGTTAAAAGAATTCTTTTGCCAATCAACACTTTGCAAGCTTATTTCAAAATTTGGTATAGAAAAATAAGAAACTCCAAGGATTAAACCATTTATATTCCTTAAAAAGATCAAGTATTCACCAGGCTTTATGTTTAAAGGTATAGAAGTGGTAAAGGTTGTTGGGTTTTCAAGCCTTGGTGGAATTCTTGGTAATTGATTCCTCCAAACTTCATTGCCACTTGAGTTTATTATTTGAATGAATGGAAATAGTTCATCCATACCACTTGGTATTGTATAGTTCATTTGTAGAATGGAGAAGATCAAACTACTTTTTGGGGCTGAAACAACAACGCTCTTTGCTTCTGGAATAGAGATATAAACTCTTTTGTATGAGTTTAATTCTTTAATGTAAACATCTAGGAAAGAAGAAAAGTTTTCATCCCTTCTAAAACTACTTAATGGTTTTGCAAAAACATAAATTATTCCATTTCCAAATGAGCTTGTGTTTGAATAAGCAACTTTCTCAACCCAAGGTGAGAAGAATATAAATTTTGCTACATCTTCTGCAGCAACCTTTGGAGAAGGCCAAGAATCGAGCAAAGAAGGAATAACAACAAAATAGCCACTTACATTACCTCCTACACCGCTAAAGTAGATTTTTGAAAAAGAAGCAATGTCAAAGCTACTTCCAGAGCTTAACACAAAAGTTCCGTTTGTATGGAAGAAGCTTCCTTTTATTTTTGTTCGTGTAAAGTTTAAAGAGTAATAAGAGAGGTCTGAGGGAGTAAGGGCTATTATGTTTCCTCTTGATATCGCATTCTGAAAATCCAAACCAATGTAGATTATTGTATTGTTTTTCTTAAAGACTTCTTTAATATCATAAGGAGGCTCGTTTATTCCTTTTCTAAGCAAGAAAGCTGGTATTCTACCGGTTGGAATTATTATTATACTATTGTTTAAGTTTGTTATATCATTAGTTACGTTTGCACCGCCAAGAGAATAGTTCAAAAGGTAAGAGTTTAGGTATTTTGAAAAAGAATTGAAGCTTTCACAACCTATGCAGGAGTAGTTGAAAACGTAAATCTTTCTTTGAATTTGTGAAGGAAGAACATAAAAGTAAAAGGAATAGTTTGCGTTTAAGTATTTTTGCAATTGAACATAAAAAACACTACTCCTTGCAAAATCATAATCAGCTCTGCCACTAGTTATTATTCCAAAGCTTGAATAAGTAAAAGAAGTGAAGATTAAAAACAATACGGCGATTATTTTTTTATTTTTCATTTTTTCTCCTTAAACAAAATTTTTGCAATCTTTAAAAGGAAATTTTCAAGTTTTGTTGAACCTATCCTTTGCTTTACTACAAAAGCTTTAACATAGTTAAATTTCCTTAGAACCTTTAATTTATAAGTTACCATATCCCTAACCTGGTTGTATATAACCAAGGCTTATCATCTTATTCAATATTTCCTCCACTCTAGCTTCTGGAACCTTATACAAGGCTGAGAATTCACCTATGTTTATAGTTCCATTATGGGTAAGGAGCCAATCTTGTACTTTAAGCATTAGTACTTCATCGCTAAGAGTTTCGAGCTTCCTTATCCTTGCTTCGAGCTCAGCATTTTTTTCTATAAGCTCAGTAACTTTTAAGCTAAGCATTTTGTTTGAATTTTGAAGGGATACGAAGTTTCTTTGAAGCTCCTTATAGCTTTCTAATAAAGAATCATACTTTCCAAAAAGAGTTTCATAGTTTTGCGGTATAGATGCTAAGAATTCCTGAATAGAAGAAGAAAGGATTGAAAAGAAAAGAGAAGTATCTACTTTTAAATCTTCTTTCAATAAAACGAGTATATCCAAAAGGGCTTTTAGAACAACAACTTTTCTTTGTTTTGGGCTTATATCTGGAATAACTGAGTAGCTTACTTCAATTCCTTCTTTCTTAAACTCAAGAATATAGAATAGATAAGGTTCTTTTTTAATATCCCTTGTTTCAACATTATAAACTATTAAAGTATTTTCTTTTTGTGTAACACTAAGAAAATTCAAAGTTTTTAGCTTAAGAGCAATATCGTTTAAGCTACTAATTATTTGAGCTGGAATAGAAAAAGAGTAAACAACTGGTTTTCTCCCTTTTTCGCTTTCTTCCATCTATTCATTTTTCTTTCTTCTTTTTTATTTTTTACTTTTAAGGAGTTAAGTTGAGAGTTAACAGCTGGTAAATGCTATTTTTTGGATTTTGAGATTATACTAATTGAAATAAAATTAAAATTAAAAATAAATTAGATACTTTGCTCAGCTCCTACACTTGTCGTTGGTTCTGGGTAGCCAACATAACTGTTAAAGTACCGGT
>JBNAVG010000025.1:0-8107 GCA_049700355.1 Candidatus Micrarchaeales archaeon | reverse complement strand
CCCACCCAAGCTTAAGCTTAGATGTAGAAAAACTATTAAATCTCGTAAAAATATAATATCTGCACACGCTAAAGTAGTGGAGCTTCCCTTGCATTTATAGCTCGCTTTGTTAAAGTTATTTGTTTTATTGATTTTGATTTTAATTTATGTTATGGTTGCTTTTTCTTCTTTGAAAGAAGGAGAATGTAGATTAATGCTATTATAACTAAGATCACGAAAATTGCTAGAGCTAAATAAAAGGTATTCTCAAAGATTGGAAAGCCAGTTGTTTGTGGACTTATAAAACCTCCATAAACAATTCCTGTTTTAACAACTTGAAATGTTGAGAAAGCCGATTCGTTATAAGAAGTTTTTAAAAGTATAGTATAGTTTCCAGGTTCTACATTATTTACTGTAAAATTAGCATTAAGTATTCCATTGTTTATTTTGCATTGATAGTTTGAAGCAACCGGGCTAAGAACTTCACAACCTTTTGTTTTTGTGTAAAAACCGCTTCCACTTACTTTAACAAAAGTGCCTGGAGCTCCAGAGTTTGGGTTTAAAGTTATGGAAGGATTTGTTTTAACAACTTCTGGTGGCAAAAGTAAGAAGTAAGCTGTAGCTGTTTTATTGTTTGAGAACTGAAATGTTAATGAATAGTTTCCTGGAACTACGCCAAATTCTTCGTCTTGCATAGTAATACTTGCACTTATTCTTGAATTATTTACAAAGCAGGTAAAATTCTTTACTATAGCTCCTAGAATATTACACTTTCCATCTGGAAAACCATCTCCACTTACTTTAACAATCGTATTATAAGTTCCTGTATTAGGTAATAAAACAATTTGCTGTGCGAAAATTGTAGATAAAAGAATTAAGAAAATTACCTTTTCCATAAAATAATTTCCAACAATAAATTTTTAATTCTTTTCTTTTTGATTTTTACTTTTACTTTTACCAGATGCTTAGCACAAAGCCCATGATTTATCCATGGAGATGTTGGTTATTCTTTATTTCCCATTTTGGAAGAATGGGTCTCATCGATAAGTAGTGAACTTTAAGTTAAAATTTTTCGACTATAAGAGAAAGAGAGTGCTCTACTTTTTTTATTCTTTTAAAACCGGCTTCTCTAAGTCTCTTTATTATTCCCTTCAAATAATTTTTTCCCTGGAGCTTTTTGAAATAACCAACATAATGAAATATTTTAGCTCTCTCTTTTGTTACCCTAAAAAGCTCTTTATAAAAATCTTTTGAATAAAGCTCAGGTGCAAGAGAAAACCTTGGTGGATCATGGATTACAAAATCAAAAAAAGAGCTCTTAAAATCTTTGATTTTTTGTGAAGCATCGCCGAGTATTATCTCTATTTTTGGATTCGTAAAAAGCTCTCTAGAATAATGGTTTCTTTTAGCGATTTCTATTACATTTTTATCCTTTTCTATAGTGATTACCTTTTTCACTTCTTTTCTTCTAGCTGCTAAAATTGCAGTATAACCCAAACCGGTTCCTATATCCAAAACGTTTCCAAAAATCTTTCCTAAACTTTTTAGCTTTAGTATTGTATCTGTTTTTGGGTCTATATCTTTTATTCTATGCATGTGTATACCTGAAATTTCAAGAGTCGGCCAGGTTTTCGTTGGAACAAGCTTATACAATTTCTTAGTTTCCTCATCAAAGAACATAAACCTTTAACGCATTTTTATTTTTTAAAGTTAAAACAAATAAAAATAAAAAATAATAGAATAATTTTATAAAATTCTCTTTTAAAATTTAAATAATGCTAAAAGAAGAGATAAAGAGAAAAGTAATGGCTTACGCTCTAAAAAATAGCTTAGAATATGGAAAAGCTGACGCTAACGTAGTTTTAGCTAAAATCGCTCAATTCTTCAAAGAAAATATAAAAGAGCTAAAAATCGAAGTAGAAAAAGCTTGCGAAGAGGTAAATAGGCTAAGCTTAGAAGAAAGAAAAAAGCTATTCGAAGAATTAAGCTCAGAAATACAAATAAAAGAAAGGAAAAAAGAAGAAAAATTGCTAGAAGCGAAAAATGCGGTAACTAGGTTTTTGCCTGAGCCGAATGGATACTTGCACATTGGTCATGCTAAAGCATTGTTATTGAGCTATTATGTTGCTAAGCAAAACAATGGCCATTTTTTCCTTCGATTCGATGATACAAACCCAGAAACAGAAAAAGAAGAATATGTTGAGGCGATAAAGAAAGATTTAGAATGGCTTGGTGTTGAGTATGAAAAAGAATTCTATAGTAGTGATTTTATTCCTATTCTTTATGATATGGCAAAAAAGCTAATAGAAGAAGGAAAAGCTTATGCATGTACTTGCTCAAAGGAAGAAATAAAAGAGAATAGGAAAAAGATGGAAGAGTGCAAATGTAGGAGTAGAAGTATAGAAGAAAATATAGAGATTTTTGAGAAAATGAAGAAAGGGGAGTTAGATGAAAACTCAGCGATAATTAGGTTAAAAGCAAACATGAAGAGCGAGAACACGGTTATGAGAGACCCAACGATCCTTAGGATTAAAAAACATTTTCATTTTAGACAAGGAAATAAGTACTTTGTTTATCCAACTTACGATTTTGCAGTTTCAATAATAGACTCTTTAACTGGGATTACCCATGCGATTAGGAGTAAAGAGTATGAGCTTAGGGATGAGCTTTATTATTATATCTTAGATTTACTTAAGCTTAGGAAGCCTAAGGTTATAGATATTTCGAGACTTGAGATAAAGAATTCATTAACGAGTAAAAGAAAGATTAAAGAGCTCATAAAGGAGAAGAAAATACTTGGTTTTGATGACCCTAGGTTGTTAACTCTAATTTCTCTTAGAAAAAGGGGAATACAACCAAAAGCTATCGAAGAGTTTGTTCTTAGTTTTGGAATAAGCAAAAGCGAGAGCAAAGCAGAAATCGATAAGCTATTAGCGATAAACAGAAAGCTAATAGATGCAAAAGCAAAAAGGAAGTTTTTTGTGCAGGAGCCTTTTATAAGATTAAAGGTTAATGGTTTAAAAGAAGGAAAAATTTTAGTTAAGAACCATCCTTCAGTAGACCTTGGAAAAAGAGAAATAGAATATACAGATTCTTTCTTCATTCAAAAAAGCGATTTAGTTGGTTTAAAAAAAGGCGATATACTAAAGCTAAAGTACCTTTTTTGCGTAAAAATAGAAGAAATCACCGAAGAGGAAGCGATAGCAAAAGTTTATGAAAAAAAAGAAAACGAATTTGCAAAAGTAGTACAATGGGTTAGCAAAGGGGTTAAGGCAAGAGTTTTAGTACCTGGTGATGTATTAAAGGAGGATGGAAGCTTTAACGAAAACTCATTAAAAGAAGTTAAAGGAATCGCAGAAAAAAGTATAGAAGAATTAAAAGAAAATGAAATTGTTCAATTCGAAAGGTTTGGTTTCTGTAATTATATAGGAAATAAAACTTTTGTTTTTTCTTGTTGAAGAAGCTTACAAAGTTGAAGTTAACTTAAAAATTAATTTTTATTTTTTTCTTTTATGTCTGTTTTCTTTGAACTCTCAGAAAAAGAATAAGAAATAAGAATATATAAAATAAGAATATATAAATGTTTTTTAAAATAAAAACATGGAAACTATACTGCTTGAAGGCTATTCAATAGGAAGCGAAATAAATTTAAAAAAGTACATGAAAGAAATTTTCAATGAAGAGTGGAAGAAAAGTTGGGAAGAGCCAATAACGATTGAGAAAGGAAATTCAAAAGCTTATGTTTTTGCTTTTGGAGCGGTAGTGTTCAAGAACGCTGATGAAAGTTTTAAAAAAGAGGTTTTTAAGAGTTTAAGAAAATATGTTTTAGAAAGAAGGGAAAAGCCTCTTGTTGAGGAGTTTAAGATTAAGGTTTTCGAAGAGCAAAAAGAAATGCAAAGTTTCTTAAAAAAACCAATAACAAAGAATTTTCTTGTAATCGAAGAAGAAGCAGTAGCATTAAAAAAGAGTTTAAAAGAAGAAACTATAAGAATTATAGCTTTTGCAATCGCTCAAGCAGTATCCTTAGAAAGAATAGAAGAAAAAGTAGAAAATTTAATGGATTCTTTAGAATCGACTATAGAAAAGATAAGAAAATCTTTAATTTTTTTGAACAGGGGGAGAGTAACCTCTTACCTATTCGAAACATCATCCATAAAATATGATATACTCTCAAACTTAATGCTTCTTGAGGAGCCTGAGCTCGGATGGGAGTATGAGGAACTTTCAAATGTTTACTATCAAGTAAGGAATTATTTTGAAATAAACAAAAGGATAGAAAACATAACCAGAGAACTAAACTTTATATCAGAAAGCTCAAACTACCTTATGGAAATCCTTGCAGAAAAAAGAAGTGAAATCTTAGAGCTTGTAATAATAATCTTAATACTTTTAGAAATTCTTATCGGCTTTATAAAAATTTAACAAAGTAAGCGAGAAATTCCACACTCTTTAGAATAAGATGAAAACAAATGTAGTTATAGGAAATGATGATGATAGGGATGATATAATAATATATTTATATATTGGTATACCAAGAGGATATAGCACATCTGAAACCAGCGTCCATTTTATAGGTTACCATTTCGTCTGGTGTCCGAAGTATAAAAAAGTATTAGTTGGTAAAGCTACAAAATCATCAAAAAGTTAAAGCCTATAGAGCTAAAAGCTCTATAGGCTCACCCGGGATCGACGGATGAGAACTCATCCGCAATATATTTATCCTTAAATTTATTTATATACTTTTCTATTTATTCGTGTAAAAAATAAAGGTTATCCAAAAAATTTGGATATACTCGGATAGAGTTCAAAGATACCCTCTGCCTTTAATCTTTGCATAAAATCATACATAATACCAACCAACAAAAGAAGCCCCATTCCAGTTCCAAGTGCACCAGTTAATGTTGCGATTGCAGCAAGGAAACCAACAAACATGCTCCCAAGAATCGTAATAACTGGAATGTAATTTTCCAAAAGTTTCTGTATTACTCTTGGATCTCTCCTGTAGCCTGGAATCTGCCACCCAATTTCATGCATTTGTTTTGCTACTTCTTCTGGGTTTTGACCGGTTGTTTCTATCCAAAGCAAACCAAATAAAGCACATAAAATCATTGTTAAAATTATATAAGTTATTACATGCACCCATTCAGGAATTTCTATAACTAAATTACCAATATACAATAATGACTTTCCTTTTATGAAAAAATCTACATAATTGTTATAACCTATAAAATATGGAATTGGAAAGTTTGGGGAAATAAGATAAAGCAAACCACCAGAAAGAACGGGTCTTCCTCCTTGGTTTGTGTAATATGCAAAGAACTTCGTTATGCTACCGATTATACCTTGAGAATTTGCAAATAGAACAAACCAAGATGAAAGTAAGAAAATTAATGAAGAAGCTAAAATTACTGGAAGGTTGCTTACATAAAGTAATGGAATAGGAAACCTACCACCATAACCCCTTGCAAGTTGAAAAGAAATTGGAACTTCTACTTTTATTCCATAAGCGTATATAGAGGCTGCTATAACTAAAATAGAAAAAAATAAAGGTAATAAACTATAAGCTACCTGAACGTAGTTTGCTTGAGTAATATAACTTATAACATTAGGAAGTACAAACTTAAAAATTCCACCAACTAAAGAAAATGCGACACCAGCAGCTATAAACAAACTTATTCCACTTCCGATTCCATATTTTGCTACAGCTTCATCAAGATAAAGCAAAAGCATTGCCCCAATAAAAAATTGAAAAGCTACAAACATTTCATAGTTTGGAATAACGCTTACATAATGTGAAGTTGCATAGAGTAAGCTTTGAAGTAAAGCAAGTATGATTGCAAAAAGTTTTTGCGCTCCTTGGTATCTAGCTCTTTGTGTAACATCGTTCATATCAAATTCTATTATCCCTGCACCAGAAAGAAGTTGGAAGAATATACTTGCTAAAATGATTGGGGATATTCCGATGGTTATTATACTCCCCATTCTTGAAGCAAATAAAATTGAAAGAATTTCATTTTCTGAAGTTGTAACTTTTACAACACCTATTGCGTAAGTGTTATAGAGGAAAAAGTAAAGTAGGAGTACTTCTCCAGTAAACAAAATTTTTTGTTTTACATTTATTGGTTTTTCTGGAGGTTTTATTTGAGGGACTAAACGAATTAACGAATCCAATAACTCACTAAACATAGATTGTTTTTTCTTTTGAGTTTTTTAACTTTTTCTTTTTATAAAGCAAGTAGCTGTTAATTTTATATTATTTATTTCAAAATAGTAAAAAAATTTAAATACCTTCCTTTTTTAAGTTATTTATGAAAAAATCAAAAGAAATAACTGTGCAAAGGGAAAAAAAATTTAACGCTGGGATTCGAACAAAAGAGAGAGAAGTTGAAATACAAAAAAGAAGAGAAAGTCTTCCAGGATTTGAAATTAGAAATAATGAAGGAAAAATGTATGAATATATTGCAGCCTCTGCTGCGATAGCCTTTGTTGGGTTATCTGGGGCTATTGAGGGTCTCCAAGAATTCACTCGTGGAAATATAATAGAAGGAATTACACTTATTTGTGTTAGTGGGCTTCTTGTTTATCCATTTATAAAAGAAGTTTATGAAAGAATTTCAAGCTTTATAGAAACAAAAAAGGAGAAAAAGTAAAGTGAAAATCATCATTTGTTAAATATATTTTACAAGAAAATTTAACAAGAAAGCTATAGCTTTAAGCATGGGGCAAATTGTAATAAACTTAAAAATAGTTAAAAACGTGTAAAGGTTATTTTTATATTTCTTATTTTAAAAAAATAATTATGAAACCAGGAAAGGTTGAAAAGTATATATACGAAGTACTATCAACAAAAGGAGCAATGCTATTTACTTTAATAGACCCAGTAGATTATCAAAATGAAGAAGATGTAATAAAAGTTGCAAGAATAGTTTATGAAAATGGTGCAGATACAATTCTAGTTGGTGGAAGTGTAGGAGTGCAGGGTGAGGAGCTAGATGCAATACTCAAAAAAATAAGAGAAAATGTTGATATACCAATAGTGCTTTTTCCAGGAAACATTGCAACTATATCAAAGTTTGCTGACGCGATGTATTTCATGATTCTTCTCAACTCAAGAAACCCTTATTGGATATCAACCGCTCAAGCTCTTGCTGCACCAGTTGTTAAAAAGCTTGGAATAGAAGCTATACCAGTAAGTTATATACTCGTTTCCCCAGGAGGTTCAGCAGGGTGGGTTGGGGATGCAAACCTTCTTCCAAGGGAAAGGCCAAAATTAGCAGTTGCTTTAGCTTTGGCTGGTGAAATGCTCGGTACAAGGTTTGTAATTTTGGATACTGGTTCTGGCCCAAAAGATTTTGGTTATGGACATATACCAAATAGAATGATAAATGAAGTAAAACAAAACATCTCAATCCCCCTTATAGTAGGAGGGGGTATTACGACAAAAAAAGAGCTAAAGGAAGTATTGGAAAGTGGGGCGGATATAGTACAAGTTGGAACTGCTTTACAAGGAGAAAAAGAAGAAAGATTAAAGAAAAAAATAGAAGAATTTTCTAAAGTAATTAAGGAAGTTGGGAAAAGGAAGGTTTAAATGGAAGAAAAAGAAAGAATACAAAGGGTTTCTTTCGATTTCTCAAACAAAAAAGAAGCTAAAAATTTTTTAAAAGAGATGGAAATAAAAGAAATGAAAAAAGTTAAGCTTAAAAAAATTTTAAACGGAAAAAGAGTAAAGTTTATAATAAAAGGAAAAGAAAGAGAAGTCGAAAAAGCAAAGAATTCATTGATAAATGATTATAATTTAATATTAAAAATAAGAAGGTTTTTGTATGGAAGAAAATGAAGAATTGAAGAAATACCAACAGGTTAGAGAAAGCTTAGAAGCTGTAGCTTTAGAAGCTTCAGCAATAAATCAATCTTTAGCTGAGTACGAGCTAGCTCTAAAAGAAGCTCAAAAAAGCTCGGGTAAGCTATATAAGCTAGTTGGCTCATTGCTAATAGAAGTTTCGAAAGAAGAAGCTGAGAAAGAAATAAAAGAAAAGCAAGAAGAGCTAAGGCTAAGGCTTGAGATGCTAAAAAAGAAAAACGAAAAGCTAATCCAAATGGAAAAGGAGCTAAGAGAAAAATTGCAAAA
>JBNAVG010000024.1:0-8219 GCA_049700355.1 Candidatus Micrarchaeales archaeon | reverse complement strand
GTCCAAATCTACTCAACCGCTCTAACCCCTCAGCAGATTCAGCAACTCTACTTGCAAGGTATTAACTCACCTCCAATTCCAAACGCTGGGCTAGTAGGTTGGTGGCCCCTCCAAGGGAATGCAAACGATTACTCACCTTATAATAATTTTGGAACACCTTATAATATAATTTATAATTCTACCTACCCAAATCCGATAACTGGACAAACAATAGTTGGTAATAAAATCATTTTTGGAAGCGGGAAAGGAGTTTATGCTTATTATTTCAATGGCACTTCAGCTTGGAATTTTAGTACTGGTGCTAATACTGTTACTGGTCCAATTGCTTACTACGGAAATAAAGTTTTCTTTCAAACAACGGGTGGGATATATGCACTTTATGCTTCCAACGGTTCATTGGCTTGGTATAGTAGTCCTTCTTTAACAGCGAGCTCTATGGATTATCCAGTAATAGGCGGAGGAAAAGTATATGCGATTTGGGGCGATAATAAGATTTATGTTTATAATGTATCTAATGGAAATTCAATAACCTCAATTACGATTCCAATTGTTGGAAGCGGACATACACAGCTTGCCTTAGCGAATGGGAATCTTTATGTTGGAGCAGGTAATAATATTTATGCTTTTGGGAATTGCAAGGGAAATAAAGATGATACTGTGTTAAATGCTATTGCTAGGTTTTATGCTAATAAACAATACTTTTGTGCTAATCAACTTGCTTTTTATGCTTTTTCAAACTCTTCTCGGCAAATGAATTATGGAATTTGGATAAATGGAAGTTATTTACCTAGTATTTCAGCCCAATTCAATGGAGTTAATGCTTATATTATAGTACCTAACTCTCCAAGTATAAGCTCCACTACCTCTTCTTTGACGATAAGTCTTTGGGCATATTTAAAATATAAAAATGACTGGGATTATTTACTCGAAGATGGTCAATATACTCCTACTCAAAGTAGAAGCTACGGGATTGTATCAAATCCGCCAAATAATTATTTACACGTATTTCTTGAAGGCTCTCAAATTTCCCCCGGCTATGCAGGTACATCCCTCTATGGTTTGAGTAACTATTACAATAAATGGACACATATTCTTATGGTTTGGGATGGAAGTACTTTAAAATTGTATGTAAACGGACAATTTAAAAATTCCACCACAGTTACAGGCACATTAACTCCAAATTGGCCATTGAATATCGGAAGGACAGGAAAATATAACGACCAAACATTTAACGGTAGCATCGCTAATGTTCAAATCTACTCAACCGCTCTAACACCCCAGCAGATTCAGCAACTCTACTTGCAAGGTATTAACTCACCTCCAATTCCAAACGCTGGGCTAGTAGGTTGGTGGCCCCTCCAAGGGAATGCAAACGATTACTCACCTTATAATAATTTTGGAACACCTTATAATATAATTTATAATTCTACCTACCCAAATCCGATAACTGGACAAACAATAGTTGGTAATAAAATCATTTTTGGAAGCGGGAAAGGAGTTTATGCTTATTATTTCAATGGCACTTCAGCTTGGAATTTTAGTACTGGTGCTAATACTGTTACTGGTCCAATTGCTTACTACGGAAATAAAGTTTTCTTTCAAACAACGGGTGGGATATATGCACTTTATGCTTCCAACGGTTCATTGGCTTGGTATAGTAGTCCTTCTTTAACAGCGAGCTCTATGGATTATCCAGTAATAGGCGGAGGAAAAGTATATGCGATTTGGGGCGATAATAAGATTTATGTTTATAATGTATCTAATGGAAATTCAATAACCTCAATTACGATTCCAATTGTTGGAAGCGGACATACACAGCTTGCCTTAGCGAATGGGAATCTTTATGTTGGAGCAGGTAATAATATTTATGCTTTTGGGAATTGCAAGGGAAATAAAGATGATACTGTGTTAAATGCTATTGCTAGGTTTTATGCTAATAAACAATACTTTTGTGCTAATCAACTTGCTTTTTATGCTTTTTCAAACTCTTCTCGGCAAATGAATTATGGAATTTGGATAAATGGAAGTTATTTACCTAGTATTTCAGCCCAATTCAATGGAGTTAATGCTTATATTATAGTACCTAACTCTCCAAGTATAAGCTCCACTACCTCTTCTTTGACGATAAGTCTTTGGGCATATTTAAAATATAAAAATGACTGGGATTATTTACTCGAAGATGGTCAATATACTCCTACTCAAAGTAGAAGCTACGGGATTGTATCAAATCCGCCAAATAATTATTTACACGTATTTCTTGAAGGCTCTCAAATTTCCCCCGGCTATGCAGGTACATCCCTCTATGGTTTGAGTAACTATTACAATAAATGGACACATATTCTTATGGTTTGGGATGGAAGTACTTTAAAATTGTATGTAAACGGACAATTTAAAAATTCCACCACAGTTACAGGCACATTAACTCCAAATTGGCCATTGAATATCGGAAGGACAGGAAAATATAACGACCAAACATTTAACGGTAGCATCGCTAATGTTCAAATCTACTCAACCGCTCTAACACCCCAGCAGATTCAGCAACTCTACTTGCAAGGTATTAACTCGCCTCCAATTCCAAACGCTGGGCTAGTAGGTTGGTGGCCCCTTAATGGAGATACTAACGATTATAGCGGATGGTTTAATACAGGCTTTCCATTTAATGGTGTGATTTTTAATTCTACAAAGTATCCTATTCCATTTACCTCAGCAAGTAGCTCAAGTGCTTTTGGAGCAGGTTTTAATTCTTTTGGCTCAACAAATAGTAGTAGAACTTTTGATATTACTATAGTTGAATGGTCGAGAACATGAAAGGTTTTATCTATACTTTGCTTGTTTTTATCATTTTTATGGCTATTATAACAATTGCTTTTACTTTTATTTCAATTTATACAGAAAGCTATAGAAGAAGTTCTTTGGAGGCTGGTGGTGAAGCTATAGAAGAAGTGTTAAACTCTTTAGTAAGCAATGCTAATTCTTTTGGAAGCTATTCCCTTTCTAAAGCTATAAGTGCTCTTCTTAATTATACTTATTCAAAAAGGGTAATGATTCCTTCTCCTAGCTTCTCTATCGCTTATTTAATGCAAAACGGAAGTTTTTCTTCTCTTGCTTATGATAATGGAAAATTTGGTGTAGGTCCTTGGGGTACTAGCGTTAGTGGTTGGCCGGATCCAAATGCCCATTGGATATGGGATAGACCATCGCGTGGAAACGTTCCTGTTGGGAGCGTTTACTTCAAGAAAACTTTTTTTGTTCCAACTTCAACCTCTATAACAATTTATGCAACCTGCGATGATATAATTCAACTTTTTTTGGATGGAAATAAAGTAATAAACGGTAGCAATTCGGGAGCTACTTTTTCTTATTCAACGACTATAAATGCGGGAACTCATGTTATATGGGTAAACGGAACAAACATCGGAAGTTCTCCAAACCCTGCTGGTTGTTTAATAAGCGTAAGGAGTAGTAGTGGAGCAACTTTGCTGAGTAGCGATGGAACGTGGCAGGCTCTTGGTTATCCTTCTACACCTCCAAGAGTAAATGTTGTTTCTTTTCCGGTTGTTTGGATGCAGAATGCATTTTTTGGTGATTACAATTCCTCTATTGCTAACCTCCTTCTAAGAAGGTTTATAAATTCAACGATTCTTCAAAAAGGTATAGAGGTTTTTCAGGATTCTCCATTTTCTGTTAAAGCAAAATACATCGAAAGAGTTATACTTTCTTTCTATGGACAAAATATAATTGATTATGGTATTCCTGTTAATGCTACTTTTAATATCAACAACTCTCTTGATCCATTGTTTTTGATGAATGGGATGTATAGAAGGATTAATCTAGCTCCAACAAACTATACTTTTGCAGTTTATTGGTATGGTAGTAGTGGAAGTGGTTTTATATTTGCTCCTTTTTATTATGCTGGTGAAAAACCAACTTGCTCGAGCATAAATGCTTTTATTCCTAGTGGTGTTGTTCCAAGTCAAATAGTAATCGTTGCAAGAAATGCGGCTTATATAACAAATTCAACTTGTACAGCAGCAAACAATTTTGGTGGTCTTGTTACTAGCGCTATAACAAATGCTCCAACAGTTCCTTATGTTATAATTCCAAGTAGCAGTAGCTTTTATTCAAGTTTTTCAAACGCTCAAAAATATTTGCTTATTGGAGTAAGCCCAGTAAACTCTAGTTTTCATGCTGTTGCTGATATAAGCGGCATTAGAAATGCACTCTTTAATAATCTTTACTTTACTTCTCCTTCGGCTCCTTCCTATTTACAAAGGTTTTCAAACCTTACAAATTATAACTATACTCTAAATACAAGTACATTTGGAATATTTTCATTTTATGGTTTAAGCCACAAGGATGCTATAGATTATAAGTACTTTTCCTATCCAACTCAGCCAACTCTCTTTGAAGTTCTTGGGATGCCAAACTGTGAGAATTCTACGATTTGCTCAAGCGCCGCTGTTCCTCACTTCTGCTTGGATAATCAAACAATGGTAAACATTTTTGGACAACTTACAACAACTCTTCAGTATTTAAACGTTAGCAATATAGTAATTTCTGGTTGTCCATAATTACTTTGGAAGAGAAGGAACTCCTGCAGCTCCTCCAGCGGCTCCAAAGAAGCTTCCAAACATAGATTCTAAGAAACTTTGTGCACCATAGAATATTAATAAGCTTACTATTATGAAAATTGGAACGTATCTTATTCCCCTGCTTAAAACTCCGCTTGAAATTGAAGAAACTATAAAAGCAGCGAATATAGAAATTCCAATCATCGTTGCAATCGCAAAATTTCTAAAGTCTTCTGAGGTTATCGAAGGAGCCTTTGGAGAAAACATGGATAAAGCACCAGCCATTTGAATTTTTCCACCAGATAACTGAGTGCTTATTCCACTCCAAATAGAAGTTGTTATTTTTATCATTTGTACAGAAACAGCAAAAAGTAAAGGAGCAGCAAAAATACTTGCAAAAACTATAAACAAAGAGTACATAAATAGTTGCCCTGCGATCTCCTTTTGAAGAAGTTGCTGTTGTCTAATGTCTGCGGCTACTCTCTCAAGAAGGTCTACCATTCCTCCACCATAGGTTATTCCTTCTATCATTAAGTTTACAGTCCTTTTCAATTGTCTAGACCTAAAAGAGTTTGAGAGCATTATTAAGGAATTTTGAAGGCTTTCTCCAGAAGCGATTCTTCTATTAAACTCTTGTACCTCTTGAGTAAGTGGAGCAAATTCTGGTCTTGCAGAATAAACCATTGCTCTATCTATAGGCATTCCACTCCTTATGTTTGCAGCAGTAATTTGAAGAAAATCTGGTAAGATTTCCTCCATTTTACTCCTCCTTGTATCTATTTGGAGCTCAATTATTGTATAGATTGCTCCTAAATAAAGAATACTTGCTAGAATTCCAAAGAGTAATGAAACTACTGGGTGAAGGTTATAAACAAACTCTGCTATTATACCTACTATTATTATAACAAAGAAGGTAGAAAAAAACAAGAAACCTATGAAAGTATTTAGGTCTATTTTTATTCCTGCTAAATCAAGCTCATCAGAAATCCTTTTTATGAGGCTTCTTGAAAGCAAACTTTGAAAATTTATCATCATAATATCACAATATTACGCATAAGAAGGTCTCATATTCTTTATTATATTCAAGAATACAAGTTGTAGTAGTAGTATAAAGATAAAAGCTATCATCAAAAGTTGTGGAGTAAAGGTAATTATATTTATGAATGTTGAAAGTACTATTGCAACAGTTATCAACATGCTTGGGAATATAACTCCAACTATCATATAGAACATTGCAACAGCGTTTAGCTTTTGTCCATAACGTCTTAGCTCAATAACCCTTTCATTCGTTATTTGTTCTAGTGTAAGCTCCATTGCTGCGGTTATATCTGCACCAGCTTTTAATGTTGTTGATGCTTGGAGCATTACCCTTCTAAAGCTTGGACTTTTTGATGTTGTTACAACTTGGTCTATTGCTTGGTCTAGGGGAACACCAAGATTAACTAAATTTATTATTTTTGAAAATTCCTGGCTTGCTGCACCATAACCTCGAGTTACACTTACTATTGCATTGTAAAGTGGTACTCCTCCCCTCAATGCGATTATCATATCCCTTACTGCAAACAAAACATCTTTTTCAACTTCTTTTCCACTTATCCTTATTTTTTGAAGTGGATAAAGCATTAAATAGTTAACAAAAAATATAAAAAGGATTGGAGCGATTAGAACAAATATTATCGGGTTTACACCAATAGCAAGAAATAAAATTATTAAAGAGCCGCAGATTAAAATCGTTATTAGCAGAGATGTTATCAATACTCTTTGAGTGAATTCGTATGGGCTTTCTCTAATTTCAGCTGCTTTTAGAAGTTCCGGCAAATCCTTTCTTTTTGAAGCAAAATATTCAACAAAAGTTTTCCATCTTTGTACTAATGTTTTTGGTTTAACTTTTATCTTTTTTTCTTCCATCGCTTTCGGCTTTTGTTGGATTATTTGTGGTGTAACTACTCCTTGGGTTTTTGGTTGTGGTGTTTGAGTTGTTTGTGTCGCTTGGGTTGTTTGCATTGGTTGTGTTGCTTGTTGCGGTTGTGGCTTTACTTCTTCTGTTTTTTTCTCCAATTTTTTTAGAATTTCATCAAGAGTCTCTTTCTTCTTTTTCCAAAACATCATTCTTCACCCATCAGGAGCCTTCTTGCTCTTTCTAGAGCGTTATTTCTTGTTTCTATTTCTGCCCTTTCTACTTCATTAAGTGTTGTAAGGTCTATTTTATTTTTTTGTATATATATCCAAAGTCCTTCAACTTCTTTTTTTATTATTTCTTTTTCTTCCTTATTAAACTCACCATTTATCAAGCCAAATATTATTTGTTCCAATTCATGAATCTGTTCATTTATAGGAAGGTTAACCAAAACAAGTTGTTTTTTTACACCAACGGTTTTTAAAGGAAGCAACGTTAAAGAAATCCTTAGCTCACTTCCTTTTTTTACTATACTTGTGAAGAAATCTGAAAGAATTTTTGAGAGTATAAACCTAAATGCTACCAATAAGCTTGTAAGATTTTTAAGATTTTCAAAAGTATGAGTTTCCTCTTTTTGAATAACTCTTGGGACCTCCATTACCTCTTCTTTTTTAAAACCAATCTTTTTTAATAGTTCATAATAATTTTCTTCCTTAAATTGGATATCACTTTGAAAAGGAGAAAGTTCAACACTACTTAAAACTTCTTTTTTTCCTTCAAATTCTTCTAAAAACTTCTTTGTTTCGTTAAAATCTTTTATTTCATCCATTTTACAACTTTAATATACCTTCATCATATTTTAAGTCATTGTTAACGTAATAAAGTACTTTTTCTTTGTTTTTATAGTAATTGTTTATTATTTTACCAACTTCATTTACTCCCATTACATTATTTCTTAAAAGCCAATCCAAAATCTTTGCTTTTTCCTCTACATCTTCTTCTATTTCTTTTGGTGTTAAACCAGCATAAAGCTCTAGAGTTTCTGCAAGCCTTGTGAGCTCAGAAACCTTTTTTATTTTATCTTCTTTTATATCCCATCTATAGTTAATGTTTACATCTCCATTTTCTAAAACTTCTGCAAACTCGAGGACTCTTCTTATTCCCTTTCTTCTATGCCTAAACAAAACAACTATGGCTCCGATTCCATTAATCATGATCTTTGGAATCGCTATTGGTGGGTTTGTCAATCTTACTATCGCATCATTTGCGCTATCAGCGTGAAGTGTTGCATAAACAGCATGCCCAGTGTGAATCGCTTCAAACAAAACCTCTGCTTCTTCATGCCTTCTTATCTCTCCAACTATAACCCTATCGGGTCTTTGCCTGAGAGCATTTACCATTAAATCTAGCATAGTGACTTCTCCCTTCCCTTCTGCGTTTGGCTCCCTTGTAACCATAGCAACCCATTGTAAGAAATCTGGAAGTGTAAGTTCTCTAGTCTCTTCTAGAGAAACAACCCTGTTTGTTGCTGGTATAAAAGAGGAGCAAGCATTCAAAAAGCTTGTTTTTCCACTCGCTGTTCCTCCAGCGAATATCATGCTTATTTCATTTTCCATACAAAGCCATATAAGACCAGCAAGCTTAGCATCAAGAGTATTATACTTTAAAACCATCGGCATAGTCCAAGGGTTTTTTCCAAATTTTCTTATAGTTATAGTGTTTCCAAATATCGATACTGGATAAAGTGTTGC
>JBNAVG010000023.1:6755-9112 GCA_049700355.1 Candidatus Micrarchaeales archaeon | reverse complement strand
CTGTTCCTTGGTTTTCGTTTAAAGGGAACCATGCTGCAAGGTTTGTTGTTAAGCTTTGGTTTGCATTGAAAGCGGTAGCGGTTATTTTTGCTATTCCCTTTTGATTGTTTGTTTTTAATACTACTCTTGCTATTCCCATTCCATCTGCTTGAACAAACTTTGTTTGTTTATTGTTATCGAATAAACCAAGGGTTGTTGAAAAACCAACTTTTGCATAGCTTACTGGATTCCCAAACTGGTCAAAAACTTTTGCAACTATTGTTACGTTATTGCTTGAAGAAGCAGTTGAGTTTGTTGCATAGATTGCTAAATACTTTGGAATTTGGTAAGCTGGACAGGATTGGGTATTTATACAAATTAAATTGTTTGAATTCTGAATGGTTATTAAACCACTCGCTATTGGAATTTGGTAACCATTTGGTATAGCATAATAAGGATCTAGGTAATAGTTTTGGATTCCAGTAAATGCATAAGCACTTAAAATTTGGTTTCCATATTTTGCACTTGCAGTTATTATACCATTTCCAGTTATAGTTAAATTAAATGGGATAAAACCAACTTCTGCTGGGAAATAAAAGCTTTCTTTGTAGCCGTTTCCATAGCTATATGCTCTTTGAATCCTTGATGCAAAATCTTGAGCATTTGCTAAAAGCTGAAGGTATATTTGCTGAGAAATTGCAACTGAAGCCTGTGTAGCAATAGAAGCAAAGAGAATAGTAAACATCAATAAAACGATCGCATAAACAGAAAGCATTTCAACAGAAATTTGAATCTTCTTTTCCATCTTCAAACCGTTGAGTTAATAAAAACACAACTCACGCTTGGTTTTAATGGACAATAGTTATAGGCTTTAACAGTAAGAAAATAAGTTCCTGGACCAAGGTAGTTTATAGTACCGCTAACGTTAACTGGAGAATATGCTGTAATATCGCTTAAGCCTCCTGTTGTTTCAAGTTGAATTGTTATCGAGTTTCCAACAACAGAAGTTTTGCTACCTATGTAGATTGCATGAACCCTTGGTGGTATAAACACTTGTATTGTTTGCTGTGTTGGCTCCCCTTGAGCTCCAACTATCGCTGCAACGCTAGCAATCTTTTGAGCCGTTGCATATGCTTGAACAGAGTTTAAGCTTAGTGAAGATGCTGATGCTTGAGAATACGCTACAAGAATTATTGGAAGGAGAATACCAAGAGCTATACCTACTGTAATCAAAAGCTCAACGCTTGATTGAATTCTTTTTCTTTTTTCTATTTTATCCTTTTGAAACTCTTTAAAGCTTGAGATTTCTTTCTTTAATAAGCTAAAACATTCGTTCAACGCATCGTAAAGCTTATAGTTTTTGCATTGGATAAAAATCTTCTTGTTTTTAATGAATACGCTTAGCTTTAATTCATAAAGCCTTCCCTTTTTAATCCTAAGCAATAAACCTTCAACACCCTCAAACCTTTTTAAGATTTTAATAAGCTCATTCCTAATCTCTTCTCTTTGTGCATAGCTTCTTTCATCCTCTGCTATAACCTCAACTTTTGCTTCGCTTGAAGTAGAAATGAAAAGTTTTTCAAGGATGTCTCTAATAGTTAATATTCCTATTGGTTTTGAACCATGAACAACAACAAGTGAAGAAATGTTGTTAGAAAGCATTTTTTGAATCGCTTCTTCAACGCTTGAATCGTAGTTTATAGTTTTAACATCTTTTTGCATAAACTCTTTTACTTTTGTTTGAAGAGTACTCTTTCTTTCTTCTATAAAACTTACATTTGTTCTACTTTTATTTATCATAAGCCTTTTCGCTATGTCAAAAGAAGTAATTATACCAAACCCTTTTTCTTCCTCAACAACCAACCTATTTATTCCAAGCTCTCTCATCTTTTTTAAGGCTTCAGCGATGGTTGCTTCACCTTCTATAGTTTTTACTGGAATAGTAGCAACTTCTATTGCTTTAACCTTTTGAATGTTTTGTTTTTCTTTTTGGGCTATAAAGCTTAGAAATTTTTCCCTCCTTAGAACTTTTTCTACTTTTCCTTCTTTCTCAAAAGGAAGAGCTCTTAAACCGGTTGTTACAAAAAGTGAAGCTATTTTCCATAATGGTTCATTTCCATTTATCAATGGTGCCTTTTGAGCTATTCCCTTTACCTTTGTTCTATCAGAAAACGCAAAAGCCCTAAGCTTTCTCCTTAAAATCCTATCATCAACAACTCCGATATACTTATTCTTTTCTTTTACTATTACGCATTTTTCTTTTATGTTTGGAATGATTTTTGAAAGGGGTTGGTCGCCTTCAACAATCATAGCTTCTTCAAGAAGGTCTTCTAGCATAATTTACTTATGAAAAAAAACTTTATTATTTTATCCTTTTT
>JBNAVG010000023.1:0-6655 GCA_049700355.1 Candidatus Micrarchaeales archaeon | reverse complement strand
TTTTTGTTTTGACTTTGATTTTAGAAAATTATTTATAGTAATGGTTTTATTATAATATTAGGCCGAGGTGGCAGATCGGCTATGCGACCGGCTGCAGACCGGTTTAGGGGGGTTCGACTCCCTCCCTCGGCTATTAAATTAAAACTTCTTTTGCAAGCTCATAAGCTCCGTTTATCTCCGGTATTATAACAGAGTCTGCGCCACATCTATACAACCTTTGCATCTCTTCCATAGAATCTGCTCTCGCTATTGCATAAATTTTTGGATGTAAAGCTTTTGCAGTAACTATAACTCCTACATTCTCAAATTTATCCTTTGAAATAGCACATACAATACTTGCTCTTCTTATTCCTGCTTCCTCAAGGGTTGTTCTATCGCTTGGTATACCATCTATTGTTAAGTATTCTGAGGTTTCTTCTCTCCTTTTTTTCCTCTCTATTATTACAAAAGGAACTCCCCTTTGCTTTAGCTCTTTTGCAAGGAATAAGCCAAAATTATCGCTTATGCAAACTATAACATGGTTTTTCAGCCTTTTTATTTTAAACCTATCGAGCATCTTTCCAAGTTTTAACGTAGAGAAGTAGGAGTAGAAATAAGAAGAAGCAAAGGCTAAAAGAAGGAGGTATGCAAAAAAGTTTATAGTAGAAAGCAGTATTACATCTTCTCTATTATAGAAGTTTTGTATAGGGAGCAAAACGTATTGACCAACTATTTGAGCGATTACCCAGTATGAAGCATAGATTAAAGGAACCCCATCAAGATAAAGAATAGTAGTTGAAAAAGCAAATATTAAAAAAACTATGAATGGAATAGCTTGTGTTAATCTCATTTTCTCACAAACTCTAATACCTTCTTTGCAAGCTCCTTCCCAGCATTAGTCTCTGGTCTTGTAACAAAACTTGCACCGCTTCTTATTAAAACTTCTTTAAAAGCTTCGCTTTTTACTTTTGCTGTTATGTATATTTTTTTGTTTAATGCTTTTGCGAGTAAAACTAAGAATAAAGTTTGTGCATCATCGTTTAGGCAACTTATTAAATACTTTGCTTTTTGTATTTCTGCTTTTTCAAGAATTTCCTTTTTTGTCGCATCTCCATGGATTACCTTTTCTCCAGAATCCTCAAGCTCCTTTACCTTTGCTTGGTCTTTTTCTATTATAATGTATTTTATTCCAGCTTTCTTTAAGAAAGAAGTAACATACTTTCCAGTTGTTCCATAACCACAAACTATTGCATGCTCTTTTAAACCAATCTTGCTCGTTATTTTAACTTCTTGAAGAAGTTCGATAGTAGCACCAATTATAAAACCAAAAACAAAAATCGATGATATACCACCAACTATTATTGCAATAGCAACAAGTGGATTAAGATAAAAACTTTCTTGTGGAATTGCTGAGGGGAGTGAAAAAATAGAAATTAAAGTTTCATAAACAGCAGTTTCAAGAGGATAACCAGCTAATAGTATCAAGGATACTTCTACAAAGAAAAGGAAAAGGGCGATTAAAAGAATTCCCTCTATTCGCATACTACCAAGGCTTTAAATACCTTTTTGCGATTTCTCTTGAAAGCTCTTTTGCAGCAGAGTATTCTGGCATTACAGTTATGCTTGCTCCAGCTGCTCTTATTTTTTCCAATGCTTCTTCAGAGTTTACACGCGAAGCAATTATTATATCCTTGTTGAGCTCTTTTGAAAGTATTATTATAAAAAGGTTTTTTACATCATCATCTATAGCAGTAACTATTGCTTTTGCATTCTCTACTCCTGCGGCTTTAAGAACTTTTTGTGATGTTGCATCACCTATTATATAATTTATCTTCTTTTCCTTAAGCTTCTCAACTTTTTTCGGGTCTATCTCAATAACTATAAATTCCTTTCCATTTTCTTTTAGTACTTCGCATACTTTTTCTCCAACTATTCCAAAACCACAAACTATTATATGATTCTTAAGCTCCAAGCAACCACCTTTAGCTCCAGGCGGATTCGAACCGCCGTCCCCAGGTCCAGAGCCTGGTGTCCTTGACCACTAGACGATGGAGCTATAATTATATAATTTTAATAGTGCTTAAAATATTTATGGGAAAAAGGATAAAGCTTCATTCTTTTGAATCCTTTGGAAATATAGCTATACTTAAGCTAAAAAAAGAAGAAAGAAAAAAAGCTAAAGAAATAGCTAAAGAAATAATGAAAGTAAATAAGAACATAGAAAGTGTTTTTGAAAAGCTAAAAGTAAAGGGTCGCTATAGAAAAAGAAATTTTCGTTTTATATTTGGAAAAAGAAAGTATATAGCTAATTATAAAGAAAACTCCTGCGTTTTTGTTTTTGATATAAGAAAAGTTTATTTTTCTTCAAGGCTAAGCTATGAAAGAAAAAGGATAAGCGAAGAAGTAAAAGAAGGTGAGAATGTTTTAGTTTTGTTTGCTGGTGTTGGTCCATATGCAATAGAGATTGCAAAAAAGGGAAAAGCAAAAAGGGTTGTTGCTATAGAGCTTAACAAATGGGCATGCTATTATATGAGAAAAAACGTTCTTTTGAATAGGGTAAATGTTGAAGTTGTTCAGGGTGATGTAAAGAAAAAAATATTTTCTTATAAGGATTTTGCAGATAGGATAGTTGCTCCTTTACCAAAGAGTAGTTATAGGTTTTTAAAAGAAATCTTCTTTGCAGCAAAAAACAATTGCATAGTTCATTATTATTCTTTTTGTAGAAAAAATAGAATAGAAGATGTAAAAAAAGTTATAGAAGAAGAAGCAAAAAAAGAAAAGGTTAAAGTTAATTTTATTTTTGAAAGAGTAGTAAAAGGGTATTCTCCAAAAGAGGATATAGTCGTTGTTGATTTTATAGTTAAAAAATTGTAAAAATTATAGTTTTGCAAGCCTTATATCTTCTGCTCTTACTGTTTTCCTTCCAGCATGCTTTGCAAGCTTAACTGCTTTTATTGAGATTTTAAAAGCTATCTCTTCTAAATAATCCGCAAGCTCTTTTGAAGCTTGAGGGCTTACCCTTTCAGCACCAGCTTTTTTTATTATTTTTTCTATAGAAGCTTTTGAAAGCATAAGAATAAATCGAATAAAAGGTTTTTATTTTTATTCATTTTGCTTTTGCTTTGTTTTTGTTTTTATTTTGTTTTTTGTTTTTCTTTTACTTTTTCTTCATCCTTTATTTTTGGTACGTAGTAGGGAATTAGTAAAATCAAGAATAAGAATGAAAATATCAAAAAGAAGAATACCGCTGAAAGCTTATCTGGTGAAAATATAAAAACGATTAGGAAGAAAATAGTAAGCAAGATTGCAAAATGTTTTTGTTTATCCTCAAATTTTTTTCTTTCTTTTAAATAGCGTGGGTAGCATTCTTTACAAACAACAAGCTTGTTCTTTTTCTCTATTCCAAAAACTTTTTTTATTCTTCTTATACTTTTTATTACTAAATCTTCTTCAACCTCATAGCCCTTTCTCCTTTTTCCACACATTATACAATAGCTATTCAAGCTGTATTTCATAAACCTTACCACTTTTACTCTTTAATTCATCAACCTCTATGAAAAGCCTTATCAAAGTTGCATCATCAACTCCATTCATCTTTAAAAAATTCTCAATTTTATCCTTTGGTATACCATACCTTATAAGCATTAAAATAAAGTTTATCACGTTAAGGTGCTTATGGTTCTTATCAAAAGTATTTATCACTTCATTTACCCTTTCTTCATCCAAACCAAGCTTAAGAAGGCTTTTCCTAAACTCTCTTTCTTCAAATTGGATCGAATAAGCCATATTCTTATTTAAATTTTAAATTTAAAAATCATTCTACATTCTTTAGTATTATTGAGATAAGCTCATCTTCCATTCCAAGAGTCTTGAAGAATGAAACTAGCCTTTCTTTGCTTATTCCTAAGCTTGAAAGCTCAGAAGTAAACTCTCTTATCCCAATTCTTTTTCCGAGTATATCAAACTTTTTGAATAGGTTATCTATTTTTTCTTTTTCTATACCATAATCGCTAAGCATTGTTTTAAGCTCGCTCTTTTCAAAAAGGTATTCTTTTGTGTATTTTGCTGAAAAACCTTCTATTAAGCTTGAGATTTCAGAAACATCAACAACATATTCTTCCAATGGTTCTTCACCATGGATCTTTTCAACTAGGAATGTATCTGAAAAGCTTATTCCAGATTGGAAAGCCATATCGAAAGCTGCCTGACCAACACCAAACTTTGTTATCTCCTTTCTCATATAGTCTGAGAAGTTCAAAGAACCTTGAACATAATCAAGGAACTTTTGGAACTTTAACCTTAGAAGAACAACTGTTCCAACGTTTGAGAATATTGCTTCGTTTATATCAGTTGGGTTTTGAGAAGCAACTATAAGGGCAAATTGGTATTTCCTTCCTTCCCTTACTATAGTTATAGCATCGCTCCTTTCATCGCTAGCTATCTTCCATGCTTCATCAAGAACTACTATTGCTTTTATACCTTTTGTTGGGCTCCACCCTTCCATTCTCATTTTTTCTTTTAAGAATTGGAGTATAAAGAGGCCTGCGAGTGCTCTAAACCTTTCTTCTGGTAAACCAGAAAGGTCTATATCAACAAGTCCAGAAGTAGTAAGCTTGCTTAAATCTATAGTGCTTTTTCTCGCAAAGAAATCTTCACCCTCTCTTGTAAACTGCATTAACCTAAATATTGCCCCTTCAAGCTCTGCTGGAAACTCATAAGTACCTTCTTCAAGCCTATCCTTCAATATTTTTACAACTTCTTTTAATGTTGGGGTGTTTTTTTCTTCTTCTTTTGTTGGTTCTCTTGAAAGCTCAAAGCCAGCGTTTGCATAAGCTTGTTCTATTGCTTGCTGTGTTAAAATCTTTTGCTCAGGATAATGGTCTATGTCTGTAAGAATGCTTAAAGCATTCATTATTTGTTTTACTCTATTCAATGGTTTTGTCCCAGCAAGGTCCAATAAATTTATGGAGTCTCCTTTTCCAAGAGAAATTACTTTCCCACCGCTTTGTTTTACCCATGCTTTATACTCCCCAGCCCAATCTATTATTATCGCGTTTGTATTCCAAATGTAGCTTGCTCTTAGTAAAAATGTTTTTACAAAATAGCTTTTACCAGCACCAGTGATTCCAACAACAGCCATATGCGGGTTTGTAAGGTTTAAAAAATTCCAAGCAAGTGGAACGTTAAATATTTTTGTTCTCCCGATGTATATAGAATCTGTTGGGTTTCCCATTAAATACTCTGGTGGTGGCTCTGGGGGCCTAGATATTATTGGTCTTTTTGCTATCTCGCTACTCATTACGTTTTGAATCTTAAGTAAAGGCATGATTAATTTTAGAAAAGAAAATTAATAAAAATTTCTAAAGTATAGAATCTAGCTCTTTTTCGCTTGGTGGTATCACATACTCTAAAAGAAAAGCATTCCTTAAATCCCTTCCATAAAGCCTTGAAATTTTTAAGTCCAGTGCATTGCCAAGCGTAACAGTTGCTTCTTTTATAGTTGCTTCTAAGTTTTTTAAAGCAGCTTCTTTGCTTAAGCCACAGGAATAAATAGAAGCAAACATTAAAACGCCCAATGGCTTTTCTCCAGCACTCATCCTATTTAGCTTTACATCCAAAATTCTAATCTTTCTTTGAATGTTATCTATTTCCATAGCGTTTGGCATAGTAGCTTGCATTTCTTTACTTAGCCTATATTCCCAATAATCCCTTTGCTCCTCAAGCTCTCTTCTAGCTGCAACTAAATCACGTTGAAAAGTTATTATCTCAAACTTCATTGGAAACTTTATATTTGCAATAGCCCTTTCCCAAAGCTCAAGAGATTGAATAAACCTACCCTCGAGGTTTTCTTCTGGCTCCTCCCTTCTTAAAATGTATTCATAAATGCTTGCTCCAAGATAACCTATTGCATAATAAACTCCGTTAACATATTTAACTACTGCATCCTGTTTTTTTGTAATCTCATAGCCTTCTGCAGGAACTTCTGTTATACCAAAAACATAGGTGAAGAATGGTAAAACCAAATAATCAAAAAACATTGTAAGTGGTAGAAGGGCCATTAAAGAAAGAAGGAAGAAAAAAGCAATCAAACCAAGAAAACCTAAGCTTGAAGAAAAGAGAACCCAGAAAGATGCAATTATCGCAATCTCGCTTAAAAGTACTTTTGCAATTTCTTCTTCAAATTTCATTTTATCACTACTTCGCCACTTGGCATTATTTTTTCAGCTTCTATGCATGTTTCTATCTCATGCTGATTCATTTGGGTTACTTCTACCCCAAGAATAGCAGAGATATTAAGGGCTATGTTTGTAGCAACACTCCTAGCATTTGCTATCGCAGATTCTTCGTTTTCTCCTTTTTGTGTTATAACAGCAATAGTTACCTGAGCCCTTGATGGTGTTTGTTTTATATGCTCTAAGATATTCCTCCACATAGCTACTTCTCCTCTAGCTCTTTCTATTTCTTCTTGTGAGCCTTTTTCTTTTTTTTCTTCGTAAAGCCTTTGAGCCCTTATTAGCCTTTCGTTTATTGAAGAGAGGTAGCTTTCTCTATTTAAATAAAAAATAACTGATGAAAAGCCAATGGGTTGCTCCGAAGAAGATATCGCTCTTTCCCAAAGCCTAACAAACTCAACCTTTTCCTCATCATTTTTTTCAGTATAAGAGGAATAGGAGTG
>JBNAVG010000022.1:0-9550 GCA_049700355.1 Candidatus Micrarchaeales archaeon | reverse complement strand
CCATAAAAATCTTCCTTTTTTGGAAGTATCCTTGAAATCTTTATTATTTTTTTACAGTGTTTTTCTGCTTCTCTTATGCTATTTATAGGAATGCTCGAAACAACTATTCTCTTATCCTTTACAAAGAAAGCGTTTAAGCTATAGTTTTCTGAGATTTCACTTTTAGTAATTTTATTGTTGAAAAACTTTGTATCTATTCTTTTTTCTTTTGAAAAGGATACCAAAAGCTCAGAAGCTTCTTTTTCAAGTATCTTAAAAACTTCTCTTGCAATTTCTATCTGCTCCATACTTTCACCTTTTGCAACAATATTGAAGGTCCACCAGTTGTTACCGGTATTCCCTGCATAGGCTCACCTTTACCACATGTTGCTGCTTTAAACTCTAAATCCTTTGCGATTGCTTTAACGCTCTTCCAAAAATTAAAAGTTGTTGTTTCTATTACTGGGAATATAACAGGTTCTTCAATCCTAGAGTTTCTAATAGCATAAGCTATTCCACCAGTATACCTTTGATTTATCCTTAAATCATCTATATTCCATTCCATAAAAGTTTTTATGAATACTCCATTCTTTGCTTCTTCAACAAGCTCATCAAAACTTAAATCTCCTGGTAAAAGAAAAGTATTACTCATTCTAACTATAGGCTCAACGTTGTAGCTGGATGCTCTAGCACTTCCATTGCTCTTTGTTTTTAGCTCAAAAGCAGTTTCCCTGTTTAGCAAAAGCTCATTTATAATTCCTTTCTTTACTAAAATTTTTCTCCTCGCTTTTACTCCTTCATCATCATAGAGAAAAAAACCATATTCCTTTAATGTTGGGTCATCGGCCACGTTTACTAGCTCATTACCTATTCTTATCCTAAATTTTTTTGGTTTTAGGTAGCTTTCGCCAGCCTGAGCAGCTTCCCTTCCTATTATTCTATCAGCTTCGCATGGATGCCCTATGCTTTCGTGAACAGCAATTCCAGTTAGCTCGCTACTTAGCAAAACGTTTGTTTTTGTTGAGCCTATCCTTTTTCCATTTTTAGCTACTTCCTTTAGCTCTTTCGTTTCTTCTCTTATTTTTTCGAATATGTTTGAGCCTATTTTTTCTAAGCCAGCACAAAAGCCTATATCGCTATACCTTTGAATAGTTCTTCTTTCTTTTATAGTTATAAGATAGCTAAGCAATATTCTTGGTACATAAGAAACAATCCTACTTCCTTCACTATTTTCAAATTCTTGTTTTCTTCTTGTTAAAGAAAGCATTACAAACCTATTTTTTATTCCTTCTTCAACAAAAATAGAATCTAAATATTTTACAATTTCTAAAATTTCCTTTTCATCTACATTTTCGATTTTTTTCTTTTCTTTTATTGAGTACTTTGCCTTTGTTTGTTTTTCTTTTGAAAAATGAACTTGCCTTATGTTCTGAAAGTTTATTTTAAAATTTTTTATTTTTTCAATTTCCTTTTTATTTATTTTATTTGTTGAATAGAACAAAAGTAAATTGTTTTTTAAAACTCTTATACCAACTCCTTTTGTTTTCGAAAACTCTATACCCTCTATTACCCCATTTTTAAAAAGAATATTCTTACTAAGTACTTCTTCATAACGAGCTTCGTTGTAATATTTTTTACCAATTATTTCTCCAATTTCCATGGGAAACTTTTCTCAATTTGATTATATATTTTTTACATTTGCATTTTGCAAGTAAAAATTTTTAAAGACATTTTGTTAAAAAATAGAATGGCAGACGAGAAAAAAACTGAAGAAAATCTTTTAGTACCAAAGAGCGTGTATCTTGAAGCAGGAGTTTATATAGGTACTAGATTTAAAATGCCAGGGATGAAAAAATTTATATTTAGTACTAGAAAGGATGGCATAAATATTTTAAGTATAGATGAAATCGATAAAAGAATTAGACTTGCTGCAAAAATTATTGCTCAATATAAACCACAGGAAATATTAGTGACAGCTTCAAGAATTTATGCTGTTACTCCTGCTGAAAAGTTTGCAGAAATTATCGGATGCAAAATAGTAAAAGGAAGGTTTATACCAGGTACACTCACAGACCCAAATAATAAAAATTTTACAGAGCCAAAATTAATCATAGTTAGCAACCCAAGGAATGAAAGACAAGCAATAAAAGAAGCAGGGCTAATGAATATTCCAGTGATTGCACTTTGCGATACTGATGATACTGCACAATTTGTTGATTTTATAATTCCAACAAATAATAAAGGTAGAAATTCACTTGCTCTTATTTATTTTCTACTTACAAGAGAAGTGCTTAAAGAGAAAGGAGTCATAAAAGATGATTCTGAATTTAAATATAAAGTAGAAGATTTCATAACCAAACTTCAGGCAGAAAAAGAGAGTGGAATCAGTTGACCTTCTTTTCGTCATCTCTTTTCTGAAATACCTCGTTTCTTCATCTTCCACAATATTCAATATTTAATAGCCCCTACCGGATTCGAACCGGTGTCCTCGGGTCCAAAGCCCGATGTCCTTGGCCGCTAGACGAAGGGGCTTTTACTTTATTTTAATTGTTGATTTTATCCTATTTAATTTTTATTTTTTCTTTAATTCACTTTTTAATTTGTCCAAAAATTGTTTCAAAACTTCTTTTTTATTGTTGCTTCTTATACTAAATGCATTTTTATGGCCACCAAATTCAGCATCCATTTCTTTAAGTAATTCAAAAATATTAACTTTTTTAAGAATTTCTTTTCCGACTCTTACTGAAATAGCGTTTTTTGAAATGCCCATTGTAATTGCTTTTTCATCATTTAATCTTTCTTGAAATATCGATACAATCTTTCCTGGTTGGGGATACGCTTTTTGTTTACTCAAATTAAGAATATAAATGGAGTAATTATTAATATTTATCAATTTTCCGAATTTTTTAGCCTTTGAAATAGCATTCTCTATTAAGTTTTTTGCTTCTACATAAATTTCTTCTATTGACTCTTTTCTTTTTAGTATTTTTTCTATGGATGAAAGTTTATTTTTGGTTATTAAATAATCAACAACTATCGCAAGTTTTTCAAATTCTTCTTCTCTTTTATCTAAAAGTTCGCTTCTATCTCCATGAAGAGAAATTTTTTCTAAAAAATATAAATCTTCCCCCATAATTAATTTTATAATAAAACAGCTCAGTAACCCAGCAGTAATCTTAGAATCCATATCAAAATTCCATGGGTTAAGTGAATCTTTTACACCAGTTGGATGATGGTCTATTATTATTGTTTCATTTTTTATGTCATTTAGCATCCTCTCTTTTGGTGAAAAATCAATAAAAACTAGTAAAGGCTTTTTTAAAGTAAGTGAAATGAATTCGTCATTATCTAGGTCATTTTGAGAGTAGCATGCAACTTTTTGTGGAATAAAAAAACTTTTTCCAAAATAATCTTTTTTAAAAAGCTTTCTAAATGCAAGTGCTCCACTCACTCCATCGGCATCAGCATGAAACCTCACAATAAAATCTCTTTGTTCGAGTAAAGCCAGTTTTATCCTTATTGCGATTTCTTTCGCTTTTTCTACAAATTTTTTATTTTTTAGAATTTCATTTTCATACTTGTTAAAAATTTTTTCTTTCATTTTTCTTTGAATTTCTGTTTTTATTCTATTTTTAATTTCTTTTTCTATTTCATCTTTATTTATTTCAACATTTTCAAAAGTTGAAATATCTACAACTTTTCCTTCTTCCAACAACAATGGTACTTTTTTGATTCCATCGGTTGTAAGTAGGATACTTCCGTCTTTTACTACTCTTTCAACTATTCCATACATCTTATCATTTTATTTTTTTGAAATAGAATAATATACTAATTGTTTACATGCAGATATCTGCTCTTGCGGTAAATAGTTACATATACTTACATTTGTAGAGTTAATAGCAAAAAGAATATAACATAAAGTTGATTGATTTCTTGTAAGAGTCGAACAGAAACTTAAGTTTTTATTTTTTATAGCTTCCGAAATAGCTGAGAGGTTTTGAAGAACTGGCACTAAATTGGAAATGTTTTGTAAAAAGGTAGAGTAATTTAATTGAGAGAAAGAATAATTTTGTGGTAGTGAAGTATTTAAGTTTCTGGCTACAGTATACAAACATATAAGCTTTGAAAAATTAGAAAGATTTTCACAAATAGAAAAGTTTTTTGCATAATTAATTGTTTTAAACATTAAAGTTGTTTTACAAAATTCTCTAAAAGAAAAATTTTCAACCATATTACATAAAGATTCATTGTTTTCATTTATCGCTTTTTTTACTAAACAATAATCTTTTAGCGTGGAATTTAACTTTAAGCATTCTTTCGGATTTATTAAATTTATTATATCATCTATACATGTTTTTCCTACTCTATTACAAAGTGATATATTCCTTTGAGCGATGGCTATATTTATTATACATTTTTCTTTATTCTCTGTAAAGTTACAAATTGAAACATTTTTTGTTTTAAAAGCAAGATCTTGAAAACAATCCTCTCTAAAAGTTTGTATTATAATTCCTTTACATTTTTCTATTCCCTTACTCTCAAAAATACGTAAAAATAAATTGGAGAAAAGAATCAAAACAACGAAGAAAACGATCAAATAGATAGCAAATCTCAACCTTTTGAATTCTTTTTCCTTTTCCTCTTCTTTTTTATTTTGTTTATCTTTCATAGCCTTTTACCTTGATTCCTTCTGATGTTATCTCAAAAGGAACAAACATTTTACTGTGTTTTGTACCACGCATTTTTAGAATTTCTAACCCTAAAAATCTTTTTGAATCACTGAGTATATTATAAAGACTTATTAAACCATCACATATATAATGTTCTGGTTCAAATATAATTTCTCTTTTAAGGGTGTTAAGTTCACCCGTAAAAATGCTAGTTACATTTAAACTTTTTAATTTTTGTAAAACGCTAACCATGTTTTTCCTGTAAGAAAGTATATCTGTACTTAAATGTTTTATTAAAGTTGCTGAATCAACTACTACCCTTTTTGCATCATTTTCTTTTATTTCACTTTCAATTTTTTGAGCCAGCTTCCCTATACCATACTCTTCTTTTTCTAGTGATATATCCACATACACTATTTTTTTGGATTCGATTAACTCTTTAAAGGATAGAGAAGAAAAAGTTTCTACAACATTTTTTATAACTGAGCTTGAAGGTTC
This sequence comes from Candidatus Micrarchaeales archaeon, assembly GCA_049700355.1. Lineage (GTDB taxonomy): Archaea > Micrarchaeota > Micrarchaeia > Micrarchaeales > JBNAVG01 > JBNAVG01. The sequence goes on along the minus strand of JBNAVG010000022.1, from coordinate 4,403 downwards.
TTCAAGAGCAAAGAAAACACCGTTTTCTCCATTTTCTGCACCATGGTACAAAAATTCGTTGCAAAGGAGTGTTTTTCCTGTTCCTGGACCACCTACAACAAAAATTTGATTACCTTTTGGTATACCTCCATTCAAAAGTTCATCCAAACCTTCTATACCGGTTTTTATTTTTTCTATCATAACATCACAACTCCACAATTATTTTTTCTCCTAAACTAAAAACATTTTCAAATGGTACCTCCAAAACTGTTTTAAAAGGTGTTTCTATTTTTAAAGTCATTTGAGCTAAGTTTGCATCAATTATTTTTCCGATTTTAGCACCATTTTTTTCTATAGCTTCTTTTCCAATTATTTTTCTCTCTTTTAAGATTTTTCTTGAAATGTTTGTTGTTAGAATACTTATTAGATAAAACAAGAGTATTGAGAAAAAAACTCCTTCAAGAAGTTGGTAGAAATAGATTTTTGCAATTATCCATAAAGAAAGAAGATAAAAGTCTAACCACGCTATACCAAAGCTTCCTAAAAGGAAAAATGTTCTTGGAAAATTAAGGGTTTGTTTTCTAATATAAGTATCTGTTAGTTTTCCACTCCAAAAGAAAAGTAGCACTAATCCAAGAAAAAAGAAGAAATCTTTTAAAGCATAGCCGATTGCTGTAATTTCACCAAAATTTAAATAGGAATAAAAGCTTGATATCCCAACGGCAAAAGCTATAACTAAAGTGATAAGCGATAGAAGGTAAAACCCAAAGCTTATTCTTCCACTGCTAATTGCAAAAGACCTTAAAAGTCTAATCAATGTATCTTCTATTCCAAAACCTTTTATAAGAAGATAAAAACCTAAAAGCAATCCTGGTAAAAGCAAACCATACCCTAAAATATAACTTATTGTAATAAGCAATAAAATTAATGCAGGTATACCAAAGAATATTCTTGCAAAATGTGGCTCTTTCAATTTTTCTACTAGAGTTATATAAGTTGATTCCATTTCTTTTGCTTGTTTTATGGTTACTGTTTTTATACTTTCAATTTTTAACCTTGATTGAATTATGGGTAAAACCGTTTGGTCGCTAGCTCCATCGCTTACAAAAATACATGAATCACTTGGGAATTTTTCTAGAATCTCGTCCAATTGCCTTCCTACCTCAAGACCTGCTGTGTAAGAACCAATAGTCCCTGTTAAAGTAACAATTTCTACATTTTTATTATTTTTAACAATCTCATCATAAATTTTTATCGCAGAAAACATCGTATTAGCATCCTCTTCCTCAGGGTCAGCAAGTAGGAGTTTTGTTGCAGCTTCAAGATTTTTTTCTTTTCCGATTACTGGTCCTTTTATCCCAGTTTTTTGTTCTAAATCATTGTCTATATCCACACATAAAATAAGTAAATATTTGCCTTTTTTTGTCTCATCCATACTAATTTATCTACATTAACTTTTAAAATTCTAACTCTATTTTGCGGTCGTAGAATTTTTTATTATAAAATTACATCCATATGGTTGATAAAATTGACCAAAAAGAAAGAGTTTTGCATATCCTAAAAGTGGAATTCTAAATATAACTTCTCCTACTATATTTTTTTGATTTTTTGGTGAAACACCATATTGAAGGTCTATGTTTGGATTATTATCACCTTTTGTTAAGACAAAATATTCATTGCTTACGTTTAAAACGAGCAGAGCTCTATGAATAATAGGACCTTGCATAGTATCGTTTATGCTCGTTTCATATACTATTATTGAATTATTTTTTGTTGGAAAGATTCTTTTATTGTTTATTGTAAGAAATTTAAAACAAGGAATTTTTTGTGTAGTATTATTCTCGTAAATTTTTATACATTCACCACATGTAATATTGAGTGAAGGTTCTACTAATCTCCTTTCGCTTAGCGAATAAATAAAAAACTGCGAGTTTTTCGGAACAAAATTGTAACTGCAAGTTGTTTGATTACATGCTACACAAATTTCTTGTCTTTTTGCTTCAGAAAAAAGTATATCTAAAAAAGAAGAATTAACACTTATTACAGGTGCGATTTTTGTGATGTCTACCTTTCTAAGTATTACTACATCCCCTCTTTGAAGCTCCGGAAGCATACTACAACTTGCAACTGCATCATATGGTGAATAAGTACCCAATAAAATTGCTGATATGAACCAAAAACCAAGAACCACTAAAATACTAATAACTAAATCTTTTATATAGCTTCTTGTACCTTTTTTTATACCTTCCTTAACATCAAAATATATACTTAAAACAAAAAATGCAAACACAAGTATACTAAAAATTTGTATTTTAAGAATAACATACAATAGAATGAATAGGAATCCAAGAATAAAGAATAAATTTGATAACGAAACTTTCTTTATAGATTTTAAACTTTTCTTTAATCTTTTTTTAGAGCCTACCATCAGACTCCCCCTTTCCCAAACCACTAGCTATTTTATGAGCAATTCTAAGAGGCGTCAAAAAATCTATATCTTTAAGTTGTTTAAGTTTTTGTTTTACATTTATTCCTTGGATAAAAAAATTTTTGTATTTTACTACTTCAACCTTTTTAATTAGTTTTATTCTTTTTAAACCAAGCTTTTTTAAAGCCACCTCAACCTTTCTTTTACTTGGTTTTGTTTTCGTTACCGAAATTGCGATTACATTAAGCTCTTTTTCTATTTTTTCTAAGTCAACAATATTAAACCCGGCAAGCATAAGACTATGTATCACTACTATTCTTATTTGATTTTTAAATTTTGAATTTTTTATCATCTTTATGATTTTTATTGTAGAATCTTTTCCATCTTTTTTTACTCTAGAGCTTATTACTCCTTCTAAAATGTTTTCTCTATAAACAACACCTATAATCGGTACAAATTTTTTTTCTATAGGGAAATCATCTATTGCGATTATTCTTACTCCTTTTTTTATACCAATCATTTAATCAATTTTTCTATCTCTTTAATTTCTTTTTCTATTTCATCAAGCGCTTTTTCCAAGCATTTTTTTGGATTTGCGTTTGTGGTTACAATAGTGAATGTTACATTATTTATTTCTGGGTGCTCTTTAACCACGCTTGCATACTTTACCTCATCTTGTTTTAATAACTCACTTTTTACAAGATTTAGAAAACTTGGTTCTTCGTTTTCAAATAAAACTACAAGTTTATCTTTTTCATCTAACACTACTTTCGGTTTCATTTTTCCACTTTTATTTTTTCAAATAAAAAGTTTATAAAAGCTTTTTTCTAAAATATAAAAGTGAGATAATGAGCGTTTATGATGTAGAAGCAAAACAACTTATTGAAAGGACGGCTCAAGAGTTGATGAAATTTGAGGAGCTAAAGCCACCAGAATGGGTTTATTTTGTAAAAACTGGAGCTCATGCGGAAAGACCACCACAACAAAAAAATTTTTGGTATATTAGATGCGCATCTCTCCTTCGATACTTATACATCAATGGCCCAAAAGGAATTTCAAGATTGAGACATAAGTATGGTGGAAGAAAGGCAAGGGGTGTTGCACCACATAAGCATGTAAAAGGAAGTGGTAATATAATTAGAAAAGCACTTCAAAAGCTTGAAAAAATTGGTCTTGTAAAGACAACAAAGAAAGGCAGAGAGCTTACTCCAAAAGGTAGAGCTTTTTTGGATAAGATTAGTAGCGAGATTAAAAAACAAAAATAAAAGAGAGTTAAATAGAAAATAAAATAAGTGAGAAAAATGGAAGAAGGGGGCGAAGAAGAATATAATAAGCTAATCCAAAAAAAGCTAAAAGAGCTACGAAAGAAACAAGAGCTCGAAAAGCAAAAGAAAGAAATAGCTAGAGTTTATTTGGATGCGAAAGCTTACGAAAGGCTAATGAACGTTAGGCTCGTTAATCCAGAGCTTTATGATGCTGTTATTGCTTTGCTAATTCAATTGGTTAATTCTCAAAGGCTAAAATCAAAATTAAGCGAAGAGCAGCTCATTCAAATTCTTTCTCAGCTTTCTCAAAAAAGAGAAGGTGGAATTAGAAGGGTTGAAAAATAAAATTGATAGTAAAAATAATCGGATTAAGAAAAACAAAAAATTTACTTATCCAGCCCCACTTCCACCACCCCCGCCTCCTCCTCCACCACCGCCAGCAAATCCACCCCCTACTCCTACGCTTGTGTTGAATACATCCATCATTGTTGAAAGATTACTTACAAAAGAAGGGGATATTTGTGGAAACGCCATTTTAGTTTGTGCGAATTCCGTTCCTGTGTACCAAGCTATAGGTGCGAATTTAATATTTTCTTGTGAGCCTAATTTTTCCATATTCTTAAGGAGTTTCTTTTCTACACCCAACACAACTGCATACACAAGATATTTATCCCAGATGTGTATAAGTGTAACTGGTGCATTTTTTATTTGTGAAAAATCGGTTATAAACC
>JBNAVG010000021.1:0-9641 GCA_049700355.1 Candidatus Micrarchaeales archaeon | reverse complement strand
AATTTATTTTAAAATAGCCGGGTTATTTTAGAAAAATATAAAAACCTAACTTTCTAAAAAAAATACAGACCAAAAAGAGCACTAGTTGTAACACTTAATGATTTTTCAAAGAGAGAAATAAATGGTACAACAGTATATAGCGTCCCGATATTCTACCTTTAAGTTTCTTCTAATATCTTGAAAGCTTTTTGAACCTTTGTAAGTTTTACTTTATCTTGGAAATATGGTCTTAGAGCGATGAAAAGAAGAGAAAAGAAAGAAAGTTGAAACGTTTTGTTTTAATTTTAAAAATTTAAAAATTAGAAATTAGCAACTATAAAGATTCTAAAAATTTTCTAATCTGGTTTGGAGTTAGTTTATAAAAGCTCTTTTTTAGCATTTCACCTATTATGAAATTTTCAGCTTTTTTGTTCCCTTTCTTAAACTGTATAATCGCTTCTTTTACTTTTTCATCTTCTTGGATTTCTTCGAATATTTCTTCAATGCTTTTTTCTTTTTGTTTTTCCCTCCTTTCCTTTTCGACCTCTTCAAAACTTTTGTTATCCTTTACCATTTCTTTTATGACCTCCTTTGCTTCCCTTAAGCTAGTGTTTTTTAATAGTTTTGCAACTTCTATTGGTGGTATAGTTTCGTTAGCTTTTTTCTTAGAATAGTTTAAACATTTAAGAAAATCTACAACGAGGAATTTTGAAAGTAGCTTATAATCCTCAATACTTTTTGCTGCTTCTTCAAAATACTCGCAAAGTTTTTTTCTTATAATAATCTTTGAAATGTTAAGCTCTATTCTATAATCTTTTGCCAATCTTTCAGCTTCTTCTTCCATGGGTCTTTTCATTTTTTCAAAAGCTTCTTCTTTCAATTTATCTAAGCTTATTGGTAAAATATCCGGCTCTTGAATGTATCCATAGTCTTCTTCCTCTTCTTTTTTTCTTAAAGTAAAAGTTACTTTCCCATCAAAAGCCCTTGTTTCACGTTCAACCTTTTTTCCTAAGCTAAGCAAAAAGCTTTGCCTTTTTATTTCATAGGATAAAGCTTTTTCAACTTCCTCAAAACCGGTTATATTCTTTATTTCTACCCTTTCTCCGTTTTGTATAGAAACGTTTGCATCACTTCTAAGAATCGCTTCTTCATGAGTATCTATTACTTCATAATAATCCAAAGTTTCCTGCAAAGAGATTAAATATTCTCTTGCTTCTTCAGGAGACCTAAGCTCAGGCTCTGTAACTATTTCACAAAGCGGGTTTCCACTCCTTGAAAAATCTATCAATATTTCTTTTTCACTTACTATATCCTTGTGAAAAATTTTTGCAGGGTCTTCTTCTATGTTTACCCTTCTTATTCCTATTCTTCTTTTTTCATTCTTAAACTTAAATTCAAAATATCCATTCTTTCCTATTGGTTTATGGAACTGTGTAATTTGAAAACCTTTTGGTAAATCTGGGTAAAAATAACTTTTTCTATCAAAAATAAGTTCATCGGCAATTTCACAATTCAATATTTTTGCGATTTGTAAAGCAAGCAAGACTGCCTTTTTGTTTACCCTTGGCTTTACTCCAGGAAATCCCATGCAAATTGGGCAAACTTCACCCTTTTTACAAGAACAAAAAAGTTTTGTTTTTGTTGCAAGAGTAACATGTGTTTCAAGCCCAATCTTTACTTCCATTCTACCACATCATTCGCTTATTATCTTTTCAAACTCTAACGAAATCCTTTTAAGCTTTTCCTCCTCAAAACGGTTACAAACGATCTCAAACCCAAGTTGCTTATATGAGCTTTCTTTTATTGGTATGCTTATATGTGGTAAACCACAAAGGTTCCATGGAATCGTACAAATATCTAGGGAATAAACTTTCTCTGGACTCAAGCTTAACGCTTCTTCAATTTTTAATGGGAATATTGGCATTGCTGGTAGAACAAAAGCATCAAAATTTTTAAACTTCTTTTCAATCTCTTCTATAAGCTTTTTCCTTATCGCTAGTGCTTTATAGTAATACTTCCCTTTATAACCTATGCTCCTTACAAAACTTCCCAAAAGAATCCTCCTTTTTGCCTCATTCCCAAAATAAGCACTCCTTATTCTACTAAAGTATTCTCTAAAGTTCTCATCCTTTATTTCTTCTTGCGCCCCAAAAACCAATCCTTTATAACGAGCAAGGTTTGTAGATGCTTCAGCCATTGCAATTATATAATAACTTTGAATCGAATACTTAAGCAATTCTATACTTACTTCCTCAAATTCCCAGCCTATCTTTTCCAATTTCTTCATAAACTTATTCTTTACCTCTTCTTCGCAAGAATCAAAAACTTCTTTTGGTACAGCAAGCTTTCTTTTTGTTTCTGAATCCCTTTCTTCAGAAGTCGATGTTTCATCATTCTCATCAAAACCTTTTATAGTTTCATAAACAAGAAAAGCATCCTCAACACTATTTGCTATTACTCCAATCTTATCCAAGCTACTCGCATAATCTATCAAGCCAAACCTGCTTACCTTTCCATAAGAAGGAGTCAATCCAACAACACCACAGAATGAAGAAGGTGCAGAAATGCTTCCACCAGTGCTTTCAGCGAGAGATGGAATTTGCAATACTTTTGTTGCACATGCGCTTCCACCACTACTACCACCACAAACTCTATCCATAGCTATTGGGTTTTTAGGAATCTCAAAACCTATTCCAACGTTTATGTTAAAACTTCCAAAACCAAATTCATCCATTGATGTTTTACCTATTATTATAGCCCCTTCCTTTTCTATTCTATCAACTGCAGTAGAAGAGAAAGGAGGAATGTAGTTTAAAAGTATCCTTGAACCAGCTGTTGTCCTAATACCCTTTGTTAGAATATTATCCTTTACTCCAAAAGGAATCCCCAAAAGTTTACCATTAGCTTTTCCTTCTTTAATGTTTTTCTTTATTTCCCTGGCCCTTTCCCTAGCTTCTTCTTCAGCTATAGTAATAAAACAATTTAGCTCTTTGTTTATTTCTTTAGCTTTTTCTATTTTTTCCTCTACGAATTCCTCGACATCTATTTCATTTTTTTTAATCTTTTCAACGATTTCTTTTATCATTAAACAATCCTCGGTCCTAAAAACTTATTTTCTTTTATAAGCTCTTTTTTTGAGTTTTCAAAAGGATCCCATTCAAACTTTTTTTCTTCGTCTTCTCTTAGCCCAGCTTCTCGCGAATGTAAAAATAAACTCTTTTCTTCGCTTAACTCAACTTTTTCTATTTCATCGAATAGCTTTAATATGTTTTTAGCTTCTTCGCTTAGCTTTTTGAATTCTCCTTCGGAGAATTTGAGCATTACCATCGAGCTTATCTTTTTTAGCTCTTTTTCTATAGCCTCTTTTTCGTTTTCTTCTTCAGCCATATTCTTTTAAAAGCTTTTGTTAAATTTATTTTTTTATTTTATTTTTCATTTTTTCATTTTTTTCAAAAAAATCTTTTTGCAAAATAACTAATACAAATACCCATTATAAAGCCAGCTAGAACATCGTGGATATAATGCTGCATTAAATAAACTCTGCTAAACAATACAAACATAAGCCAAACAAAATAAACTTTTTTCTTTTTTAGAATAAGCAGGGGTGATGAAAGGACAATAGCATGATCGCTTGGGAAAGAGTAGGAGTTTTCACAATATAAAGTAGTGGTAATTTCTTTGCAAGGTCTTTCTTCTTTAAATAAATGCTTTAGGGTTATTGAGAATAAATAAGAGAATAAAATAAGTGCCAAAAATTCTTTCCATTTTTTCTTTTTAAAAAAAGAATAAAACAAAATCGGCAAAACTATAATATAGCTATAGCTAAGTAAAAGCATTAAAACATCTAATTGTGGCGAGGAAAAGCTTCTTATAACTTCAAAATAATTATAAAACATAATTTTTTATTTCTTTTTTTCTTTATAAAATTATGGAAATAAAAATCGTAAAGGTCGTACCCCCAAAAGAAGTGAACTTAATTATAGGACAGAGTCATTTTATTGAAAGCGTTGAGAACCTTTACGAAGCAATAGTTCATTCAACAAAAGCAAAGTTTGGCATAGCTTTTGTAGAAGCTTCTGGAGAATGCCTAATCCGTCATGAAGGAAACGATTCAGAGCTTGAAGAATTGGCTTCAAAAAAAGCTTTTGAAATAGGAGCCGGCCACGTTTTTTTAATTTTTCTAAAAGAAGCTTACCCGATAAACGTCCTTAATGCTATAAAAAACGTTCCAGAAGTTGTTAATATTTATTGTGCGACAGCAAACCCAGTAGAAGTGATTATAGGAGAAACACAACAAGGAAGGAGTATACTTGGAGTTGTTGATGGTTTTCTACCTAAGGGAATAGAAAACGAGAGTAATAAAAAAGAGAGAAGAGAATTTTTAAGAAAGATAGGTTACAAATTTTGAGTCTGGGTAGCTCAGCAGGTAGAGCGCCTGGCTGTTAACCAGGAGGTCGTAGGTTCGAGTCCTACCCCAGACGTTTTTTCGATAAAATTAAAAAGAGTAGATAAGAAATTATAACTGAGTTATAATGATTAGAGAAATAAGCAAAGAAAGCGTAGAAGAGCTAAGTAAAGAAAAAGAAGAAGACGAATGGATGCTCAAGCTTAGGCTAAAGGCTCTCGAAAATTTTAAAAAATCGAAAAATCCAAAATGGCTAATCGCTCAACCAAGGCTTAAGGATATTGTAATATTTTCAAAAAGGCTAGAAACGAAAGCAAGCTGGGAAGAAATACCAAAAGATATTAAAAAAACTTATGAAGCTCTAAACTTACCGGAGATAGAAAAGAAATACCTTCTAGGCTTAGGAGTTCAAGAAGATTCATGGGTAATATACAAAAAAACAAAAGAAGAGCTACAGAAAAGAGGGGTTATACATTTAAGTAGCGAAGAAGCTTATAAAAAGCATAGAGAGTTATTCAAAAAGTATTTTGCTAATTTGGTTGGTATAAACGATAATAAATATGCTTCTCTACATTATGCATTCTGGAGTGGGGGTAGCTTTATTTTTGTTCCAAGAAACGTTAAAGTTCCTTTCCCCATTTCTACATACTTTAGGCTAATGCTTGAAGGTATAGCTCAGTTTGAGCATACTATAATAGTTCTTCAACCTGGTGCTGAGCTAACTTATATAGAAGGTTGCTCAGCTCCAATTTTTTCAAAAAGTTCTTTGCATTCTGGTGTTGTTGAGCTTTTCCTTGAAGAAAATTCAAAACTTAGGTTTATTACAATACAAAATTGGTCTAGGAATGTTTACAATCTTCCAACAAAAAGAGCGATACTAAAAAAGAATGCAAAGATTGAATGGATAACCGCAGATATAGGAAGCAAGGTAAACGTTGTTTATCCTATGAGTATATTGAGCGGAGAAAATTCTTCTTCATCAAACTACTTCCTTACTTTTTCTCCAAAGAATACAAAGAAAGAAGGTGGGGCAAAGATTATTCATGCTTCAAAGAACACTAGCTCGTTGATAATCTCAAAAAGCATAAGCTTTGGTTATACGAGCTTTAGGTCTATGGTTAAAGTAAATGAAGGAGCGAAGAATTCAAGAGTAAGGAGTGTTTGTGATACTTTTCTCCTTGATAAAAATAGTATAGGTAAAACATTTCCACATTTTGAGATTTTTGAAAAGGATTCTTATGTTTCACATGAAGCGAGCATGAGTAGCTTGGATGAAGAAAAGTTTAATTACCTAAGGGCAAAAGGTTTTGAAGAAGAAGAAATCCTTGAGCTCCTTGTAAATGGTTTTACATCAAGAATTTTGGAAAAGATTCCATTAGAGTATGCTCTTGAGATAAAAAGGTTATTTTCTATTGAATTGAAAAGAAAAGTGGGATAATGTTGGAGCTTCAAAACATTGAGGTTAAAATAGGAAGGAAGAAAATCCTTCAAGATGTATCGATGGAATTTGAAAGCTCAAAGGTTTATGCGATCCTTGGACCAAATGGGAGCGGGAAAACTACCCTTGCAAAAGCGATAATGGGAATCCAAAAAATAAGCAAAGGAAAAATTTTGTTCGAATCAAAGGATATAACAAAAGTACCTCCAGAAAAAAGAGCAAAAATGGGAATTTTCCTAGCCTTCCAACAAACACCAGAATTGGACATTCAGATCAAAGAGTTACTTTTTGGTATGGAAGGAGAAAGCTTGGAAGAAAAAATAAAAGGGATTAAGGAGTTTAAAGAAGCTCTAAGCATAGAGCTTGAAAGAAGCTTGAAAGGTCTATCTGGAGGAGAAAAGAAGAAAATTGAAATTTTTGAATTTTTGATAAAAGAACCAAAGCTTGCAATATTAGATGAGCCAGATTCTGGTGTTGACATAGATTCTTTTAAAACAATAGTTAAAGCAATAAACTTTGCAAGAAAAAATTTTAACCCCTGCTTATTGATAATTTCCCATTATCAAGAAATATTCAACTACATCAAACCAGATTTTGTATACATTTTGAAGAATGGAAAAGTAGTAAAAAGTGGTGGGGCAGATTTAGTGGAGTATGTAAGAAAATATGGTTATAACCATGAAGAATAGAATGAATAAAATTGAAGAAGAAAAAAGAAAAAAAGCAAGGAGATATTTCGAGAAATTGAATTTTGAAAAGAAGGAATCACCAACTGGCTTTTATTTGGGTTTTAATTCTTTTGATACAAGCTTTTTAGAAAAAGAAGAAAAAGAAAAAGGAAAAGAAAAAGAGAAAAAAGAAGAAAAAATAAAAAACAAAGGAATAAAAAATGCGATATTCTTTATCGAAAATTCGATATTTACAAAACAAAGGTTTGAACAACCCGAGCAAAAGACTAAAGAAGAAGAAAAAATATTCGATTTTAGAAAAAATAAGTTTGAAGCTTTAAACCTTGCATTCTTTAAGAATGGTATAAAAGCAAAGATTAAAAAAGATATTACTCTACTTTTTGAAAGTAAAAGACAACAAATAATTAGAAATTTTTTTGTTATTGAAAACACGAACCTAAAAATCAAGGAAATCTATACTGGAAAAGGTTTCGCTTCTATTAGAAATTCATTTTTGATAATAAATTCAAACGTTGAGCATGAACTCATAAGCAAGAATTCTTCATTTGTTCAGGATTATTTTGAGCTCTATTCTTCAAAAATTATTCAAAGGAGCTTTATAAATCCAAAGAATGGCTTCGATTTAAAATCTTTTGGTTTTTCATTAAGAAAGAGCAAAGTAAAGCAATTTGGAAGTATCTTAAACCTAAAATCAAAGCTTTGGGTTTCTAACCAAGGAATTTTGAACGAAAGCAGTAGAGTAAATACAAGCCTTAGGGCTTATTCTTCTTCAAACTCTTCAACGTTTTCTGAAAACTTTTTTGAAATAAAAAGAGAAGCAAAAAATTCTTTTGTAAACATAGATGTAAAAGGAATAAAAGAAAGAAAATCACAAGTTTTTTGCATTCCAGCACTGAGCATAAAGAATAAAAGCTCAGTAGCAAAACATTCTTTTTCTATAGCAAAATTTGAAAGAGAAGAAATAGAGTATTTAAAAAGCAAGGGCATAGATGTTTTAAAAGCGAAAAAAATTTTAAAAAACAATATTTTAAGGTGGTGGAGATGCTCCCAAGAAGAATAAAGGAAGATTTTCCAATTTTAAAAAGAAAAATAAATGGTAAGAATTTTGTTTATTTGGATAATGCGGCAACTTCCCAAAAACCAATACAAGTAATAGAAAAAATAAAAGAATTTTATTCATATTATAATGCAAACATACATCGTGGAATCTACAAAGTTGCTGAGGAAGCAACTCAAATGTATGAGGAATCAAAAGAAAAAGTAAAGGATTTTATAAACGCAAGAGAAAAGAGCGAAATCGTTTATGTAAGGAATACAACAGAAGCTATAAACCTCGTAGCACTTTCTCTTGGGGATAAAATAATAAAGAAAGGGGATAAAATCCTCGTTTCAAAAATGGAGCATCATAGTAACCTTGTTCCTTGGCAGATTCTTGCAAAAAGAAAAAGAGCAAAACTTGAATTTGTAGAAGTAAAAGATTATAACTTAGATATTTTTGATTACGAAAAAAAAGTAAAGAATGCAAAGATTGTAGCTATAACTCATGTTTCAAACGTTCTTGGCACTATAAATGATGCAAAAACCCTTGCAAGGATTGCGCATGAGAATGGAGCCATATTTTTACTCGATGGAGCACAGTCAGTTCCACACATGAAAGTAAACGTTAAAAACATAGATTGCGACTTTTTAGCTTTTTCTGGACACAAAATGCTTGCTCCATTTGGCATTGGGGTACTTTATGGAAAAAGGGAAATGCTCGAGGAAATGGAACCTTTGTTTGGTGGCGGAGACATGATAAAAGAATGCACTTTTCTTAAATGCTCATGGAACGAGCTTCCATATAAATTTGAAGCTGGAACCCAAAACGTTGAAGGAGCGATTGGTTTGAGCTCAGCTATAGATTATCTTCAAAGAATAGGAATGGAAAAAATTCAAAAGCATGAAGAAGAGCTAACAAAATACGCTTTAAAAAGAATCTCTGAAATAAAAGAAGTTGAAAGCTATGGTCCAAAGAAGAGAAGTGGGATAGTTTCCTTCAACATTAAAGGAATACATGCACATGATGTTGCAAGCTTCTTTGATAAAGAAGGAATCGCTATAAGAGCTGGTCATCACTGTGCTATGCCGCTTGTAAGAGAAGTTCTTAAAAAAGAAGCGGTTGCAAGGATTTCTTTTTACCTTTATAATTTTAAAGAAGATGTAGATAGAGCGATACAAGCAATACAAAAATTAAAGAAAGAATTCTATAAATAATTGTGGTAATTTGCTCTATGCTGAGAAACTTTTTAATAGGTATAAAAAACCATTGTTTAAAGGAAAAATAGAAGAAAAAGAAAAAACAAAAGAAAAAGGAAAAAATGAGGAGATAAGAATTGCAAAAGAAGAAAACTTATTGTGCGGGGATAGAATAAAGGTTTACTTAAGAATAGAAAAAGAAAAAATAAAAGAAGCGAAGTTTGAGGGAAGCGGATGTGTAATAAGCATGGGTAGTGCAGATTTGTTGATGGAGCATATAACTGGAAAAAGCTTAAGATACGTTAAAAAGTTAAGTGAAAAAGATATAATAAAGCTTATCGGCGTTACTCCAGATGCTGCAAGAATGCATTGCGCGACTTTAGCCCTTTCTGCTATAAGAAAGATTCTTTGATAACTTTTCTTTTTTACAAAGTTCACAAAATCTTTCAAAATCTATTTGTATATTCTTATTCTCCATCAATCTTTTAACAAACTCTTCAGCAGTTTCTTTTATCTCTTTCGAATTTTCAAGTTTTAGTATTTTTTTACTATACTTATTGCTAAGGTATTTACTCACAGCAGCCTGCGATATTCCTAGCTTTGAGGCTATTTCACTTTGGGTATAATTTCTTTTTCTAAGCTCCTTTATGACTCTAGCCCTTATAGCAGGTAAAAAATATTTCAATGAAACTTCACAAGGAAACAACATAATAAATTTTCTCAAAAAGAATTAATATCTTTTGAGTTTCAGAGTTTAGCTTCGATTAGCTTAGTTTAAACAAGCAAAACAACAATTAAGGAGGATTGTAGTTTTGAACAAAGCTTACTCCATAAATAGTGCCATGGTTATTGTTACCGCTATAATCTTTTGCATCTCCATTTAGAGGCCACCAAG
>JBNAVG010000020.1:0-9907 GCA_049700355.1 Candidatus Micrarchaeales archaeon | reverse complement strand
GAAAACGTAAAAGAAAATAAAAAGTTAAAAATAGTAAAAGTTGATTTGAGAAATAAAAATAGTATAGATGAATACTTTAAGGAATGCGACGTAGTTTTCCACCTTGCTGCAAACCCTGAGGTTAGGATTTTAGACCCAAAAACACATTATGAAAACAATTTTTTAACAACTTACAATGTTTTAGAAGCGATGAGAAAAAAAGATGTTAAAAACATTGTTTTTACTTCTTCCTCAACAGTTTATGGAGAAGCAAAAAAGATTCCAACACCAGAAGATTATGGACCACTAATCCCTATTTCTCTCTATGGTTCTACAAAATTAGCTTGTGAAGGTTTAATCTGTGGTTATTCACATACTTATTCAATGAATGGTTTTATTTTTAGGTTTGCAAACGTTGTTGGTGGAAGGTCAACGCATGGAGTAATCTATGATTTTATTCAAAAGCTAAAGAAAAACAAGAATGAGCTTGAGATATTGGGTGATGGAACGCAAAGGAAATCCTATATACATGTAAACGATTGTATAGAAGCTATTCTTTATGTTTTAAAGAAAGAAAAATCAAACTTAAGCATTTATAATATTGGAAATTTTGACTCAACACCGGTTTATAAAATCGCAGACATCGTAATAGATGAGTTGGGATTAAAAAACGTGAAGAAAAAATTTGTTAACTCAGCTAATAACGGTAGGGGATGGGTTGGGGATGTAAAATACATGCAGTTGGACATATCAAAAATCACTTCTTTAGGATGGAAACCAAAATTAAACAGTGATAAAGCAGTAAGAAAGGCTTGTAAAGAAACTATCAACAATAACCACTAAATCTTCTCTTCCAGAATTGCTTTTTTTATTTTAAGTATAGAATACTGTTTAAATTCCTCTCTCTCAGCTTCCATTATTCTAATTCTTCTTTTAAATAAGGGTGAATCAAACACAAAAGTTTCATATTCACCTCCCTCGCCAGAGATGTTTATTTTCCCTTTTAATTTTTTTAATTCTTCAAAAACCTCTTCTATTTCTTTACCAAGGAGCCCTTTTATTTCTTCAGCAAAAACCCCAACTATTAAAGCTCTTATTTTTTTCTTTATTACCTCTTTTAGTTCTTCTTCCTCATCCATTCCCCAAAGCGGAGAAATCGGAAAAAGATTAAGCTCTTTTGCAATTCTATCCACTCTTTCTTTTTGATACCTTGATTTTATAGCCCCACTAGCAACTCCTTCTATTCCAAATTTTTCTTTAGCGATTATTAAAGCTTTTTTGAGCTCTTCCAGCTCTTTTTCTTTTTCACCGAAAGTTTGTAGTTTTATTATAGGTAGCTCTAATGCTTGAGCTTGTAATTCGGTTAATTCTACATTTGGAAAATGGAACATAAAAGAATCTACACTTTTTGGAATTATCGTAATAAGAGTTTTTACTTCGATTTCTTTATTTTCCAAAAGTTTAACTAACGAAAGATTGGAATCTTTACCACCAGAATAAAGAAGAGTAATTTTCATCTCCAACTCAAAAATTAATGTAACCTTTTTTCGAATTCTTTTAGAATTTTCGTTTCTAATTTTTCTGCCCTTTTCTTTGTTTTATCATAGTTTGCTAATTCCTCCTTAGCTTTATCATAACCAAGTTGTATAAGAATAGCTAAATCCTCTTTACTCAATGCACCATAAAGTACCAAAGCATGGAGTGCTCTTTTTTCCCCTTCGTACCTTTTGCTTTCTAAATTAAAACCAACATGCCAATAGGTAATATCACTTTTAAACTCTAGCTTCACCCAAAAACCTCTACGCTCAAGCTTTCTTGGTTCATTGGATTTAGTAAAACCTATTAGTTGTAATGCTTTATATAAATTCATAGTTTTATTTTTAATGATACGTATAAAATATTTTGTCATACTTTACAAAGAAAGAATAGCTTTAAAAACTAGATTTGTAAATTTTATCTCATTGGTACCAACTTTTTAATTATAAAAGTAATAAAAAAGTATTTAAATATCCACGTACAAATAACTTATCTTACAGTGGAATCATGGATAACAATACAATAACCTTAAATTCAAATTCTTCTTTTGCTATAAACGATAATTATAAGCTTGTAATGCTAGCTCGGAGCACCTCAAACGAAAAAATCCTAGAAAAATTGGCTAATTCAAGCTTAGAGCTAGTTAGAATAGAAGTGGCTAAAAACGAAAATTTCAAAAAGCTCGAAAAATTGGCTAAGGATAAAAGCTTAAAAGTTAGGCTAGAAGTTGCTAAAAGGGCTAAGGAAAAAGTCTTAAAACTATTGGCTAACGATCCTTTCTACGAAATAAGGAGAATAGTAGCTAGAAGAACAAAAAACAAAGAGTTGTTAGCAAAGCTTTGCAGGGATGAAGATTGGAGAGTTAGATTAGAGGTTGCTTGGAATGAAAACAAGGATTTTTTCACTTCTTTGGTACTAGCTAAAGATAAAAACGTTTTTGTGAGAGAAGGAGTAGCGATAACAACAAATAGTAAAAGAATAATAAGTATGCTCTCAAAAGATAAAGAAGAAATAGTAAGAGTTGCTGTTTGTGAAAACCCAAATACCCCTATTGAGATTATAGAAAAAATTGCTTTAAAAAGTGCAAAGGTTGCAGAAAAAGCATTACAAAACCCAAAGCTTAAGGCTTCTGTAATTCTTAAGATTTGGAATAAAAATGAGCTTACAAAATATCTTTCTTCATTGCATCCAAATACTCCACCAGAAGTAATAGAAAAAATTTATAAAGAAAATAAAGAAAATTTTAGAATACTTAAAAATATTGCAAAACATCCAAATACGAGTGAAAAAATTCTTTATGAACTTTCTTTTTCAAATGATGTTGAAATAAGAAGGGAAGTCGCAAAACATAAAAATTCTAACTCTTATATTTTAACAAAGCTTTCTTCAGATATCGATACTATAACAAAGATTACTGCAATAAACAACTTAAACTATAAAGAGATCGAGGATAAAGGAATTGGAATAGATGAAAAAGTAAATAAAAATGGGAATTTTAAAACAAATTTGCAAAGATTTTTTAGGGAGTAATTATTCTGTTATTTTATAGACTATATCTTTTTCCCTTACTCTATCCTCAACTTTTAAACCTATCTCATCCCCTGCTTTTGCTACTTCTATGTCTTTATTATGTATTTGCATACTATTAACAACCTGTTGGAAATTTGTTGTTTTTCCTTTTATTGCTATCCTATCACCTTTTCTTAATTCTCCTCTCTTTATTCTAACTACTGCAACGCCGATCTTTGTAAAATAATGAGTTACTTCCCCAATTTCTTCTTCAACCATAAATTATTATTAAAAAATAAGTTTATAAATTTTTATTCTTTACGAAGTTAAAGGTGAAAATCGAAAGTTGCTTAAAATTTAAAAAAATTATTTTTCAACAGCTTTTAATTGTTGCTTTGCTTCCAGCCTTTCTTCTATAACTCCTTTTTTATTAAAAATGTAAGCTGTAATGTTTATTTCATGAACATCAGCAAAAGTATTTGATGAAGAATAGATTTTACAATCTTTTATATTACTTTGACCTGGTTGTATAATGCCAATTCTTATCCTTCCTTTTTGTAATTGTTGGTGTGGGGCTAGTGAAAGAGTCGGTGGTAGAGAGATATCGACTTCACACCAAACATAATCATCGCTGAGGTTTCCAACTTCTACTTTTAACTCCGCTTCTTGTTTTGAAAATGCATGAATTTCAGTAGGTTGTATTGAAGTAAGAATCGTAAACATAAAGAATTATAAAATTTAGAAAATAAAAAAATTTATGCTTCCAGAATCAAAATTGGTAAAAAGGGAAGTTACATTAAGAGAACTTTCATTGAACAAAGAAGTACTTGAAACGAAAAATTCTTTATTAAGATGGATAGCTTTAAGCTTGGGGTTTATAAACCAAAATGAATCTAGGCTTGGAATATTGAATGTATTTGAAGCAATCTTCTATTTTCAATTTGTAGAAAAAAGGGATGTAAAGTTTGATGATATAGCTTCTTATTTAAAGGAAAAAAACGTTGAGCTAAGTGAAAAAAGTATTCGGTATCACTTGCTTCAGTTAAAGAAGAATGGGATTGTTGAAAACAAAAAAGGTTTTTGGTATTTCACAAGCAGCAATAGGTATGACTTCAATTCTTGGGTTGATGAATACCTTTACTCTATTCCAAACTCAATTTCCCAAAACATTAAGAAAGCTTTTTTTGATCTAATTCAAAAAATGAGCCAGAGATGATATGATGAATAAAAAAATTATTTTAATTTCTTTTTTAACCTTAATTTTAGTAGTAGGATTGTTTTTATTCTTAAAAACAGTAGAAGAAACAAAAATCTATGTAAAAATTTTTCCAAGCAAAAATGAAGTATACCCTTTTGAAAGGATAAATATAAGCATTGAGGTTGAGAGCTCAAGAGCTTTAAAAGATGTTTTAGTAAGCTTGGAGAGTAAAAACTCTACAATAGTTAGTGTTTTGTTTCCTTCTATTAAACAAAAAAGCAATTCAAGCGTTTCTTTTTATTTAAACGAAACTGGCGAGCTTGAGATAAAAGCAATACCAGATTCCATCTATTTGTATAGTAACGCAAGAAGGATAAGTGATTCTATAAAGATAAGAGTACTTGAACCAAACATGAGCTTCTACCAAATTCCAGAGTATAAAAAATTTGAAATACTTAATTTAAACAAAAAAGGTTTAAGAGCTATGCACTATCTTACCACAAACCCTATATTTTTATTATGGCAGTACATAAACTTTACTCATATAGAAAACATCTATAAAGAAAACGAAACTTCTCCAAGCTTTACAAACATTTACCTTCAGAGTTTTCTTACACCAAAAGATTTTGCCGATTTTTTCTCTTTAAGGTATGGAATAAATTATTCAAAAATAAACGATACTTACTTTTTTAAAACAAAAAACTCAAGTGTTTGCGTTCTTTATAAACAAGGTTTTACAAGAATTATAGAGTCAAAGGATAAAAACTGCTTAGAGTATTTAAACATCCCATCAAACAAACCAATTCAAAACGTTACCCTTCAAAACTTAAGTTTTGTGAATAGCTCTCAATACATAGGTAATATAAAAACACAAGATTATGATTGTAAAGGTTTTAGTTATAGAGATGGATATTATCTTGTTTGCAAATATAAAGATTATTTGAATTGTACTCAGCCAACGATTATTGCAAACCAAAGCTTTTGCATTTCTTCATCTTTAGTAAACATGCAAAGCTATCAATTTAAAATAATAAACGTAACCTCACGAAACTTTGGTTTTTACTTCTTCAACTTCAATTCAAGCGTTGAAAATGAAATCATAAACTTTGCTATAGAAAAAATAATTCAACTCACAAACCCATTACTCAATAAAAAATATTAAACTACTTAAGGATACTGCTCCCTTTAACTAAAAGTAACAAAATAGGAATACTCTCTATATCCTCTTTTGTTATATATTCTCTACCATTATATACAATAATTCCTTTTCTAGCACTGTATCTTTTAATAAAATATTTTATTGCCTTAAGCTCATTTTCATTTACTCTCTCTGCAGATTTTACTTCTATAGGTATTATTGGTTCTTTTACAACAAAATCGATTTCTTTCTCTCGCATACGCCATATAATGATAAATCCAACACAGACCCAACAAGGGTTTCCATGATATATGGCTCTTTTACAGGATTAAAAGAAAGCGCTAAAGAAATATCATAAGGATAGATTTTTTGAGTTTTCTTTACTTACTTTACCAGTTTTCCACCAATCATTTAAAAGCAAAAGTGGATCATGAATTTTCATATTCGTACTTTTACAATACAAATTTTATATTTTTCGTATTCTATGAGTACAAATTTGTTTAAAAGTCTGAGACCCTTTAATTCCACTAATCTGTTTTTTATAATTACTAGAATATGCTAAAATATAGGATATAAAATATATAGAATAATAAAACTTCTAAGGTCCTAAAACTTAATTTTTAATAATAACAATTTATTTTTGATTTTTTGCTGATAACTAATTACTTTTTGCTAAGTTTTATAAATAAAAAATATTACCTTATTCATGTTTTTATCATTCTATTTCTTCTATTTTTTATCTTTTTTAAAATAATCCTTAAACGATTTAATTATAATTTGCAAAATAGTGGAAGTGAGGGGTCTATGAGTATGAAATATATTTATTTTTTAGCGGGAGGTGGATTTGAACCACCGACCTTCGGGTTATGAGCCCGACGGGCATTCTGTAAGTTGACTCCAGGCTGCCCCATCCCGCTTTCTTTCATCTTTTTCTGGATGACTTCTTCATAAAAAGAGATATGAACAAGTTCATTTCCACATTCTAAACATCTAAACTTATTGTTTAATGCTTCTTCAAAAGTGTATTCTATTCCACTTTCATTAAAACAGTTCGGACAAACATAAGTATCTCTTTCCTCTTCTTTATTTACTTGATTTTTTGTATCTATTATTTTTTGTAATTTTTCATCCCTTACTCTCCAAAGGTAAGTATACCATCCACTTTTACTTTGTTTTGTTGAATAATCAACTATTCCTCCTTCATAAAGTTTATTGAGAAGAGCCCTAATTTCATTTGTGCTTAATTTTGTAACTTTTGCTAATTTTTCATCGCTTTCAGCTTTTTTAATTTTGCTTAAAAGAAGGAGTGCTTTTTTTCCATAATTTTCTGTTAAATATTTTTTTACTACAATATTTGAAAGTAACAAATTCTTATTTTCCTTACTCTTTTTACTTTTTTCTTTTTTTTCTTTACTCTTTTTCTTGATTTCTTTACTTTTTTTAGAATTTCTTTTTTTCATTATATCAACATTATATTTATTTCTCAGCATATTTATTTATTTTCTTTTTTCTCTTTGATAAATAATTCCCTACTCTTACATTTTGGGTTAATGCACATTTCATAAACTTTTCCTTTTCCCAAGAAAACTTTTATTATAGGAGAGCCACAATACTTACAAACTTTATTCGTAGCAACTATAATTCCTTTTTTTGGTAAGGGATAAACTTCTTTACATTTTGGATAATTACTACAACCAACAAACCTTCCTTTTTTTGTTTTAATTATTATAAGTTCCCCACCACATTTACATTTTCCAAGAATGTTTTTCTTTCTTTTTTCTTCTTCCTCCTTCAAAGTAGTTTCATACAATTCTTTTCCTATCTCTTTTTCTTTTTCCCTAAACTTTTTAAGAATCTCCTCTAGCACTTTTTTCCATTTCCCAATAACATTCTCTTCTTTTTCCTTTTCTTTTTGTATCATTTCAAGCTCAATTTCCATATCCCGAGTTAATTTTTCATCCAGTATTTCTTTTGAATAAAGCTTTAAAGTTTCATAAACCTTTTTTCCTAAGCTCGTTATTCTTATTTTTTCTCCTTCTACATAACCCCTTTCAAATAAAGTATCAACGATCTCCGCTCTCGTTGCTTTTGTACCTAGGTTTAATTCTTCAAGCTTTTTTACAAGGCTTGCTCTTGTATACCTAGCAGGTGGTTTTGTTTTTTCTTCTTTTATTTCAATCTTTGCTATTAGCTTATCACCCTCCTTTAAACTTTCTATTTTTTTATTTTCCTCAAAAGAATAATAATCATAAACCTTTGTCCATGTTTTCTTTTTTTCTACTTTCCCACTTGCTAAAAATTCTTCTTTCCCAAACTTTGCATAAGCTTTTATTTCTTCAAATTCTTCATTCTCGTAAAAACAAGCAAGAAACCTTTTTACGATTAATTCATATATTAAGGATTCTTCTTTTTTAAGAGCTTTTGGAATAACCCCAGTTGGATAAATAGCAGGATGTGCTTCATCCTCTTTTTTCCCTTCTTTTGGTGTAAAAAGAGATTTTTCGATTAGCTCTGTAGCAAATTTACCAAAGCTTGAATTTTTTAATTTTTTAATTATCGAAGGTAAGTTTAACTTTCTTGGAAGCTTTTGTGAAGAAGTTCTTGGATAAGAGATCAATGCTTTTTCATACAAGCTTTGAGCTATCGCTAATGTTTTACTAGGTGGTATTTTAAAAATTCTATAAGCTTCAATTTGTAAAGTAGTTAAATCAAAGGGTGGAGGTGCTCTTATAGAAATTTTTCTTCTTTCTATTCTTTCAACGATTCCTTCTTCTTTGCAATTTTTTAAAGTTTCTTCAGCTTCTTCCCTTTCAAAAATTTTTCCTTTTATACTTTCAAAATTTATTCCATTCGCGTTTGCGAATATTCTCCAATATGGCTTTGGAATAAAGCTCTCTATTTCCTTTTCTCTTTCAGCAACCAAAGCTAATGTTGGTCCTTGTATCCTACCTATGCTCAATATTTTTCTCCTTCCAGCTTTTTTTAAAGCCTCCATTAGTGCTCTACTTAAATTTATTCCCCATATCCAATCTAGTATATGCCTAGCTTCCCCAGCATAAAAATTGTTTATATCCAATGGTAAAAGGTTTTCAAAAGATTCTACAAGCTCTTCTTTTGTAAGAGTTGAAAACTTCATCCTATAAGAATTTTTTAGATCACCAAGAAACCTTATAATGTTTGTTCCTATTACGCTCCCTTCAATATCATAGTCACAAGCGTTTATAAATTTGTTACATTTTTTTGCAATTTCATTCAAAACAAAAAAATAATTCTTTGTAAAATAAGCTTCTTTGCTTACTTCATAGCTTGGCTTCCAGCAAACTTCAAATATTGGATAGCTTTTTTCGTTTCCTTTTTGAGCTATTGTAAAAATATGCCCAACAGCAGAAGCTACATAGTATTCTTCGTTTTTTATAATTAGCTTATAATAGCTTACGTTATACTTTCTTAGCCTTTCTATTTTTTCGTTTGGAAGGGAGAAAGCTATTCTCCTAGCTACACTTGGTTTTTCAGCTATTATTAGTGTTGCCATTAAGATTCTTTATGCATAGCCATTTATAACATTTTTTATTTCATTTTTAAATTCAACAAAGCAAGTGGTTCTCTATGAACTGAAAACCAATGAGTTAAGTGTTGTAGATTCTGGGTCCAACATCGTTGGAGAATGAACGATTGCTATGAATACAAAGGAGGTCTACTGCTTTAGCAGTGGGTGGATGTCACGCTTTTGCTAGGATATTTTTTTTGTTTTTTGCTTCTTCTTCAGCTATTTTAAGGGAGATTTTCTTTTCGTATTCTCTTAATAAAATTATTAGGGGGTGCTCTAAATTTATCTTATAAAGCTTAGCTTTCCCTATTTTTCTTGAGACCTTGATTATCTCGTATTTTTCCAAATCGGGGAAATATTTATAAAAAGTTTGTTTGCTCATTCCTAAGGATTCAATAATCTCCTTCTTTGTAAAATCAAAAAAAGGGTTATCCAAGAAAAAATCAATTATTCTTAACTTTGGAGAGTCTCCAAGCATTTTGAGAATTATAGATTTATATTCTTTCTTTGTATAAAGCTCTTTAAATGGTATTAAATTTGTGTTCATCTAACTCCACTCCCATCTCAGTTATACATATCATATACATACATATATAATATAGGACCGTAAGTATTTAAATGTTAACTTCTAAAAGTATTATAAGTGTACTTATGCTTCAACAGGCATTAAGCGATGTCGAAATTAAAGTGGAAATACTGAATAAGCTGATGAGAAGAGGTTGTTGGGGTGCTAAATATTTGCCTCTAGATACTCTAATTAATTGGCTTTCAAAGAAAGTAAAAAAAGATGGAAAAAGAATTAGAAAAATTATAATCAAATTAGTTGAGGAAGGATATTTACTTCTACATAAAAATGGTAAAACAATTTCGCTTAATCCAAATAAAAATAGAGAAATAATCGACTACATAGAGAGAAGATTAAATATTAATTTATAATTTTTATTTTTTTAAACCAAAACTTGAGCAATCTATTTTATTTATTTTTTGTAATGTTTGTATT
>JBNAVG010000019.1:0-10294 GCA_049700355.1 Candidatus Micrarchaeales archaeon | reverse complement strand
GTGCTCCCTTCCAGGGCATAAAGATTTCTAAAGGAGTTGAAGTTGGTTTTTTCTAAGCATATAAAGAAGTTGTTTTTTCTCTATAGAGTTTGCAAGCTTCGTTTCATCTATCGCCTCTCCTTTTACTATTCTTAATATCTTTTTTAAAGTTGTTGTTTTACCTTTTACAAAAATCTCAAAAACATTCTTATAATGCTTTTTTGAATTCTCACCAAAATAATCAAAAGCTTCTAGTATAAGATTATCAGAAATTTTCTTTAAGCTATATTTTCTTTTTTCCATTTCTTTTTTCAAAATGTTTAAGCTTCTTCTTAAAACGATTACTTTTGCACTATAAGAAATAGAGAAATCACATGCAAGATGCCCTTCTACTATCAAAAATTTTTCTTTTTTTGAAATCTTTTTTATTTCCTTTTCTAGGGTTTTTTTAAGCTTTTTAATGTCAACAACTTTCTCGTTGTTTTGGTATTCAAAAATTTTATTTTTAATGATAAAATTTGTTAAGCTTAAAACATTCGCTTTTAATTTCCTTGAAAGCATTCTTGCTATTGTTGTTTTTCCACTTCCTGGGCAACCAGTTATTACGATGATTTGCATAAAAAGAAAAAGAATTTAAAAAATAAATTAATAATTCATTCATGCAAACAAAAAAATTATTTGTTTTGATTCTTCTTTTAAGTATTACGAATGCTGGTACTATCGGCTTGCAAACTTCTTGTAATTTTACAAATTCTACCCTTAACTTTTTAATAAGAAACGTAGGTAACGATACTGCTTATGGAATAAGTATAGGAGTATATTTTGAAGGTAAAGAAGTTTATAGGAGTGGTGTAGGAAATTTAGTCTCGGGTGACAAAATAAATTTTGGAGTTCCATTAAAAATAGATAAAAGAGGAGACTACTTAGCAATAGTTTCAATAAGCTATACTGATTCAAGTGGAGTACCAGCTTCTACATTGGCTCATTGTGGTTTTAGTTATGTTTTTCCTTTAGCTAAAATAATTTTAATCTCACCACCAAAAATTACTCAAATAGATAGTACTCATCAAAAACTTGAAATGAACATTACAAACTTAGCAAATAACGAAACTACTTCAAACTTTTATTTAGTTTTACCTTCTTCTTTTCTTGCAAACATTTCAACTTCTCAACTGAACGCTTCATTCTCGGATGTGAGAATGTATAGTTTACCAGTTTCTCTTACCCCTGGAAGTTCAAGGTCATTTTCTTTTTTGATTACTTATAGTGGAGTTGTACAAGGAACTTTTGAAGGGATCGCTTATACTACATTCTCAAGAGGAAACGATCATTTTACTACTTTTGTAGCTTTTCCACTCCAAGCCACTCAACAAAATAATATTTACCTATATATTCTTGTAGCAATCACTATTGCAATAGTATTAATAATAACAATCATCATTTTAAGAAAAAGGAAAAAAGCATAGGTGTTTTTTTGATCTCAATAGTAATACCAACGCTTAATGAAGAAAAAAACCTTCCATACGTGCTCAAAGATATAGAAAAATTTTTCGAAAAAAAAGGGCTAGAATACGAAGTAATAGTTGTAGATGGCTATAGCGAAGATAGAACAGTAGAAATAGCTAAAAAATTCAAGGCTAAAGTTCTTTTTGATGAATTTGGAAAAGGCTCAGCTTTGATAAAAGGAATGAAAGCTGCAAAAGGAGAAATAATAATTAGTATGGATGCTGATTGCTCAAACAGAGTAAATGAGCTAGAGCTTCTAATTTCTGGAATAAAAGCTGGCTACGATGCTTGTTTTGGCTCAAGGTTTTTACAGGGTGGAGGAACTGGAGACATGCCGCTTATAAGAAAGATAGGAAATAAATTTTTTGTTTTTCTGGTAAACATTCTTTATGGTGCAAAGTATTCTGACCTTTGTTATGGTTATAGGAGTTTTAAAAAAGAGGCTATAAAAAAGCTAAAGCTTGAAGAAAAAGGGTTTGGCATAGAAACGGAGATTAGCATTAAAGCTATAAAGAATGATTTAAAAGTTTTGGAAGTTCCTAGTTTTGAGAAACCAAGGAAGTTTGGAAAGGGAAATTTAAAAACATTAAGTGATGGTTTAACGATATTAAAAGTAATACTAAAAAATCTATTTTGTT
Organism: Candidatus Micrarchaeales archaeon; assembly: GCA_049700355.1. Taxonomy (GTDB): domain Archaea; phylum Micrarchaeota; class Micrarchaeia; order Micrarchaeales; family JBNAVG01; genus JBNAVG01. The sequence goes on along the minus strand of JBNAVG010000019.1, from coordinate 8,171 downwards.
GAATTTAGGATATAATAAAAAGCAAGTGTTCTATTATCTGGCAATGTTAAATTCTCAACCATTTTTGTTTGGAATCTTTGGAGTATTGCTTTGCAAGTTGTATCATGGAAGGGTGGAACTATGCACCAATAACCATAATCAAAAACCAAGCATTTCCCTTTTAGTTCACCTGAAGAAAAGAGACCAAAAAAAGTTTCTGTGTAAATACCATTCCTTCCCAATGCTCTAAACAAACCAGGAACATAGCTAACAAAGTAACAATCCTTTGGAAAATCGTTGTAATGCTTTAAAACAAAATCAAAAACATAAACCCTTGCATCATGCGCTTCCCATATTTGCATTGGGTCTACAACAACATAAGGAGAAAGTAAAAGAAATTCATATACATAAATAAAAATTAAAATGGAAAAAATAAATGCCCCAAAAATCTTTGAAATTTTTGAAAAAGAAAATAGAGAATAAATTTTACTAATACCTATTGCACCAAGGATTGAAAGGGGGGCAACACAACTAAGCATAAACCTATTATCAACTCCATAGGTTACTGAGCCTGCATAAAAAGAAGCATAGAGAAGAAAAGGAACGATAAACCAAATACCTATACAAAGAACCTTCCTTCTTAATTCTTTTTCTTTAATCGCAAATATCGAGAAAATCGCAAAAATAGGAAGGAAAAGATTGTTAACGTTTTGGGTTTGGATTGGTGTTCCATTTTGATAATAGTTAAACCAAAAGAGTGAGTTTGTTACTATATTTTCAACAAAATAATTTATAGAAAATTTTATGTTTTGGGTTTGACCAAAAGAATCTTGCTGGTATTGAATAAGAAGATAAACAAAAGCTGGAAAAAGTAGAAAAAACAAATAGATAAAGAATTCTAAGAATTCTTCAAGTTTAAAATTGGAAAGAAGAATGTAAAAGGCAAATATTATAGCTAAAATAAAAACTCCTTCAATCTTTGCTTGAGCAGCGAAGGTTAATGAAGAAAGGAGAAAAATAAAAATTTTCTTATTCTTTGTTTGTAGCCAAAGGAGGAATGAAAGAATCGAAAGAAGGGAAAAGAAAACTAGGGAAACTTCTGCACAACCAGTTCTTGCCCAAATAAGGGTTAAAGGAGTAAGAGAATAAAAAAATGTTGCAAGGATGCTCGTTGATTCTTTTTTTGTTAAAAGAAAAGTGATAAAGAATAAAATCGGTATTGAAAAAGTTGAGAAGATTAAATTTAGATTCCAAGCAGAATGCATAACGTTTATTCCAAAGATTAAATAGCTTAATGCGATGATGTATGCCCAAGCAATTCCTTGATGGTAGTATGTAAAAATTTTACAATTATCGCTACTTCCATAAACACACATTTTTGCATTGAATTGCTTTATGATGTTTATCGCTTCATCCTGGTAAAGATGCTCATCAAAAAATATCCTTTCAGTTGGTTTTACGTAGAAGATTTCAAAAAGGAAAAAGAAAAAAGAAATTAGAAAAAGAAGAAGTAAATATTTTCTTTTGATTTTTAGTTTTTTTATTTCAAGGAAAAGTTGTGGAAGAGAATAAAAAATACCAATAGTTGCGATTATCAAGGGTATTAGCATTATTTGAGTTAGCTCCACATAATCACTTTAGCTCTACAATAAAGTTTTCCATTATCATATATTTTGTTTTTGTTTTAAGCATCGTATCGATTGCATCTTGAGGAGAGCAAACAATGGGCATTCCATGAATGTTGAAGCTTGTATTTAGTATTATTCCAATTCCATTCATCTTTTTTATTTCTTTTAAAAGTTTTTTATATGTTTTATTTTCTTCGCCAACCATTTGAGGTCTCATCGAGTTATCAACATGAACAACTGCTTTTATTTTTTCTTCTATCTCTTCTTTTGCAATGTAAGCCATAGTCATAAACCTATCAAAATCTTCTTTATTCTTTATATCTTCTATTATTTTTCTTGAATCCTCTTTTAGCAAAGAAGGTGCAAATGGCTGGAACCATTCTCTTTTTTTCACTTTTAAGTTTAATTCATTCTTTATTTTTTCATCTCCTGCTGGAGCAAGTATGCTTCTATTACCAAGAGCTCTAGGACCAAATTCCATTCTACCCCTAAACCAAAAAACATAATTTTTTTGAAGAAGCTCTGCTGCATAACCACCTGGGTCGCTTATTTCTTCAAACTTTATTCTTGCTTTGTTTTCTTCTAGTGCTTTTTTAATCTCCTCCTCGCTATAGCTTGGTCCTAGATAAACATCTTTAAAAGAATAATTTGTAATACCGTTTAGCTTATAGTTAACGTAAAGAGCAGCTCCGAGTGCAAGGCCTCCGTCTCCCATGTGCGGAAAAACATACCATCTTTTGAGTTTATCTATATGCCTTATTTTCATGTTTGCTTTAACGTTGCTCGCAACACCTCCACTCCATGCAACGTTTTCCATACCAGTTTCTTCAATCGCTTTTTCAAAAAGCTCAACTAAAATTTTCTCAAGAAGTTGCTGAGCCATGTAAGCGAATTGTTCCCTTGGCATGCTCCACGCAATCCTGCTTAAAATATCGTATTGGGCAATTGGAGAATACTTTGCTTTTATCTTTAATCCATCAACCCAAAAAAAATCTTTAAGCTTGTTTTCTTCAAAAGAAAAAGGATAAGAGTAATCTGCCATGCTCATTACTTTTCCTTCATCCTCAAGCTCTCGCATACCAACGATGTTTGTAACCTGCTCAAAAAAGATTCCTATCGAATCGATTGCACTACTTGTTTCTATTCTTTCAATCTCATTGTTTTCATAAACGTTAACGCTTGAGCTTATTCCATCGCCAAGACCATCAACAGTAATAACGAGTGCTTTGGTAAAAGGACTTGTAAAGGCTGCATCTGCTGCATGAGCAATATGGTGCTCAACAAAATGGAGCTTAAAATTTTCAAAACCCAATTTTTTTAGCTCCTTTCTTATAATAAATTCATTGATTTCTTTACAAAGGGGTAAAGGACCGATAGAGGTTAGAGCATACTTTAGATAGTGTCTAAATGTTTCAAACCTTGGTTTAAGCATTTTTCTTCTTCTAAATAGGTAATAATTTTCCCTCATCTTTGGAAACATTCTTTCTAAGGTTTTTGTAAATTCTATGGTTGTAGCTGCAACATGCTCAACATCTTTAGCTTTTATTCCAGCTATTCTTAAGCATTCTTCTATAGAATTTTTCGGAAAGCCAACATCTAGCTTTCTTTTCGTAAGCCTTTCTTCGTTAACAGCAGCTATTATTTTATTATCATCTATAATCGCAGCCCCTGCATCATGCCCATCCCAAATTCCTAGAATATACATATTTTCACCATGGCCTTGCTCCGTCCGGGATTTGAACCCGGGTCTTAGCCTCGAGAGGGCTACGTCCTTGGCCACTAGACGAACGGAGCATATTTTTATATTTTTATTTTTATTTTTGAAGATTTTTATTTCTTCTTTCAATCAAAATCAAAAAATCAAAAAAATTAAGAGTAACACTTTGTTTTATAGATTCTAAATTCTTCTCCGCTTAAATTTTTATCAAAAACAATTTGAAAATTATCAAATTTTGAAAAATTTATTTTGTATTCTTTTTTCTCTAAAGGACCGATAAAAATATAATCTACATGAAATCTTTTTATTAAAGTACAATTTGCATTTTGAAATATCTCGTTCGCTACATTCCTAATTTCTTCTGGAGAAGCACCAGTAATAGAGTGTTGACCAAATATTATACAAAAATCGTAACGCTGGATTAAAGCTTGTCTACCCGTAAGCATGAATGGATGGGTTATCGCTGTTGGTGAAATTAAAAAAACTGATGAAGAATTTGTATTATTTACTATCCATTTTGCAATGAATAAATCATCCCTGAAAAAAAGCATTGGATAAATCTCATTATACTTCTCTGTAAAGTAACTAGCATAGAGTATAAAATCCCTTATAAAAAGATAAAAGGAGGGGTAGGTTAAAGCAATAACAAAAATGAGCATTAAAATTTTATTTAATCTTAATAGTAAATAAGCACAAAAAATGCTAAGCATTAAAGTAAGATAAATAATTATTTTGTTTGAGTCCCAACTAGCGAGGTTTGTTATACCATATACATTAATAAAGATGAAAATCAAAAGATTAATTTCTAAAAATTCTTTAAATTCATTTTTCAATTTTTTATTCTTTGTATATAGAATAAAACCTATAACGGATAGTATTAAAAATGGGCCAAGAACCCTTAGCCAAAAAATGATATGGTTTAAAATCACACCAAAATCCTTATCCGTAACCCAAAATTGTGAATCATAGTAAAAACCGAATGTTTTAGTATTTGTATAAGATAGAAAAGAAAATGCAACTTGAGGAAATGAAAGAATAAAATACACAAGAATTGGAAGATAAAATTTCTTCCTTATAGAATAAAAAAGGAAGAAGAAAGAGGTTAGTACAAACATAAAGTAATTTGAAAACATTAAAAAGCTAAGTAATAAAGAAGAAGCCATATATTCTTTTAAAGAACCATGCCACAATGAGATTAAAATAAAAATTGCAATCGGAAAAGTTAAAAGCATAGCTCTTTCTCCAGCAAATATATAGATAAATGGCTGTGAGTAATAGTAAATGGGCAAAGCACTTATATTAAAGAAATTTATAAGTGAGTCAAGAGTAACATTGTAACCAAATTTAGTATAAGGCTTTGTGAAACCAAGAGAAAAAAGAAATACGTTTAGAATAGCTGGTGAAAAGAAGAGAAAGATAAATGTAGCAAGAGTTGCAGTTTTTTCATCGCTAATTTCCTTTGCTATTAAAAATATAGAAAAAACAAGAGAGAAAAGAAGTAAAGCATTTGGAAGTTTAATCGAGGTTACTACATCGCTCCCATTAGCTACAAGTATACTTGAGAAAAAATCTGCCAAAAAATGATAAAGCAAAGTGGTGTTGAATAAAAAAGGGGATTTTGGTAAGAATTTTTGATTTATAAAGGAATTTATTAAAATAACATGAGAAGGCATATCCAAATAAAACATATTATAAGCAATTATGTCCCCTTTTTCATCATACCTAAAACCTAGAAAGAAGTATAATTCAAGATAGAACAAAATCAAAAAGAGCAAAAGAAATGAAAAATTTTTTATATCTGAAAACTTTTCACTTCTTATTTTTTTTACGCCTATACCCCTTAAAAAGAAAAATAAAATAATAAGGATGATTATTGTGCTCATTAATGAAGCATTTTTTATTCCAAACAGAAAAGAAAGAAAAAAACATAACCAAGAAAAAATAAAAAAACCAAGTGGGAATGAAAAAACGATTCTTTCTAATTTTGTTTCACACCAACCAAAAATAAAGGTAAATAGATAGCCAAATAAAAAAGATACAAGAACAATCAAAATATCAAGCATACTATAAATTCAAATTTTTTATTTAAAAACTTTAAAAATAAAAAAATAAAAATAGGAGAAACTTTCAAAATTTTACTTTATTTTTACCATTTTATGTTTCTTTATAAAAAGTTATTTAAACTCAGATTTTAAGATTAATGCAGTAGGTGGTAAGATTAAAAAATAAAAGGAAGGATATAATCGAAGCTTGGAATAGATTTTCTGGTAGCCCTTCTTTAATAGCTGAAAAGAGAAAACTTTTTGTAGATATTATTTTAGATTTTGGTATAATTGAAGAGGAAAAAATTAAAAAAATTGCTGAAGTTATAGAAAGAGAAGTTGTTGAGGATAAAAAAGAGAAGAAAGATTGGTTATATATTTACTTAAAATCCTTTTTTAGAGACGAAACCGAAATGAAAGCTATAAATGAGCTCTTTGAAAAATTTAAAGTAAATAAAAAACAAAAAATAGAAATTTTAAAAAATTCAACAACATCTTTTGAAGTATACAAAGAATTAATCAGGAAAAGGAGGGAATAAGAAAAGTATTAAAAAGAGAAAATTTTAAAAGAATTGTTACATAATATTTGTATCGTGATAAAATGGAGGAGAAAAAAGAAAGAAGACCCTTTGATTTACTAGCTTCATCAGTAAACGGGAATGTATTAGTAAAACTGAAGAATGGTAGCGAAGTAAGAGGGAGGTTATTGGCATATGATGTACACATGAACTTAATACTAGAAAATGCAGAAGAACTAGAAGAAGGGGAAGTAAAAAGAAAAATTGGAACAATAATATTGAGGGGAGGAAATATACTTTTTATGGCTCCACAAAAAGTGTAAGCTAAAACAAATAAAAATTAAACATTCTAAATACTATCAAGCTAATAGGTGAAAAGATGTCAAAAAAATCAAAACTTAAGAAGGATAGGTTAAGGCATGAATTAAAGAAAAATAGGAGAACACCAATCTTTGCTATAATAAAAACAAAAAGAAAAATTGGAACAACTTATAGGCTAAGAAATTGGAGAAGAGAAAAGCTTAGAATAAAGGCTTGATGCCATGGAGGAAAGAATTGTAACTATAAGCTTCAAAAAGCTTTCAAATTGCCCTAGGACTAAGCTAATAAAAAGAAAAATTAAGTTTGTGAAAGAATTTCTCCAAAAAAAATTTAAAGCAAATCCAAAAATAAGCAACCTTGCAAATAGGGAGATAATGCTAAGCAAAAGAAAGAAGGTAAGGCTAAGGGTAATAAAAGAAAAAGAAGAAGTAAAGGCTTACTCGCTAAAAGAAAAAATCGAAAAAGAGGAGAAAAGTAAGAAAAAGGAAGAAAAGGAAGAGAAAAAAGAGAAAAAGGAAGAGAAAGAAAAAAAGGAAGAAAATAAAAAAGAAAGCAAGGCTCAAAAGGAAGAAAAATGAAAGGTGCTCAGCTTACTTTTGGTGGTAATGATTTTGTTGGTATTTTTTTAAAAACAAACGACTCTTTTACTTTGGCTCCAACAACTCTTAGCAAAAAGAATGAAGAAATTATAAAAAAAACTTTAGAAACAAAAATAGTAAAAATTAGTATTTCAAACTCTGAACTTATTGGCTTGTTTAGCGTAATGAATAACAATGGATTGCTCATTTCACCATTAAGCTATAACGAAGAAGTTAAAAAGCTTAAAGAAGTTTTTGATGTAGTAGAGGTTTTTGAAACTGAGTTTGTTGCAATAGGTAACAACATAGCTTCAAACGATAAGATTGCTATAATAAGCCCTGTATTCTCGAAAAAAGAAGAAAAGATTATTCAGGATGTTTTAAACGTTGAAACGATAAAGCTAAGGATTGCAAAACATCTTACTCCTGGAGCAAATATAATATTAACAAACAAGGGTGCCTTTGTAAATCAAAACCTAACACAAGAAGAGGAAGAAAAGCTTAAGGAAATTGGAATAAACTTTTTGGGTGGTACTTTAAACTTTGGTACTCCTTATGTTGGAATATGCGGTATTGCAAACAAGAATGGTTATTGTGTCGGACTTTCTTCTACTGGAATAGAATTAAATAGGATTGAAAGGGCGATTTTTTAGGTTATTCTTTTGTCGCTATTTTTTGTTTTGTTCTCTTTTCAATCTCTCTTAGCAATTCGTTGTAATCTCCTTTTGTATTCACGTTTATCCAATATTTCACATCGATTGGCAATCGTTTTATTCCTTCGATTTTCTCATCGAGATTAATAATATTATTTTCTTTTTTAATTATTTCAAAAACTTTTGGAGAAAAAAGAGAAAGGGAAGAAATGATTTTTTGATTTTTAAGGTAAGAAATCACCTGTGTAGCTTTTCCTTTTTGAATTTCTTCAGCTCCTTCTTTTATAAACCTCTTAAATTCTTTCACCAATTCCTCTCTATCCCAACCGTAGAACTCATCCCCAAAAATTACTATAAAAGGAGAATGTAAAAAGTTTTCCAAATTTAAAAGTACTTTTGCTGTTCCTTCTTCGTTTGATGGTACTAAATAAATTTTTATTTTCTCCACACTACCTGTTTCTCCCCCTCTCTCTTTTTTTATATCGATAAGTTCCACATCAAAATCCCTCCCTTTTTTTACTTCTTTTATTACTTGGGAGATTCTCTGAAAGTACTTAAAAACTTTATCTTTAAACTCAAAAGGTATAATAAAATAAAATTCTTTTATTCCAACATCTAATAAAATTTCAAAATTCATCCAGAATAAAGGCATAGGTTCTTTATATTCTGGAAACAACTCTAGTGGAAGTGGAAGCCATTGTTTTGAAGGAAGAATTTGTTTATATGCAAAATTTT
>JBNAVG010000018.1:0-12414 GCA_049700355.1 Candidatus Micrarchaeales archaeon | reverse complement strand
CCTTTAGCTTTTCTAGCATTTTCTTCACTTATTTCTTTTTCCGTTTGAATGAAAAACTTACCTGTGATATAAAAAAACAAAAAAACAAAAACCCAAGCTGCAATACCGCTTAGTTGAAGGTTGAAAAGAGAAGTTAATATTCCAATCGCTGTTGAAAGATAAAGAAGCCAAGAAGTTTCATTATAACCTCTTTTTACTACATTCAAAAATTCATAAATTTTTCTCCTCAATGTTTTTGTTTTTTTGATCCTAATTTCTCTGATTCCCTTAACCTTCTTCAGCATTTTCACCAACCATTTTTTCTAGCTCTCTTAAAACAAGAGTAAGCTTTGATATGCTTTCTTCAACCTTCTTTTTATTCTCCTCTAGTATTTTCTTCTTATCGTTTAGCAATTCTATCGCTTCTTCTTTTGTTTTTTCTTGGAAGTATTCGTTACCTATGTTTATCAAAAACTTATCTCCTATTTCTTTTACCTTTAAAAAAGAATCTTCACTTATAGAAATGAATGAAAAATCTTTTGCACTCTCAGCTCCTTTTATAGTTTGTATACTTTGCTCAATATCATCTATCTTCTTTTGTACTTGTTGAGAAATGTTTAAAAGGGAATAGAGTTGGGTTGAATAATAGGTATAGAGATTCTTTAAATCTTCTTCCTTTATCTCAATTTTATTCTTTTTCTCTCCATCCACTAGCTCACCTTAGTTCCTGGAGTAACTTCTTTCTCTGGTATTAGTAAAGAAATCTTTCCATTATCTACAGCTGCGAGCAGCATACCCCTTGAAACTATTCCCTTTATAGTTTTTGGTTCAAGGTTAGCTACTATTACTATCTCTTTTCCAAGCAGCTCCTCTTTCTTGTATTCTTTTCTTATTCCAGCCACTATCGTTCTTTTTTCTTCACCTAAGCTTATGGTTAGCTTATAAAGCTTTTCGCTTCCTTCGATTTCTTCTACTTCCTCTATTTTAGCTATTCTTAAATCAAGCTTTGAAAATTCTTCGTAGCTTAGCATAGATTTTTTTCGGAATTTGGATTAATAAAAATTTGTTATTTTAGGAAAAAATGGACGGATCAACAGAGAATATTTTAACTTGGTAATTTGAATAAATTTGCTTAAACGGATAGAAGCAACCTAAGGAATCGCAATAGAATTGAAGTTTTATGTATGCTGTGTTTGCAAGCTCTTTTGTTATAAGGAAACCACCTATTAAAATGTTTGATGATGAAGATGGAGATGAAGAAGATGAATTAAAGATTAGTATTAAAGTATAGGGGGCATCAAATTCCTTATAATAACTTCTACTAAAGTTTGTTTCTACAAAAGGGATGAAGAGCTTCTTTGAACCATTAAAAACCCAGGCATCTGTAGTATTAAAGAAAACATTCCATCTTTTATCATCGCTAGTGAGAAGAAAAGTATTTTTTGAAATCGGAGTTGCTGAAGAAAGAATTGCAAACCCATAATTTGAAGTTGTTTTGTTTGTCATTATAAGCCAGTTCCTTATTTGCCACATCCAAAGTGGAGAGGTTACTAAGAAAACTGGTGCATTGTTATTCTTAAAGTTCTGGAAAAAAGTTACGTTTATCCTATCTGAAAGCATAAGTTTTGAGAATAAGGTTATTCTTTCTTCGTTTTGTGCGCCAACACTATCAATATAAGCTGCCCTATGTGCAAGTAGCTCAACCATCGTACCTTCGTTCCACCATATTATGACTCCAGAATTTGGTTGCGAATTTCTTTTAAGCCAACCCATAGCTTCTTGCCAATACTTATTATATTCTATATTTCCACCCTGGAGCAAAGGATAAGCATCGAAGAAATAAAGGAATAACAATACAGATAAAGAAGCATAAAAAACATTCTTTTTTATTCTTTCACTTACTTTTACTTTATCAAAAATTGAAAATATCGCTACAAAACCAAAAGCTGAGAATATTGAAAAAGTGTATGAAAGGAGTGAAAAAAATCTAATTGATTGTGTGGCTAGGTAAAAAGAAGTTAAGAAAAACGTAAGCAATAGAAGCTCATTTTCTTTTATTTCCATTTTTGAAACTTTAAACAACTCGATAAGAACACCGATAAACATGAAAGGTAAGAAAACGTCGAATATTGTAATGAAATTTTGAATGCTTGGTGTTTGTAGCTCTGCGATTGTTATTGCCAATGGGCTTATTGCTTTTGCAAGTCCATAACCAGTTATCACATTTTCTATTTCTTCCCTAAAGAACTTTATTATAACAAAAGTTGAGAACACAAAAACAAAAAATATCAAAGCAACTTTCTTCTTTAAGCTAATGTTTATGAAAAAATAAAGGAATAGGAAAAGGAAAAAGATGCTAAGCAAAATTAAAGGAAAGTTGTGCATGAAAGGCTGCTCGTATATTAAGCTCAAAAATTTATAGCTATTGTAAAGAAGGAAAGAAACTAAAATTGCTAAAACATTGAAGAAATTATTCTTAAACTTCTCCTTTTCCCCTTTTAGGAAGAAAAATATTGCGATGAATATTAAAGCTAAAGAATAGGTTAAGTAGCAAAATGTTGCTCCATTCCAAACAAGAGAAGAAAGGCTTAAGAAGATTCCAGAAGCTATAGAATAGATTTTTTTATTCTTTTTAAAAAACAGTATTAGGAAATAGATTGAAATTAAAAAGAAAAAAGGCATGAAACCATCTCCCCTATAGATGAGTGCTGCTGTTCTTTGAATGTTTGCGACACTGGCAGAGATTAAAAATGAGCTTATAATCGCTATTTTTTCATCGAAAACTTCTCTTGCTATTAAGAAAATTAAAACTACATAAGAAACTCCAAATATTAAAGGAAGCAACCTCATTATGTCCATTAAGCTAACAAAGTTTCTTAAGAAAAAATAAGGGATTACCGCAATATAATACAAGCCTTTTGGCTCAGTAACCAATGTTCCGTTTGGATAACCACTTAGAATAAACCTATCCTGAACTATAAAACCATTTTCAACAGCATTCCTAGCTACTGAATAATGGTAAAGCTCATCGCTAGCATAGAAGAGTGGGGAGGAAAGAAGAAAACTCCTATAGAATGCTCCAAGAGCTACAGCTATTAAAAGTAAGAATAATGTTTTCTTGTTCAATCTTTCACTTTTATTTTTTCAGAAAAAGGATTTAAATTTCCTACTTTGAAGATTATTATTTCGATTTGTTTTTCAATATTTTTTCCTTTGTAGGAAGATTAAAAAGTTTTGAAAGTTTGAATAAAAGTTATAGAAAAAGAGAATGGAAAAATTAAAAATTCAAAAGATAAAACCAAACGATTAATAAAAAATGAACAACTGAATCGGCTTAGGGATAGATAAAAGTTTACCAACTTGGTTCTGGTTGTAACAAATCATCTATTATAGGTATATTTAAGAGCGCCAATGCTATAGCTTCACTAACTACCAAAAGAGATAACAAAGAAAACCGTGGCTATTGTTATATGCGATACTGAAATATTTATAGATGGCTCTATGGATATTGCAAGGGGTTCTTATGGGATAGAGCCCATAGATAGGGGTTTTGGTGAAGAAGATATTTATGGCAAACCAAAGTTTGGTGGAGTGGATAATATAGTTAATGAACTTTCAGCCACAGCTGCCCTTATTATGAAACAAACTTCTCAAGGAATACCGGTGGTTATAATAAGAGGATTGGAGTACAAAGCTTGCGAATGCGGATACAAAGAAAGAAAAAAGAGCATAGAAATAGATAAACTTCCCTCTATTTTCATGGAAACGATTAAAGCCACTCAAAAAACTTTAGGAATGAGACATTTATTACTTTTTAAGGAAAGAAAAAGAAAGAAAAATTTATAATCTTTTTTTGGTTTTTATCTTATTCTTTTTTTATTCCTTATTTTCCTTTCTTTTTCTGAAAGAGTTTATAGTTATTATAATACTATCCATTTTAATAAGAGGATACGCATAAAAAATACATACTAATCCTATTATTGATTTTATTATTGCGGATACAAACACTCCGATGCAGAAGAGTGCTATCCCCATCAAAAAAAGTGCAAGGGATATTCCTCGTTTTTCTTTAACATTTGTTGAAGAAATTAGGGAGATATATGCACCGATCAAGAGACCGCCAGTACCAAGGAAGATTGCTTTGGAGTCTATTTTTGATCCCCAGCCCGGTACCTTTTCATACATGAAGCCTTTAAAAATAGCTATAAGAACACCAATCCCAAAAATAATACTTGCTACTTTTATTAGTTCTATTAGTGACTTCATTTCAGATGTGCTTACTCCAAAGTTTGCTTCCATCGAGAGAATGAATAACGATAAAAAAAGAAGTGCCCCACCCGTTGCAATACACAGCCATTGTATTGTCGCAAAAAAATTTGTGAGGAGTTTTACTACTGCTTTGCGGATTTCACCATTTACATCCGAGTCTCCTTTAACCATTTCTGAAAGAGTGAAAAGGATGAGAAGAATATAATAAACAAAAACAAATACTGATCCTATTGCTGGGTTTATCAAGGCCATGGCTACTCCGATAAAAGGGAATACAAACAATACAAAGAGAAGCTTAGTATCTACATGTGCTCCTCCTTTACCCTTTGCTAAGGGAAGGAGGAAGGAAAAAACATTCATTATAACAATTAATCCACCTACTATACATGCTAATCCTATTAATTTGAATATGTTTGTTTCCCCTAGAAGTAGTATTCCAATAATGAGAATCGCTAACACTGCAACCAAAAATACATCACCAATGGATATTCCTTCGCTCTCTTTTTCCTCCTCCATGATTTATTTTTGATTTTCTATCTTTTTATTGATTATTTTTTTAGTTTTTATAGAAAATATAGTCAAAAAATGTTTTATCAACTAAAATTTTCTTCTTTATGATTTTTTAGTAGTAAGTTTTAATACCTAAGAGATTTAAATTTTCTCTTTATTCAATCCCAAGAAAAGGATGCGTTATAAAACTTCCTTTAATATAGAAAGGATAATCAGTGTTCACTCATTTTCTTTCTTTTCCTTCCCACCCTCTTGATTCTTCTCTAATCTCTTTAATGATTTCTATCGCGCAGAGTATATCAAAGACAACTACCCCTATTGTAAAAACATACAATACTGTACCAACACTCCCTGCTATATTACTATACCCCTTTTCTAAAAGTCGGTCGATTAATTCAATACCACTTCCCGCGCATATGAAATAGATGCTATTAATAAAGAATAATAGTGTAGGTGATTTGAGTAACTTCTCTTCAAATGCTTCCCCTATTTTTTGATTGTCCTTTTTTTCTTTTCTTCTCTAATTTCTTTGATTTTAAATTCTGCTGAGCTTTCTTTTTCTTTTTCTTTTAATAATTCTGGAAACCTTACTTCCTTTTTCTTCCCCTCTCCCTTTTCTCCTACTTCTTTTTCAAAACTCATAAAATATTTAAATTTATGTTTTAAATTCTTTACTTTTGATTTTAGTTTTAGTAGCTAAAGTTTAGGATACCTATAATTTCTTAAGTAATCTATGTTGCTCGAGAAGATTTCTCTTATATCGCTTATATCCAAAGCAACCATAGCTAACCTATCTATTCCAAGACCCCATGCAAGAACGTTTGCTTTAATACCAAGGGCTCTTGTAACTTCTTTTCTAAAAATACCACCTGGCAATGCTTCTATCCATCCAAGCTTCTCATGCTTAATGTAACCGCTAACGCTTGGCTCAGTAAATGGGAAGAAAGCTGGGAAGAACTTAATTTCTTTTACTCCAAGCTCCTTTGCAATTAGCTCAATGTAGCCAAGAAGATGTTTAAAGTTTGCATTCTTTGCTACTACTATTCCTTCACATTGATGAAACTCTGGCAAATGTGTAGCATCTATAGAATCCGGCCTATAGACTAAATCTATGGTAAAAACTTTTCTTGGAAAATCCTTTAGCTTCGCAAGCACTCTTGCAGAAACAGCAGTCGTTTGGCTTCTAAGTATTGCTCTTTTCGCAAGATTTTCATCCCAATAACCCCATCCTTTCGAATCCAAATAACCATTTTGAACTTTCTTAACCATTTCCCAAATTTTTTTATTCTTCTCCTTTTCTTCTTCAACATATTCTTTATTCTTTAAGAAGAATATATCGTGTATTCCCCTTGCTGGATGCTTGCTTGGCATGAAAAGAACATCGCAATTCCAGAAATTTGTTTCAAGCACTGGATAAACTTCTTCTTCAAAACCCAAAGAAACTAGTATTTCCTTTACCCAGTTTGCAACATAAGTAAATGGATGCTCCCTAGCGTTTAAAGAAGGTGCTACATCGCAACTTAAATCGTATTTCTTAAACTCAAACTCTTCACCTTTCTTTATCCTATTTATTATTTCTCTATTCAAAGAAGTAACTATCTTTTTGTTTAGGTTTTCCATCCTTTTCTTCTCTTCTTCCCCTTCTTCAGTTATTCTTAAAAAAACAACCCTTTTTGTTTTTTCTATTATCAAATTTCTTTTCTTAAACTCCTCAACCTTTTCTTTTTTTGCCTTATTCTCAAAAACTTTCTCAAACTCTTTTTGCTCCTTCATTTCCTTTTCCTCTTCTTCCCCTTCCTTTGTCAATTCAAAAAATTTTTCTTTATTCTCCTCAACTATTCTCAAAAAGCCTTTCTTTAAAGCCCATTGAATCCCAAAATTTAGCTCATCTTCTTTAAAGAAATCTTTTGCTTCGTTAACCTTTATTCTCTTTATTTGCTTAAGCTTTTTTATTACTCTAAGCTCTGGCAATAGCTCTTTTAGGTACCTTTGAGCTTCTTCGCTTTTCTCAAAGAATATGGATACTTCTTCCCTTGCAGCGACTAATTTTTTCGAATAGAGCATAGAATAAGCCCAGTAGCAAGAAGAATAGTCTAAGCCTATTTCTTTAGCTATTTCATCTAGCCTTTTTTCTTCTTTCGAGCAAGCCTTCAATAGCTTGAGCTCTTTTTCGCTTAGCTGCATAAAGAGATTTATATTTTTTTGTTTTTAACTTTTTCTTAAAGTTACTTTATTATTCTAACACTTATAAAACTCGTAGCATAAGAATTGGATGGGTTCTAAAATGGGGTATAACTTATAATCAAAATCCCCAAATTTATCACCTACAGAGCCATTCCATAGCTTACCATTAATAATCAGAATCGCCCAAGCATATTTCATTAAATATTCCATAGCTGCTTGCGATTTTACTTTTATCTTTATTTTTTTATTTTTTCTTTTTCTTCTTCTTTCATTTCTTTCATAACAATGCTTCAAAAAAATTTAAAAAGTTTTGCTTTGTGCTAATCTTTTGACTTCCACAACCCATGAAGGTTGCAGTATGCTCTTGGTGTAATCTTTTCTGCTTTTATTTTAAACTCCGCCTCTGGTTTATCCCCAGGTTTCAAGAAATTTCTATAAATTATTCCATTAGCGATTATTTCTATCCATTCAATGTAGTGTTTTTCTTCCATTGGATGTGCAATAGAACCAACTTTTATTCTTACTCCTGTTTGTGTTTTCTCAATTACTGGCACATGTTTTTCTTTTCCAACATCTTCTGTTTTTTCTTTAAGCAATTCCATTGGCTGCCCGCAACACACAAGTTGCCCTGCACCAGCATGCAAAACTTCAACTATATTGCCACAAACATTGCATCTATAAACCTGCAATCTTTCACTTATAATCTCACCTTAGTTTTTTGAATAGTATTCTCTTCTTTTTAATATTCCTCGCACTTAATCTGATAGAAGCTTCTTTCATGGTCGCAGGATGGGCATCTCTGTGGTGGAGTTTTTCCAAAATGAACGTATCCACATTCTCTGCAAACCCACCAAACTTCTTTTTCCTTTTCAAATATACTTCCAGCTTCTACTTCTTTTAAGATTTTTTTGAACCTTTCTTCATGATGTTTCTCAGCTACTGCGATTGCTCTCAACCTCCTTGCAATCTCTGGGAATCCTTCTTTTTCAGCTACATCAGCATATTCTGGGTACATTTTTGTGTATTCATAATTCTCTCCAGAAATTGCTGCTTTTAAGTTCTCCGCCGTTGTGCTAAGTGTTGTTGGAGCAACTACTTCAACTTTTACTTCATAAATTTCTTCATTAAGTTTATTCTTCAACTCATTGATTAATTTAAATAACCAGCTCGCATGCTCCCTCTCATTTTCTGCAGTAATAAGAAAGACCTCAGCGATCTGCTCAAAACCTTCTTTTTTTGCAACCTTAGAGTAGAAAGTATACCTATTCCTCGCTTGACTTTCTCCTATAAAAGCCTTTACCAAATTTTCGAGAGTTTTTTTCATTTTTTCACGAGGTTCTTTAACTTTTCATCTTTTTATTTTTTTAGCTTTCTCTTTCTGTAGAGATAATTTAAATTTAAAAATAGTAAATGAAAATATAGTTTATCTGAGAGTATGGAAAAAGAGGATAAAAAAATAGAGTTTTTAAGAATTTTATTTAATAGAGAAGAAGACTTTGATATAAGAGGTATAAAAGAGGTTGATGGAAAAAAATTTGTTGAAATAGAAGCTTTTACAATTAGAAAAGAAGATTTTGCAAATGCAAAGAAAATTCAAGATTTTCTTGGAGCTGATGGGATAATTTTTAAAACGAGAATTAGGTTTAATGAGGATTGGCAAGGAGAGGAAGCAAAAGAATATTTAAAGGAGTTTTTTGATTTAAAAGAAATAATTTTTAAAGAGGCTGAAGTTGAGGAAAAAATTTTTGATAAGATAATAAAAGCTTTTAAAAAATTCAAAAAATAAAATACATTCTTCTAGCTTTAAGCTCTGAAAGCTTCAGTTTTTTAGCTTTTCTAGCAATTTTCGATTTCTTTCGAGCTTTTAGCTGTTTTTTAGCCTATTTTTCGATGTCCGAGCTTTTTTTTCGTTTGAAAAAAAAGTAAAAAAGGTTAGCGATTGGAGGTGATCTATCCGCAGGTTCCCCTACGGATACCTTGTTATGACTTAGCCCTTCTCACAGAGGAGTGATTCAACCCTTTTGGGGCATCGTCACTCCCCCGCTTGAGTGACTTGACAGGCGGTGTGTGCAAGGGCAAGGGACGTATTCACCGCTCGATAATGACAAGCGATTACTACGGATTCCAGCTTCATGAGGGTGAGTCGCAACCCTCAATCCGAACTGAGGTCAGGTTTGTGGATTAGCTCCCCCTTTCGGGGTGGCATCCAATTATCCTGACCTTTGTATGCCACGTGTAGCCCATGGGATTTGGGGCATGCTGACGTGGCGTCGCCTACTCCTTCCTCCTCCTTTAAATCGGAGGCGGTCCCCTTAGAGTGCACCCGACATATTTTTAGTATGTCGGATTAGCAACTAAGGGCGTAGGTCTCGCTCGTTGCCAGACTTAACTGGACAGCTCACGCCACGAGCTGACGCCCGCTATGTACCACCTCTCGGCTCGTCTAGCAAGGTCTTTAGCCTGGCCTTCATCCTGCCGTCGCCCATGGTAAGTTTTCCGGCGTTGAATCCAATTAAACCGCAGCATCCACCCGTTGTGGTAACCCCCCGCCAATTGCTTTAAGTTTTAGCCTTGCGGCCGTACTCCCCAGGCAGCGGACTTAACACCTTCGCTACAGCACTGCAACCCCCCATAGGAGCTGCAACGCCTTAGTCCGCATCATTTACTGCTAGGGCTACGCGGGTATCTAATCCGCTTCGTTCTCCTAGCCTTCGTGCCTCACCGTCGGACTAGTTTTGGCCAAGCGCCTTCGCCACCGGAAGTCCCCGTGGGATTATAGCATTTTACCGCTTCCCCACGAGTACTCTTGGCCTCCCCCTATCCCAAGCCTGGCGATATTCCCTGCACGCGTTGCGCTTGAACGCAACATTTCACAAGGAATCCACCAAGCCGGCTACGCACTTTTTAGGCCCAATAATCGTGTGCACCGCTTGCACCGCCGGTGTTACCGCGGCGGCTGGCACCGGACTTGCCCAGTACTTATTCGCCGAGCTTTTTACACTCGGCAAAAGGTAACCTTTCGGTTACCACTCCGCTTCCCCCTCTCACGCTTTCGCGCATTGGAGAGTTCTCGTGCCTGCTGCACGCCGTAGCGCTAGGGCCCTTGTCTCAGTGCCCTTCTCGGGGCTCCTTCTCCCAAAGCCCCTACCCGTTATAGGCATGGTGGGCCGTTACCCCGCCATCTACCTGATAGGAAGTAGTCCCATCCTTAAGCGACAATGCCTTTCACTTAAGGGGCCTTCCAGCCTCCTTAAGCTATGGGGTATTAGCCTCAGTTTCCCGAGGTTATCCCCCACTTAAGGGTAGGTTGACTACTTATTACTGAGCCGTACGCCGCCCCTTTCGGAGCAGACTTGCATGGCTATCGGAAGCGGATAGCAGTGCACTCCAGCAGCATCGACTGGATTTTTAATTTTCCAATCGCTAACCTAAATCAAACTCTTAAACAGAGTTCTCATCCGTACTCCGGGAATTTTGGTTCA
This sequence comes from Candidatus Micrarchaeales archaeon, assembly GCA_049700355.1. GTDB lineage: Archaea > Micrarchaeota > Micrarchaeia > Micrarchaeales > JBNAVG01 > JBNAVG01. The sequence goes on along the minus strand of JBNAVG010000018.1, from coordinate 1,990 downwards.
TGGCAAGCAAAGCTTTTGCTCCCCTAAGCCGGAACGGAGTACAATTTAATTATAAACAAATAAAAATAAATATTTTTCGTTTTAATTGCTTTGTGCTTTTTATTTTTTCTAATTTGTTGATTTTGAATAATAAATTAAGTTGAACTCTTCTAACCTTTCTCTTTCTATGAATAAAATAAAAAATATAATATTCTCTTTAATGCTCCTTTTCCTTATTTTATTTTTAAAAATAAAAAAAAGAAAAAGAAAACTAAATTTCAAAAAATCTGTATTTCCCTTTTTTTATGGATGCATGTAAAACTACTACATCCCCTTTTACATCGCACTCTTTGAGAATTTCTTTTATAGTCTTTAGGCTTGTTTCTTCCCCTTCATATTTTGCTACTAGGGAATACTTGCCTTCTGTTAAGAGTATTTCTTTTACTTCTTTTCTTGTTTTTAACTTCTGTGCGACTTCACTCCATTTATTCCCAGCTGCTTCAACTAAGATTTGGGCTTTCATATCGATCCCGGGTATGTGTTTATTAGGAAATAAACTTATATAAATATTTTATTATTAACAAGAGGTAAATAATACAAAAAACCGAGGAAGATATCGCTTACTTGAAAATAAAAACAGCTAGGAGGTATATAAAAAGCTAAACCAATCGAAGGAAAAGCTAAACCAATCGAAGGAAAACAAGCTCAACCGAAGGAAAAGCTAAACAAAAGCTTATAAAAGGAGTTTTTATGGCTATAAGATGCTGGGAATTAAAGATTATTATATGCTGGAGTAGAGCTTTTGCCCTGTTTCGATGAGGTAATCTATTCAGCGGTTTTCCTGCCAGGGTTGCTTAATGGCTTAAAGTAATTTCTCTAATTTCAAAAAGCTAAAACTAAAAAGCTTAAAAAAGAAAAATAAAAATGCATGAGCTCTATTACTTTTTTGGATTTTGGAAAGCTTTAAAAGGAGAAAAGGGAATAAGCATAAAAACGAAAGATTTAAAAAAGCTAAAAAAATTCGAAAGAGTAGCTAGGAAGCTAGGACAGGAAAAATTTATTAGAACGAAAGAAGGTTTGCTTTTTTACAATTCAAAGCTTAAAAAAAATTTAAAGAAGCTTGAGGAGAAAGAGGAAAAGATATTTCGAAAGAAGGACCAAAAAACTAAAGAATTCTTAAAAGGGTTGTATGAAGCAAGCGCGAGGAGAAAAAACAATAAGCTTTATCTAAAGTTAAGTTTAAAAGATGCGATAGTAATTCAAAGGATTGGTTTTAAATTGCTAGAAGACAAGAATGGTTTTTATGTTTTTTCAGAAGATGAATTCTTGGATTTTATAAATAGGTAGAGTTTTCATAATACTTTGAGTTTACAACTACTCGTAAATTCTTATCTTATCGATTTTAGTAAACATAGATTTGGTAAATGTATTATCATTGAAGAATTTTCAAGATAAAGCAAATCTCAATCGGTATAAGTAGTAGATTTATACTATACTTTACCCTTCTTTATTTTTTATTTCTTCTATCTTAAACTTCTCTTAACAAGTTTCTAAGTAATTCAATTTCTTTTTTAAATTTACGAAATCAAAATTTTTAGAAGTTCAAATTACTCGCTACCAAACTAAGCTTTCTCTTCAAAGATGTTTTACTCTCTTCTACGACAATGTTTAAGCTTTATAAATCTTTCTACTATACTTTTTATAAGTAGAGAATAAAAAGGTTTATAAATAGAAAAAAGTATAATCTACTCATTAAAAAGAGAAGGTTTCTTCCACCCATCCTTCTCTTTCTTATTCTCTCGATTTTTATCCTAAAAGAGAAAAATTTATTACTTTGTATTCTCAAAAAGAATTGCGATGATGAAGTATAGCAAGATGAAGCATGATTGAAGTAGTAGTTGCTGAGCTTTTGCTTTACTAAGCTTCTATAAAAAACTTTGGAATGATAAAGGTAGTAACTATTTTTCTATTGTATGCGAAAGCTCAACTATTTTCTGCATAATCTTCGAAT
>JBNAVG010000017.1:0-12489 GCA_049700355.1 Candidatus Micrarchaeales archaeon | reverse complement strand
AAATAAAAAATAAAAATAAATTTAGCCAACAACTAATGGAAAATTGGTGAAGTTGAGCAATTTAATTATAGAATTTGTACTAGGATCTATAACTGCAATTTGTTTGGTACGTGGCAAAACTTCAAAAATTCTATTACTAAAGTTTGAGATGTAGAAACCAGGAATGTTTAAAACATCTTTTAAAGTTTTTGTGTTTAAATCTATAACCATTGTTTTGTTTTCAAAAAAGCAACTTATATAAAGCAAATTATTATAAACAAGGGCACTTTTTGCTCCTTCACATTTCCCAAAATTAAAAGTGGATAATAGATTTGAAGAAGTATTATAGATGAAAACGGATGAATTGAGAGTAAGTATAATTATATCATCTTTATAGCTATAAATTCTAGATGGATACGAAGCATTTAGAAGAAATTCATTTACGATTTTTCCATTTTCAATTTCATAAACTTTTGGATTATAGTAAGAGGTAACAAAAATCTTGTTTCCTATGGCTTCAATTGCAGAAAGAAAAGTATTGTTAAAAGTAATCTCGGAGATTTTTTCAATTTTCGGTAAGGAGTAAATGGAAATAACACTATTATAATCCGTTGGGCCGCATACCTGTGCTAAAGGAATTGTAGAAACTGTAAAAAGTTTATCATCTTCTATATCCCCGCTACTAACAATGTTTTGTACATTAAAGAATTCTATACCTTTTGAAGTAACAATTGCTATTCCATCTCTAGCAAATAAATAAACCCCATCATTCCTTCTTACCAATTTAAAATAAATGTGCTTATTTTGATTTTCAAACTCTTTGATAATTGAAAAATCATTCTTATCTAAAATTGGGATTAAGGTAGAATTTGAAAAACCTACTACTAACCCATTAGGAGCATTTGCACTTGTAAAATTTAAAAATAAAAATATAAGAGTACCAACTACCACTACTACTATTATCCCAAACAAAACAAAAAATTCTTTTTTCATTTTACCACTTTAATATGCACATGGAGACTTACAACAATAATTACAACCGTCTACTTGACAATTTGGATCATTTACAGTACTACAACCACTTGGACATGGTGTTTGTTCGCAACAATACGCCGAACAACTAACAGTAGTAACAGTTGAGGTAGTTGATTTAGAAGTTGAAGTTGATGTGGTTGAAATTGAGGTTGAAGTTGATGTGGTTGAAATTGAAGTTGAAGTTGAGGTAGTTGATTTAGAAGTTGATGTTGAGGTAGTTGATTTAGAAGTTGAAGTAGTGGTAGTAGAATAAACAGTGGTAGATACTGATGTTGTTGATGTGGTTGAGGTAGTTGATGTTGAAATTGAAGTAGTTGAAGTAGTAGTGGATACGCATTGCCAACAAAGTCCACCCGAAACAGATATACACTGTAAGCTTGGACAACTAGATGGACAGGTTACTGAAGGTTCATTTGCTAAACATGAATCAACCGTAGAATAGGTAGCACTTATACAAGTCGCACATGCAATAGTACTAGTAGAAGTTGTTGAGGTTGAAGTTGAGGTTGATGAGGTTGAAGTTGAGGTTGATGAGGTTGAAGTTGAGGTTGAAGTTGAGGTTGATGAGGTTGAAGTTGATGTGGAAGTTGATGTGGAAGTTGATGTGGAAGTTGAAGTTGATGTTGATGTAGTAGAGGTGGTTGAAGGAGTATAAGCGTAGGTTGCATTAAGAGCTATTGTTCCGTTTATGAACAAAGTTGTTGGGTTTTGTGTTGTACTTTGAAGCTTTGCATTTCCGTTTATTATAGTTAATTTCCATTGAACAAAGCTCCAATTTGTTTTTGGTAATGCTTGAATAGTATAGTTGCCTGTTCTAAATGCACCACTTTGATTATTCTCATATATAACTCCATTCACACTTATCTTTCCATAAGGAGGATTATCATAAAAAGTAACTAAAAATATTCCTGCTCCTTCTACTATAGGGGCTATTATCACTCCAGTTGTTATGTAAAAAACAAAAACGTTTGGAGGGTCTAATTTATAATCTATCGCTATACTCGCTTCTTCCATGTTTTTGTTTGGAATAGTTTTAAACTCAGCCTTGCAATTGGTAGTAGAGTTTGGTTTAACTATTTTTGGAAAGCATTCTCCAATTGCAATTTCTCCATTGCTTAGCGTAGAGGAGAAGTTGTTTATTGTTATTTTATCGTTTAAGTTGTTTTTTAAGTTAAAGAAAAGAACTAGTTTGTTGTTTTGTATAAAGAATGCTTGATTACTACAAGAAAGGTTTGAGTTTAAAGTGCAGGAAGAACTTAAGCCTAAGTTTTTTGGGAATATAAAAATAAGAGTAAGAATAATAAAAGCAAAAATTAGCCAATATCCAAGAACAAAAACAACTTCTTTTTTTACTCTCATTACTCTTATTTCAATACTAAAGAATTTAAATTTTTCTTTTTTCTTTTCTTCCTTCTTTCTTTTCTTTCTTTTATTTTTTGTTTTTTATTGCTATTCAGTTGCTTATCTTATCAAAATTTTTTAATAAGCTTGGGATTAAAGAAATAAAATCTTTTGGAGTTGCATGCATTCCCTTGCTTTTTTCTGCTTCTATTCCAATTAAACCATGAAGATAAGCTCCTGCACAAGCTGCTGTAAAAGGCTCAACCTTCCTAGCTAAAAAACTTGTAATTATTCCAGCAAGTACATCACCGCTTCCTGCTACCGAAAGAGATGGTGAAGAAGTTATGTTAATTTTTATTTTTTCTTTATTTGCGATTACCGTTTCATGACCTTTAAGCAAGATAGTAAGCTTAAGCTTCTTAACAAAAGAATAAGCTTCCAAAACTTTTTCAAAAACTTCATCTTTTACTTTTTTTCCACAAAGAGAATAGAATTCTCCCAAATGTGGAGTAAGTATTACATTTTCTCTATTTGCGTTCTCTATTTCAAGAAGGTTTAGAGCATCCGCATCTATAACTATTGGTTTTTCCTTTACTTCTTTAAGCTGAAGAAAAGAGTTTACAAAATCTTTTGTGCTTTTTTCTTTTCCTATTCCCGGGCCAAGAAGTATAGAATCTACATTGAGCATTTCTTTTATTTCTTCTATAGACTCTTTTGAAAAATCTTTGCCTTTAACTTTTTTAACTATAAACTCGGGAGAATAACTCCTAACGACATCACCAATACTTTCTGGAACAACTAGCCTAACGCTCCCACACCCGGTTTTAAAAGCAGCTTCAGCAGCAAAAGCAGCAAGGGCTGGGGCTCCCGAATAAAGAGAACTTCCACCAACTATTAAAACATACCCTCTTTCTCTTTTTCTAGTATATAAGCTAATTGGCTTTATTGCTTCATTTAAATCCCCTTCACCAACAAAAATTTCAGCTTCTTTTGGTATACCTATATCAACAACTATTTCTTTTCCAAAAAACCTTTCATTTCCAAAAAATTCTTTTTTTGGTTTATGGAAAGTAATCGTTGCAAAAGAAAAGATTGCAAAATCGCCAAGGCCAGAGGGAACATCTACAGAATATTTTCTAATATTTAGTGAATTAAGAAGCTTTATTATTCTTTTAACCTTCTCGTTTAGCTTACCCCTAAAACCCCTTCCCGTGATCGCAACTATACAATAATCAAAATTCTTAATCTCTCTTTTTAGAATTTTTTCATCAACATTCTCTTCTCTTTCGACAAAAGTTTTTTTTAGGCGATCCCAATTTATCAAAGCCTCTTTTCTTTTTATCTCCTCTTCTTTTCCCAAAAGAAAAACTTTTACTTTATTATTTTTTGAAAGGTATCTTGCTGCAACAAAAGAATCGCCACCATTGTTTCCAAGGCCTGAAACTATAACCACATTTTTTCCTTTTCCTTCGATTTTTTCGATTTCCCTAGCCACTTCTCTTCCAGCATTCTCCATTAATGTTAAAGAGTCTATACCAAAAAGTTTACAATTCTCCTCCAATTTTTGCATGTATTTTAAATCTATATACTTTGGGAGAAGTTTATTCAAAATCTTCAATGCTTTTTCTTTTTTACTTTCCATAAAGTTATTTAAAAATTAAAATTTAAAATTTATATCATTTTGAAGCGTAGGTTTCAAGTTTGCCAAATGTACAGTTGAGAAAGTTTTTTGGAGCAGTGAAGTTTTTAAAAGTAGGTAATGAAAGGTTTGAAAAATAGATATAAAATTTTGTTTCTCCTTTATTTTTTACAAACAATTCAACTTTTTCATTTGGAACGATTTTAGAAACTCCATAAACTTTTATATTTTTTATATTTTCCTGTGAAAAGTTTTTATTATCTACAAAGAACCAATTCACTTTTATTTTTTGGTTAATGTTTACCCAAACACCATTTGCTGAACCAAAGGCTATTTGACCATAATTGTTAAAAGAGAAGTTTATAGTTTTGTTTATAATTTTTGAAAAGTTTTCATCAAATAGAATAATGGTATAGTTTTTTTGATTAACTTTTAAGCAAAGTGTAGAAGGCTTGAAAGGGTTTATGTTTACTAAGATTTTTTCATTCCTATCAGAACCACAACCATATTGAGTAGTTAAAGATGGTATTGAAGAGAAAAAGTTTATATACGCTCCAACAAAACAGCCATCAAGATTTTGTGTCTGGTTTGAAAAGACGATTTCAAAGGCATGGTCGTAAGAAGAAGAATTAAGAACCTGAAAATTTACACAAGTCAAAAATGAAGGTTTTATTGGAATTCTTGTACTTATTCCTGCAAATTCATACTGCTCTTTAAGAGAAGAAGAAATAATGATTGAGTTGTTTATGATTGAAATGTTTGGGTTTATTATTTTTCTCTTTTCAAAGGTTACTGAAGAAGGAGAAACCCAATAAACACGATTCAAAGAGAAATTCGTAAAAAATTGAAAGACGTTCTTTTTTTCTTTTACTTGGGTTTCATTCCAAGAAATTGTTATGTTTGGTGTCGAATAAGGAAGATTAAGAAAGATAAAGGTTGAATTTAAAAAGGGTGTCGCATTCCACCAAGCTAAGGTATAATTTTTAGTTCTTATCTGTAGTTTTTTCCAATCAAAACCACAAAGCTTTGATGCTGGAATTTGTAACAAAACCAACCCATTTATTTTTTTATCAAAAGAAATGTTGATGGGTTGAAGGTAACAAGAAGTAAAAAATGGTGAAGAATTAAACCATTCATAAACTTCTTTTCCAACAAACCTTATTCCATTCCATTTTGTAATGTTTGAATATTTTGAAAAATTTAAAATGATGTATGTAAAATTAGAGGGTTTTGAAACCCTAAGCTCCACACGAAAAGGAAATGAAGAATTCCACCAATACTTTTGCTCTTGTTGTGGTATTTGAAAACTAGGAAAGTTGATGTTTTTTGTTAGCACCAAAAGAAGCAATATAAGAAATAAGAAAATGAAGAGTTTTGCTACAAAAACAAAATCAAACTTTGTAAATATGCCTTCTTTTGTTTTTTCCTCAAACTCCTTAAGTTTTTCTTCAATATTTTCTTCTTTTTTTCCTTCTTTCCCTTTTTCTTCTTCTTTTTCCTCCTTAATTTCCTCAGTTTGCTCTTTAGTTTTCTTTACCTTTTTTTCAACTTTTTTTTCTTTTCTTTCTTCTCTTGGCATTATCTTATTTATGGTTAAGATAAATTTAAATCTATTTTTTAAAACAAAACAAAAACGGGCCCGGTGGGATTTGAACCCACGACTTTCTGGTTAAAAGCCAGACACTCTAGCCAAGCTGAGTTACGGGCCCTTAACAATGACCAGTAGTTGTAGTATCTGAAGAATTAATTTGTTGGAAGCAAAATGATGGTGGTGAAAGGAATGCTAAACAAACTGCTTTTTGATATGCTTGTGTGCTCCTACCAAAATTATCAAAGTAAGTAACGTTGTTTATTATCAAAGTTGGCGATCCATAAACATTGTATTTTTGAGACAATGCTTCAAACTCTTTAAAGGTATTTATAGTATAATTACTATTCATACAATTTTCTATTATTGTTGAATTTATATTTAATTTTTTCTCTTGTTGTTGTGCACAAGAAAGATAAACTTCTTTGTTTTGCGTGGCATTCGGATAACAGTTTTTAACAAAATTTTCTATGTAATTCCAAAGAATATCTTTTCCATAATTCTTCTCTATGCATACCTCTCTTGCATCCTCCAATACTTCTAAGCTACCATGTAAAGAATTTACACTTGAAAGATTATTTCCATTAACGTTAACGATAAAGATTAAACTAAAGTTTGCATTTTGTTTGAGAGAATCGTATATTGGTTTTAGGAATAACTCAGCTTGGGTACCATAAGGACAAAAACTCATAACAAAAAGCTTTACATTGGGAATGCTAGACTTTGGGGGGGAGAATTGTGGAATCGAAATCGTTGTAATCGGTTGTGAAAGGTTTAGAAAAGCTGGGAATAGATAATTCCCATCTTTTGAAACAAACACATCAAGACTTCTTCCATTTAGAGAAAGTGTAACTTTATAAAGTCCATTTTCTTCTTGGATTTTTGTTACATTAACTGTAATATTGTACCTTTTTTGAAGGTATGATTGTATTTTCTCTTTGAGTGCATTTTGAGAAATACTATTTTGTGTTATCGGAAAAATTAAAACCCCGAATAGTATTCCTATAACAAATGCAAACAATGGAAATAATATTTGTTTTTGCATTTTTAATTTTTAAAAGAGTTAAATAAATACTTTTTGTTTTATTTTTTATTTTTATTTTTTATTTTTACTTAAGTAATCTATTAGGATTCTAACTATTGGATTTTTTGTACAAATTCTTTGATTTCCCCATCAGAAAGTTTTCTAAAAATTGGAGAAATATCCTTAGCGATCTTCCCACTAAGCTCTTTTTTAACATCCTTTAGCTCTATTTCTTTATTTAAATTTAGCATAGAATATATTTTTTTAGATGAAGAAGGTGTAAAAGGATAAAGCATTATTGCAAGTATTTTTACGATTTCGATTGATGCTTTTAAAGTTATTTCTCTATTTTCCTTATTTTTCCATGGTTCTCTTTTGCTTAAGTACGAGTTTCCAATTAGCGCTACATCAACACATTTTTTTAGTGCTTCTCTTAACCTAAGCTTTAAAAATTCTTCTTCGTATTCCTCTACCTTCTCATAAACTTCATCCATTACTTTTTTTGTTTCTTCATCAAACTCACAATTTGGAATTTGTGAATTAAATTCCTTAGAAATGAAGCTTAATGTTCTATGAATAAAATTTCCGATTTCATCGTTAAGCTCTGTGTTTACAATCTTTTGCATAAGCTCTAGGGAAAATTCTGAATCTGCAGTTTCAGGAAGTAAGGAAATTAAAACATAACGCCAATAATCACTTGGCAATAATTCTAAAGCGGTTTGTATGTTTAGCCCCCTTCCTTGACTTTTTGAAAACTTTAACCCCTTTGCAGTTAAAAATTCAAAAGCCATTATTACAGAGGCTAAAGAAAACCCTAAATCGCTACCCATCAAACTTCCTGGGAAAAAAATTGTATGAAAAACAATATTATCCTTCCCCATAAATTGAACTATCTTTGCATCATCTTTCCACCAGTAGTTTAAGTCTTTTGTTTTTTCCTGGTTTTTCTCGTTGTTTATCCATTCCTGTGTTATCCCTATGTAACCAATCGGTGCATCGAACCATACATAAAACTTTTTGTTTTCGTATCCTTTAATCGGAACATCAAAACCCCATGTAAGGTCTCTAGTTATTGCTCTTGGCTCTAGATGTTTTAGAAATTCTAAACTATTCGCTACTGCATTTTTGCTCCATCCTTTTGAATTTTTTATCCATTCTTCTATTCTACTTTTAATCTTTGTTAAATCTAGGAAAAGGTTCTTTGTTTTCTTGAAGACTACTTTATTCCCACAAATCTTACATCTTGGGTTTATTATTTGCTTTGGTGTTAAAAGTTTTCCACAGGTATCACATTGGTCTCCTCTTGCTAAACCACCACAATATGGACAAATTCCTTCAACAAATCTATCTGGCAAAAAACGTTTATCTTTTTCACAATATGCTTGTTCTTCTTCTTTTTCAATTATATAACCATTTTTATAAAGAGCAAGAAAGATTTCTTTTGTAAGTTCTTCATTTTCTTTTGAACCGGTTCTTCCATAGAAAGTAAAAGTACAACCAAAATCTTCAAGGAGTTTTTTTACAAGAGTATGATTTTTATCAGCGATCTCTTTTGGTGTCGTATTGTTCTTTATGGCATCCAACTCCATTTGTGCACCATGCTCATCCGAGCCACATATAAAAATAGCTTCTTCTCCCTTCATCTTTAAAAATTTATAAAAAACATCCGCTGGAAGTATAGAGCCGACTAAATTACCAAGGTGTGGAATCCCATGAATATAAGGCAGTGCAGAAGTTACTAAATATTTTACCATAAAAAAGTTTCAAATAAAAAATTTAAATTCTTTTCTTACAAAAAAGTTTTATGGATGTAGAAGAAAGATTGAATCTGATTAAACTTCCACCAACAGAAGAAATAATCACAGAGAAAGAGTTAATAGAAGTTCTTCAAAATAAAGAAAAGATAGTTGCTTATGATGGCTTTGAACCAAGCGGAAAAATGCACCTCGGCTCTTGTGTTTTAAGAGCTATAAAGCTAAATGATTTTTTAAAAGCTAGAATAGATTTTATTCTCTACATTGCTGATTGGTTTGCTTACCTAAACAAAAAGCTAAACGGAGATTTAGAGCTAATAAGAAAGGCTGGAAAATATTTTATAGAAGGGTGGAAGGCTGCTGGTGTTGATGTAGAAAAAATTAAAATTGTTTGGGCTAGTGATTTAACGAAAGACCCAGAATACTGGGAAATGGTAATGAAAATATCAAATTTAATAACCATAAAAAGAGTTCTAAGGGCAGCGACGATTGCTGGAAGGGAAGAAAGCGAAGTAAAAAACCCTTCACTACTTCTTTATCCTTTAATGCAAGCGAGCGATATTTTCATGCTAAACGAAAAGAAGGGGGTTGATATCTGCCAACTTGGAATGGACCAAAGAAAGGTAAATGTGCTTGCAAGAGAAATAGCACCATTGCTTAATAGAAAAAAACCAATAGCGATTCACCATCATTTGCTTGCTGGTTTGGTTGGAAAAGAAAGAATGGGAAAGTATGATGAAAATGAAAAAATAAACAAACAAATAGCGCTAAAAATGAGCAAGAGTAAACCAAAAACAGCGATTTTTATACACGATTCTGAGGAAGAAATAAAAGAAAAGATAAAGAATGCATACTGCCCATTGGAGGAAGAGAATAACCCAATACTTGAAATTGTAAAATATATCATATTCAGAAAGTTTGATAGGTTTGAAGTAAAGAGAAAAGAGGAGTATGGTGGAAAAATAGAGTTTGAAAATTATGAAGAAGTTAAGAATGCTTTTTTGAGTAAAAAGCTACATCCTTTGGATTTAAAGAATGCTGTTGGCGAATACGTAAACTTAATAATACAACCAATAAGAGAACACTTCGAAAAAAATGAAAAAATTATGAAAGAATATTTTGAAATAATTAAGGGGTAGTCTGCTAGTCTGGTTAGGCTGCCACCTTGGGGTGGTGGTGACCCGAGTTCAAATCTCGGCTACCCCATTTAATGCAAAAGAAAAGAATATTGGCTGGAGAATAGATTATGTTTTTATCTTAAAGCAGTTAGAAGCTTTAATTAAAAATGCTTTTGTTCCTAATTTAGCAATTTCAGACCATTGTCCAGTTGTTGTAAAAATTATAAAATAGTAAGGTATTTGAAATCCTTCTACTTACCATTTATTTTTAGCTTGTAGAATTTTTTATCTATTTCGTTTAAAGTATCTAAAATCAAACCGAGGATTATACACAAAAAACCAAAAGTAAAAAACATAAAAGAAAGAAGCGCCCTTCCAATAAAATGAAGAGTACCTGTTGTTAAAAAGTCATAAGCAACAACAAAAGCAAAATAAAAACCAAAAATCAAAAAAATTGCACCCACGCTTCCAAAAAGTAGAAAAGGGTTATAATCTCGAAGGAGCTTTATAGTTGTTGCTGCTATTTTTACGCCATATATTATTCCATTTGTGCTTCTTCCTTTTTCCCTTTTTCTATAGCTTATCGGAATTTCTTTTACTCTTAGGTTTAGTTTTCTTGCTTCTATTAGCATTTCACTAGCTAATGCCATATCCTGAGAGCTCAAAAACATTTTATTTAATGCTTCTTTTTTTATAGCCCTTAAACCACTTTGAGAATCCTTTATTTTAAGCTTGTAAAACTTGTTGAGAAGCCATGTAAGAAAAAAATTTCCAAACCTTCTTGTAAAAGGCATAGCTTCTTTTTTTAAGTTTGAGAATCTATCACCTATTGCAAAGTCGCATTTGTTTGTTTTTACTAAATTTATAAGTTTCTTTAAATCAGAAGCAGAGTATGTTCCATCACCATCTATCATGCAAACTATCTCTCCATTTGCATTCTCAAAGCCTAGAAGATAAGCGTTTCCATAACCAGAAAACTCTTGCTTAATTACTCTTGCACCATGAGATTCTGCAATTTTTGGAGTTGAATCATTACTTTTATCTACAACTATTATTTCCAATTTGAAATCTTTAAGCTCTTTTTTTAAATCTTCTATAACTTCTCCAATAGCCGGTTCATTTTTTGTTGGAATGATTATGCTAACGAGCATTTCTATACAGTAATCTCTATCTTTATCGATGGAGGAACTGGAAGGCGCATTATTTGTCTAAATGCCCTTTCATTGCTTTCTATATCTATTATTCTTCTATAGATGCGAAGCTGCCAATGCTCATAAGTATCGCTACCATCACCACAAGGTGTTTTCCTTGTTGTATGGTGTAGAATTTTTGTTGGTAATCTTATTATTCCTGAATGCTTTACTTTAAGTTCTTCAGCTACCTTTATTATTTGATTGCAAACTTCATCAAGTTCTTTTTGATTTGTACCTATAAGTTTTATCCTTGTCATCTACACACTTTAAGCTGCTGTTTCTGCTTTTACTACATCAAGCACTATTCCAGCTGCGATGGTCATTCCCATGTCTCTGATTGCAAACCTACCAAGTTGTGGGAATTCATTGAATTTTTCTACAACAACTGGCTTAAGTGGTTTTATCTTCACTACTGCTACATCTCCAGTTTTTATGGTTGTTGGGTTCTTCTCAACTACTTGACCAGTCTTTGGGTCTTTCTTCTCAAGGATATCTATTATTTGTGCAGCAAATTGAGCTGTATGAATGTGGAAAACTGGTGTATAACCCCTTGCTATTGCTGTTGGGTGCTGAAGCACAACTATTTGAGCAGTAAATTCTTTTGCAACGGTTGGTGGGTTTGAAGCTGGGCCTACAACATCACCACGTTTTATTGCATTCCTATCAACTCCTTTTATGTTAAAACCAATGTTATCTCCAGGTTCTGCTTTTTCAAGTCTTTGATGGTGCATCTCTATACTCTTAACATCTGTTTTAATTCCTTCCGGCATTATTATTATCATATCCCCTGGTTTCATTACTCCAGTTTCAACTCTTCCAACTGGTACAGTACCAAAACCAGAGATTGAATAAACATCTTGGATTGGAAGCCTTAAAGGTTTGTCTATTGGTTTTGGAGGAACTTCAAAAGTATCCAATGCTTCAACAAGTGTTGGTCCAGCATACCATGACATTTTTTCAGATTTCTTAACGATGTTATCTCCCGTTAATGCTGAATAAGGAACTACGAGCATGTTATCTGTTTTATAACCTATGTTCTTCAAAAGTGCAAGTACTTTTGTTTTTGTATCTTCATACTTTATTCTATCAAAATTTACTAAGTCCATTTTGTTTATTCCAACAACCAATTGATTTATTCCAAGAACCTTTGCTAAGAAAGCATGTTCTCTTGTTTGTGGCTGAACCCCATCAGGGCATGAAACAACCAATAAAGCACAGTCTGCTTGGCTCGCACCAGTAATCATATTTTTAACAAAGTCTCTATGTCCTGGTGCATCTATAACCGTAAAGTAATATTTCTTTGTAGCGAAGCTTGTAAAACCTATATCGATTGTTATACCCCTTTCCCTTTCTTCCTTTAGTCTATCTAGTACAAACGCCCATTCAAATGTTGGCTTCCCCAACCTTTGAGCTTCTTCACGAAGCTTTTGAATCTGCTGTTCGCTAACAACTCCTATTTCATAAAGGAGTCTTCCAACTGTAGTACTCTTTCCATGGTCTATATGACCAAGGGTTATAATATTTAAGTGAGGCTTCTCAGGCATTATATCACCACTTATTTATTTCCTTAAAAACATATTTAAACTTTTTGTTATAGTTACCTTTAGTACTTTTAGTTTTTTATAAAATTAAAAATAAAAATGAAAATAAAAAACAAAAAAAATTTAGTAGAAAGATTTATAAAGGGATTTTGAGCTATAATATTGCCCTGGAAGACCAAGGACCATCAAGTTTCCTTGTGAACACAGAAAGCTTGGTGGTATGTGCTCCCTTCCAGGGCATAAAGATTTCTAAAGGAGTTGAAGTTGGTTTTTTCTA
>JBNAVG010000016.1:6726-12537 GCA_049700355.1 Candidatus Micrarchaeales archaeon | reverse complement strand
TTTTAATAAACTTTTGCATCAACTATTTGCTCATTTTCTTCTAGGTTCATTAGCTTTACTCCACTCGCTACTCTTCTAGTTTTTCTTATTTGCTCGCTTTTTATCCTTATCGTTATCCCTTTTGAATTTATCAAGAATACTTCTTTTCCTTCTTCAACACTTAGTATTTTTACCACCTCTCCATTCTTCTCATTAAGCTTTATATTCTTTACTCCTTTACCCCCTCTTCTTTGTAATCTATATTCGTTAAGCTCGGTTACCTTACCAAAACCTTTTGTTGTAATCGTTAGAATACTTTCACCTTTTGAAACTGTAAAATCAACAACATAATCATTTTCTTTTAATTTTATTCCTCTAACCCCGTATGAATTCCTTCCACTTTCTCTTATGCTTTTTGAAAGGAACCTTATTGCCATTCCTTTCCTAGTTGCTATTATTATACTTGAGTTTTCTTCGCAATTTTTAACACCAATGAGCTCATCATCTTTTAGCTTTATAGCAATCTTTCCATTCTTCCTAAGTTTCTTAAAAACTTCTATGCTAATCTTTTTAACCATTCCTTTTTTTGTAACGAAAAAGAAAAACTTTCCTTCTTCGCTCGCTACATCAACTATACTTTCATCTTCTTTTAAATTTATAATATTCCTAATGCTCCTTCCTTCAGAATACCTACTTGCTTGAGGTATTTGATAAGCAAAGCAATGGTAAACCTTTCCTTTATTAGTAAAGAAGAATAGTTTTTGTTTTGTGTTTGCGATTACTATTTTCTTTGGTATCGCTTCTTCGCTTTCGCTCTTTATTCCTTTACCTCCCCTTCTCTGCAACCTGTAGCTTAAAACTGGTATCCTCTTTATGTAGTCTCTATTCGTTAAAACAACTACTACATCTTCTTCCTTTATAACTTCCTCTTCCTTTAACTCTTCCTCAACTATTTGTGTTCTTCTAGGGTCACCAAAATTGTTTTTTATTTCAAGGGTTTCTTTTTTTATTACCTCTCTTAGCTTTTCTTCTTTTTCGAGTATTTCTTTTAGCTCTTCTATTTTTTTGTTTAGCTCTTCTTTCTCTTTTTCTAAGCTTTGTATCTCTAGCTTTGTTAAGCTTTTTAGCTTTAGCTCAAGTATTGCTTCCGCTTGTGCTTCGCTTAATCCGAGCTTAATTAGCTCCTCTTTCGCTTCTTTTGAGCTTTGAGCCTCTTTTATTAGCTTTATAGTTTCTTCTATTCTTGAGCTTATGAATAAAAAGCCTTCTACTATATGCAATCTTTTTTTAGCGTTTTCTAAATCAAAAGCACACCTTGCTCTTATTACTTCTTTTCTATGGTTTATGAAAACATCTATAAGCTCCTTTAAGTTTAGTAATACTGGCTTGTTTTCTAGTATGCAAACATTCATTATGTTAAAAGATGTTCTAAGCGGAGTAAATAGAAGAAGTTGGTTTAGTATATAGTTTTTATCGCAACCTTTTTTTAGCTCAATAACAATCCTTATTCCACTCTTATCGCTTTCATCACGAATATCGCTTATTTCCAATCCCTTTTGTTTTGTTAGCTCAACTATTTTTTGGATTATTTGTGATTTTGAAACTCCGAATGGTATTTCATCTATAACCAATGCTTCTTTTTTACCTTCTTCAAAATGGTATTTTGCTTCAACTACTATTTTTCCTTTACCAGTTTTGTATGCTTCTTCTATTCCTTTTCTTCCTATTATCCTTGCTCCAGTTGGAAAATCTGGACCTTTTATAAAATTCATCAATTCTTCAACGCTTGCGTTTGGATTCTCTAGAGAATAGCAAATTGCATCACAGACTTCGCTTAGGTTATGAGGTGGTATGTTTGTTGCTATACCAACTGCTATTCCTGAAGAGCCGTTTATAAGTAGGTTTGGAATCCTTGTTGGTAGTACTATTGGTTCTTTTGTTGTGTTGTCAAAGTTTGGAATGAATTTTACTGTTTGTTTTTCTATATCTTTTAACATTTCTTCAGCTATTTTGCTAAGCCTTGCTTCAGTATAACGCATAGCAGCTGGAGGGTCATTGTCTATGCTTCCAAAGTTTCCTTGGCCTTCAACTAAACAATAACGCATTGAAAAATTCTGAGCCATTCTTACCAATGCATCGTATATTGGTACATCTCCATGTGGATGAAACTTACCCATAGTTTCTCCAACTATCCTTGCACATTTCTTATAAGGCTGATTTGAAAAATTTTTGAGCTTATACATCGCATAAAGAATTCTTCTTTGAACTGGCTTTAAACCATCTTTTGCATTTGGTATTGCTCTTCCTATTATTACACTTAAAGAATATTGAAGGTAGCTTTCCTTAAGCTCATTCTCAAAAAGTGTTTTAAGCACTTGCATTTTACCACGGCTAAATATCAAGAAGACTTATATCCTTTGTGTTTTGTGAGATAAATTTTCTTCTCATCTTTGCATCCATGCCCATTAAGATTTTTATAAGTTCTTCTGAAGCCTTTGCATCCTCTATGGTTATTTGTTTTAGTATTCTTTTTTCTGGATTTAGAGTAGTTTCCCAAAGCTCCTCAGGGTTCATCTCACCAAGACCCTTAAACCTTTGAACACTTGCTTTTTCTTTTTCATTTTCATTTAAGCTTTTGAGTACTTCTTCTTTTTGTTCATCAGTATAAGCGTAATAAACTTTCTTTGTGTATTGTATTCTATACAAAGGAGGCTGTGCAATGTATAAGTAGCCTTTTTGTATAACTTCTCTAAAATAGCGATAGAAAAGAGTAAGAAGTAAAGCTCTTATATGGCTTCCATCAACATCAGCATCTGTAACTATTATTATCTTATGATACCTTATTTTGTTTATATCGAAGCCTTCTGCTATCGCAGTTCCAAGAGTAGCTATCAAAGCCTTTATTTCCTTAGAAGAAAGTACTTTTTCAAGAGTTGTTTTTTCAACGTTTAATATTTTTCCTTTTAAAGGTAGAATAGCTTGGAAGTGCCTATCCCTAGCTTGCTTAGCGCTTCCACCAGCACTTTCTCCTTCAACTATGAATAGCTCACTCTTCGATGGGTCGCTTTCAGTGCAGTCAGAGAGCTTTCCTGGTAGCAATGGTTCGAAGATGCTTTTTTTCCTTATTAGTTCTTTAGCTTTTTTAGCCTCTTCCCTAGCCTTTGCAGCCAAAAGAATTTTATTGAATATTAGCCTTGCTTCGTTTGGATGCTCTTCTAAAAACCTTTCTATGCCTTCGCTTACTACACTTTCAACTATTCCCTTTACTTCATCGTTTCCAAGCTTTTCCTTTGTTTGACCTTCAAACTCTGGGTTTGGAAGCTTAACGCTTATTATGCATGTAAGACCTTCTCTGCAATCTTCACCCTCTATCTTTATCTTTGAATTTTGTTTTTTTGAAAAATTGACGAATGCTTTGGTTAATCCAGTTTTAAGACCAAGAAGATGGGTTCCACCATCCCTCGTTGGTATACTATTAGCAAAGCTCAATATGTTTTCGTTAAAAGTATTTGTATACTGCATAGCAAACTCTACTATTACATTAGCAATCGTTTTTGAAAAATAAATTATCGGACCAAAGCCTTTATCCTTGTTTACTTCCTTTACAAAATCAACCAATCCATTTTCATGGTAGTACTCTTCTTCTTTTCCATTATACTTAAAAATTATCCTTAAACCTTTATTCAAAAAAGATTGCTCCTTTAACGTTCTTTTTATAAGCTCAGGGTCAAACTTTAAATCCCCAAATATTTCTTTATCTGGCTTAAACTTTATTCTAGTTCCAGTAGATGAAGAGCTTCCAACTATTTGCAACTCAGAAATCTTTTCACCTTTTCCGAATTCCTGATGGTAAACATTGCCATTTCTCATTACTTCAACTATTACTTTTTCAGAAAGTGCGTTTACAACAGAAAGACCAACACCGTGAAGGCCACCAGAAACCTTATAAACCTTATTCTCAAACTTCGCACCAGTATGTGGAGTAAGCATTATCATCTCTAGTGCAGGTCTTTGGTATTTTTCCATTATATCAACTGGTATTCCCCTTCCATCGTCTTCTATTTCTATAAAATTATCCTCGTAGAGAGTAACCTTTATTCTTTTACAATAGCCAGCTAAAAATTCATCTATTGCGTTATCCAATACTTCCTGAAAAAGGTGGTGCATTCCAGAAGAAGATGTTGAGCCAACATACATAGCTGGCCTTTTTCTTATTCCTTTTATACCAGCAAAAACAAGTATTTTACTCGCATCGTATTGCTCATTTCCACTAGCTGAATTTTTTTCTTCATCCATGTTTTTCTTTAGCATTATTAAGATTTATATGTTTCTTTCTCTCGAAAATTTAGCAAAATAAAAGGAGCAGAAGAAATTTTAGTATGGAAATTTTAAACAATAAAAATTGCGATCTTTTGAGCTATTGCTTCATATTTTTACTGATTATTTTCGAAAATTTAAGCTTAGGTCTACTTCGTATTTTTTAGAGATTTCAAATAGCTTATCTAGAACCTCACTCTCTTTATAGAAAAAAGCTTTTATAGAGTAGCCATCGAATTCTACAAAGTATTCGTTATCTTTTCTCCAAAAAACTTTTTCCAGCATTATGTTTCTTTCTTCACTTCTTAAAAAGAATTCTTCTTTAAATAAATTTTTATAAAGTGAAAGACTCTCTTCTTTAGAAAGCAAACCAAAAACTTTTTTTTCTATTACTGCCAATCCTTTTGGGAGCTTTTTATCTTCTTCTTTACCAAAAATTCTTCCTTCTACTTCTCCGTCTCCTAACAGCTCAAGTAGGTTCCTGAGAACTTCCGGTTTACATCTTTCAATAACTTTTATGTAATTAACTTTTGAAGCTTGCATATTTTTATTTCTTCTTTTAAAATTAAAAAATTAAGGAAGTTGGAATTTTTGATTTGGAAGTTTTTGATGTGTAACGTTTCCACCAGTGTAGTTTATCAATTCAAATATTCTAACTGGTGCAAAGCTTAAACCATTTCCAAGGTCATATACTTCGTTATTGTTTGGAAATACTTGCTTAAAACCACTTAAATTTCCTAAGAAGAATAATCTGTAGAATGTTGAATTATAATACTTTGTTGGTAGAGTTTGAGTTTTGTTTGTTGGATAGAAGAGGAGCATACAGTAATAATACCATACTCCTTCATATTTTTGTGGCGAGCATAAAAAGGGTGGAGCGATCGCGTTTAACTTCTCTCCACTTAATGTATAAAAATCACCAATGCTTGTTTGATTGTACGAAGAAGAATATTTAAAACAGTATATTTTTCCTGTCGTGGAGTATGCTTTTACAGAATCACCGCTACATAGTTGAGATGTTGAATTGATCATGGTTGGTATTGGTATTAAAACATAAACTGGAGAATGCTCTTCCTCACATTTTGAAGTACCTATTAAATAAGGAATGCCTCTCTTTTCTCCTTCACTAAACGCAAAACTCATGTTTGTTTTGTTTGCAAAAACACAACCTAAAAAATCAAGAGCCCCCCATTTTTGGATTAAATCTTGATCAAGTAAAATATACTTTGCTTGTACTTTATTCATGTAGCTTGCTAATGCTTTTTCTCCAAAACCATCGCTACTACTCATTATGAAAAGGGCAGCAACGTTGTAATCCATCTCTGGGAAAGCGTTATCGTTTCTTAAAACAGCATTACTATTTGCAAACCAATTTATCCAATGCCCATAATCCCACCATGAAAGAGTCCTTGGACCATTTGGGCCCGAGTTGTTCTTTATCCATTCCATCGATTTTAACCAATAATCTGGAATCACCATACAAAAGTTGTTATAAGCTATTACGTTGTTTTGTAT
>JBNAVG010000016.1:0-6626 GCA_049700355.1 Candidatus Micrarchaeales archaeon | reverse complement strand
ATTTCCCTTTTTCCAAGCGCTCCTCTCACAAAAATAGCTATGAAAGAGGATAGTAAAATGAGTACAACAAAAAAGTTGTAGGGAAGATGAAGAGCGATTAAACCAAATACCTGAGAAAAATTGAAAGTAAAACCAGACCATGCATACTCAGCTACTGTCATGTAGAGTGGTATCTTTGGTTTTGCGAAGCTTGCTGTAAAGAAAATATAGCCTAAAACATATTTTCCAATTGGAGAAACGAGGATCAAGAGTGTAAAAACAAATGCTATGCTTGAAAAGTATATAAGCTTTGCCAATGTTTGATTTTCTTCTTTTTTAAGTTTTGTTCTTGTATAGAGTTGGAGGGTGAATGAATAGAATAGACCAAAGAGTATAATAACAAGAGTAACTGGAATAAAGCCAAATACTACCTGAACAACTTTTGTATAAGAAGCATAAGGAAGGTAGATCGCATAAAAAATAGCAATCGTTAAGCACATGAATGCATTCATAATGTTAAACTTTTTTATGTTCTCTTCTTTTCCAAAAAAGAATTCAAAAGTCGAATAAAGAATCATGAACGCAGGGGCTATAAGAGCAGTAACAAGAAAATATTTTGAGCCCAATAGAGTAATACCATATATCATTCCAGCGAATATTCCTAGTTTTTTTGTTTTCTCTTTTGCTGCGAGCAAGTAGCTTGCGATGAAAAGATAAACACCCATAACTCCCCATGGCTGCTCTTGAGCATGCCCCGGAGAAAAAGAAAGAACTATTATTGGCATTGTTGCTACGATAAAACCCCCTAAGAGACCAATTTTTTTATTGTAGAGATGCGCAAGGATTTCTATTATCGCAAAGGTTAAAAAGCATGCTGAAAGTGGTGGATAAACGCTTGCAACATAAGCTAGAAGGTTGTTTGAATAGCTTGAATTCGAAAGAAACATATAAAGCTCAGTCCAAAAAGCAGTAATGTAAGGGAGCAAGGGTGTTGTAGCATGAGATGTAACCTTACCAGGCCATGCTGAAATATCATACTTTGGAATAAAACCATAAGCAAAAAGGTATTGGGTAGTAAACATATAAAAGTATGGGTCAAACTCATAATACTTTGGTGCTATTCCTAAACCAAGAATGTTTTCATAGAAAACAAAAGCTAACAATGCTAAAACAAAAATTGGAAAAAGACCGCTCAAGCTAATAGAAAGCTTAAGCTCGAAAAATTCTTTTAGCTCATTTAAGCTTATTTTTTTATAGAGCAATAAAGCTAAACCAATCGCAAAAAACAAAAAATTGTTGAAAATAGCTAATGGTAAAGAAAAATAAAAAACTTGTGAAAAGCTTATTAGATAGCTTTCAAGAAAGGAGAAAATAGCTGGAAAAGATATTCCTAGCAAAAGAGAATAAACAGATATTTCAAGCTTTGAAGCTTTTTTTCTAAGAATAAAATAAGTAAAAGGAAAACCACAAATAAAAGAAAGCAAAAAGCCAATTACAAAAGCAAATAGCTGAGGTATCATTTTCTCATTTTAGCTTATTTTATTAAGAATAAAAGCAAAGCTATTAAGATTATTGCCAATATTATTAAAAGAAGTAGTTTTAATGGAATTCCTTCTTTCGTTTCTTTAGCTTCTTCAGTTTTTTCTTCTTTTTTAGCTTCCTCTTTAGCTTCGCCTTTAGCCTCTTTAGCTTCTTCTTTTTCTAATTTTTCCGTAGCTTTTTTGTAGCCAGCCTCTGTTAAAGAAAGAATTGCTTCGCCACCTTTTAAAGTATAGCTCAAAAAATTTTGTTTTGAAAGCTTATACAAGCGAAGCGCTATATCTTGCTGGTTTATGTTTAATGCTTTTTCTATTTCTTCCGGTTTGTTTGACCCTTGAAGAATTTTTTGAAGTATCTCAAGGTCTAGGTTATCGAAACCTTCTTTCGATTTTTCTTCAGCAATTTGTAAAATTTTTTTACCTTCTTCCGTTATTATTACTTCGCTCTCACCAGGATACGAAACTTTAAAATCTATAGCTCCTTTTGTTTTAAGAGTTCCTGCAAGGTTTGCACCATCAAAATAGCTAGCATTTATTAAGCTTCCAAATTTTTCAACAGTAGTACCCTGAGTAATCCTTGAAAGGGCAATAAGTTCCCTAAAATTCAAAGCTTCTATAAAATCACCATTTTTTATTTAGTTAGAAAAATTTTTATTATTTTCATTTTTCATCTGAGCCACTAATTTGAATTTTTATTAAGTTTGGAAAAAATAAAATTTCAAAATTTTTTTGTAAAAAATAAAAAATAAAAAAACTCTAAACAAAAAATTAAATAATAAAAACGATAAATAATCGTGGGGAAGATGGGGGTAATGCTTCAAGAGAAATTTGATGAATTCTTTTCTACTTATTATAAGGAAGAAATCTCAAACCTATTCTTAGCTTTTCCAAAGAAAAGGAGCTTAGAGGTAGAGATAGGGAAGCTTGCTGAGTTTGACCTCGAATGCTACGATAGTTTAATAAATAAACCGGATGAAACAATTTCTGCTGCTTTAGAAAGTTTAAAAAGCTTTAATAAAAACCCAAACATAGTTTTTCAAAACAATTTACACATTAGGTTCACTGGCTTAGACCCCTCAAAAGCTCCATTAATCCAGGATGTTGGAGCAAACGAAATTGGAAAATTGATAGTTGTTGATGGGCTTGTAACCAAAAGGGCTGAAGTAAAACCAAAAGTAAGTATCGCAGCTTTAAGATGTGTTTATTGCGGTGCTTACTATAAAACAGAAGTTACAAACGAACCACTCCCACAGCTTTGTCCAGAATGTCACAGAAAAGGGCTAAAGCAAGTGGATGAAGAATCAAAGTTTATAAACCTACAAAAAGCTGAGATCCAAGACCCGTTAGAAAGGCTACGTGGTGGTTCACCAGCATCGCATCTTGAAATATGGATGGAAGATGATTTAGTAAATACAATAGTTCCTGGTGATAGAGTATTAGTTCATGGGATCCTTAGAATAAAACCTCAAAAAGTTCAATCAAAGGTTTATTCAACCTTTCTTGATGTAGTTTCTATTAAGAAATTACAAAAGGAGTTTGAGGAAATTGAGCTTACTCCGGAAGAAGAAAGAAGAATAATAGAGCTTTCAAAAGACCCAAACATATTTGAAAAGATCGCAGCATCTATAGCTCCTAGTATCTACGGTTACAATGAAATAAAAAGAGCGATCGCCCTTCAATTATTTGGTGGTACGCCAGATAAAGTATTAGCTGATGGTGGAAAGGTAAGAGCGGATATTCATATTCTTTTGATAGGTGACCCTGGTTCTGCAAAGACTAGGTTGCTTCAATATACCTCAAGCATAGTACCAAAAGGAATATACGTAAGTGGAAAAAGCGTAAGCAGTGCTGGTTTAACGGCTACTGCTGAAAGGGATGAGCTTGCGGATGGAGGATGGACGTTAAAAGCTGGTGTTCTTGTTCTTGCGAGCGGAGGACTTGCAGCGATAGATGAATTCGACAAAATAAGTGATGAAGACAAGGCAGCTTTGCATGAAGCAATGGAAAGCCAAAGTATAAGTGTTGCAAAAGCTGGCATAGTTGCGAGGTTAAACACGAGAACTTCTGTTCTTGCTGCAGCAAACCCAAAGTTTGGAAGGTTTGACCTATCACAATATCCTGCTGAGCAGTTTGATATACCACCAACTCTCCTTTCAAGGTTTGATTTAATATTCCCAATGATAGATATAATGGATGAAGAAAGGGATAAAAAAATCGCTGAGCACATTCTAAAGCAACATTCTCAAGAGGTTCAAGAAAGTGAGAGAAGGAGCTTTTCTCCGATAGATGCTGAAACTTTAAGGAAGTATATAGCTTATGCAAGAAAGAACATTAAACCAAAGCTTACAAAAGAAGCAGCAAAAACTATAGAAAAATTCTACATAAGCTTAAGAAAGCTGGGAAAGGAAAAGGGTGCTGTACCAATTACCCCAAGGCAAATAGAAGCATTAGTAAGATTAGCTGAAGCGAGTGCAAAGGCAAGGCTAAGCGAAAAAGTAGAAGCAAGGGATGCAGAGAATGCGATAAGCTTAATAAATTATATGCTTCAAACTCTTGCCCTTGATAAATCTACAAATAGAGTTGATATAGATTCATTAACAATAGGTCTTCCAAAATCAAAAGTTGAAAAGATGAACGTAATACTACAAATAGTAAAAGATTTACAAGAAAAAAGCAAGGAAAAAGAAGTAAAAATAGATGATGTTGTAGAAGAGGCGAAGAATAAGGGAATAGATGAATTCCTTTCAAAGAAGCTTATAAACGACCTTATAGAGCATGGAGACCTTTATAGGCCAAAGTTTGGTTTTGTAAAGGTAGTAAGTGAAGAAGAATAAAATTTTTAATAAAAAAAGAGGAAAAATTCTATGCAAATCCATAAATCAAAAAAGAGGAAAAGAAGGAAGATTGGAAAAGAGTATAGGAAGGTTAAGCTGAAAAAGCTTAGGAAAAAAATTAGAAGTTTACTTTTTCTTTCCAAGTAAGGAAAGAATGTAAAAAACAAAAAATATTATCAAAAGCATTAAAACAATCAGCAAAAGGTTAAACACCAATTCTCCAAAAGAATAAACTCTCGCAACAACCATTCTAAGATTTCAAAAAATAAGAATAAAAATTTAAGCAAGGAAGGAAATCAACAAACCAATACAAGAAAACAAGAACAAAGGTGGAAGTGCTGGAAGCGGTTTTTTATACTTCATTAAAATAAAAACGGTAAAGAATAAGCCAAAGGTTGCAAAAATAAAAACGAACAAAGGTTGCAAAAGAGAATATCTTAAAGTAAATGAGGAAACACCAAAAGTAAGAGGAGCGACAAGGTCGCCACTTCCAAGTTGTAGCCTTGAAACAACTACTGGTGGGTTTTTTGTTGAAGCAGTAACTATTACTTCTTTAAATTTTTTCTTTGGTATAAACTGCTCAGAAGAAACTGCAAAGCTTGTTTGTTTTTGAGAAAGCTCTTTTGCTAAAGCAACCATATGTTTTGTTATAAACACGGCTACAAAATCATAAATCGCTAAAATTGTTAGGAAAATTAAAACTGAGTTGAAATCTAGCATTAAACCAATCAACAGACCAACGCTTGAAGTACTTATTATTGTAGCTAAGTTGTTCAAAAATTGAGATTTTCTTTTAGCAAGTATTAAAACGATTGCCAAAAAATATGAAAATAGGGATATAAAAATAGGGTTTTGGAAAAACTGGGATAGGATTATTTCAAAAGTAAAACTACTTGCAAAAAATACTACGAACATATCTAAAGCAGTAACGATAAACCCTCCTTTTGTTGTTTTCTTAACAAAAAAGAGGAGTATAAAAGTTGTTAAAAGAATGTAAAGGAACAAGCTCCAAACATCTATGCTTGGTTGTTGAGAACTTATTTCTTGAAATACGCTTAAAGAAAAACAAAGAAGGAGTAATCCTAAAAATTGAACACTTAAAAATATCGTAGCAATATGTATTACTTGTTTTAGAGAAATTACTCTTTCGATTTCTTTCATGAAGGATTTTAGAAAATAAAATATTTATTTCTTCTATTTTAATTTTTTAATTTTAACAAAATTCAAATTCAAATTCCAAAAACAAAAATATTAAAAAGACTTATTTAAAAATAAAAAAAATGAAAAGTATTGATACAGTAATACAAGCTTTTCAACTTGTTATAAAAAACCCAAAGATAATGGCGATTGGTCTTATTGGTAATTTGGTTTACTTACTTCTTTTAATCTCTTTGATGATCCCTTTAGTAATTTTAATGTATCCTAGTCTTTCATCTGCTATTTCTACTCTTTTATCTGCGATTTCATCAAACGATTTCTCCGAGCTTGATGATCCCTCTATCCTTGCTCCCCTTACTACCTTTCTTATTTTTGCTGCTCTGCTTAGCGTAATCCTAGAAATTTTTGTTTGGCCTATTTTTTCAGGGATGACCTTAAACGCTGGGATACAAGCGATAAAAGGAAAAGTTTCTCTGAAAAAAGCATTCAATGAAGCAAAGAAAAAATATTTTTCACTTCTTGGAGTGGAGTTAATTGGTATCTTTTCCG
Organism: Candidatus Micrarchaeales archaeon; assembly: GCA_049700355.1. Classification (GTDB taxonomy): domain Archaea; phylum Micrarchaeota; class Micrarchaeia; order Micrarchaeales; family JBNAVG01; genus JBNAVG01. The sequence goes on along the minus strand of JBNAVG010000016.1, from coordinate 568 downwards.
TTCTCCTTCTAGTTGGTCTTTGTTTTATTCCACTACTTCTTTTATTTATTTCAAAAGTAAGTGAAGTAGTGGTATTATTAATATCTTTGCTTTTTGTATTTCTTCTAGTGTTTGGGTTGTTTGTTTTTATAATTTTGTTTTTTGAAAGTTGGGCTTTGGTTTTTACGGAAAATAGAAAGGCAATTGAAGCAATAAAAAGAAGCATTTATATAGGGAAGAAAAAATTCCTTTCCATAATTGGAGTAATCTCATTTCTATCTTTGATTTCTTCAGGTATCGGAGTTATTATCAGAATTATTCAACTCTTCCCCTCTTTATTTTTTGAGCTTTTAGGATTGACTCTCTTCAGAATTATTTTTGAGATTTTTTTAAATTTTATTGTAGGTTTATTTACGGGGGCTGTTGGTGGTATTCTTCCGGTTGTTTTTTATTATACTTACAAAGAAGAATTGAAATAAAAAAGTAAAAAATAAATAATAAAAGATTCAAAAACTTTAAATTTTGAAAACAATTAATAAAAGCATGGGGTATATACTAGAATTGAGTTTTTTGGATGTAGCTTTAATAG
>JBNAVG010000015.1:9426-12582 GCA_049700355.1 Candidatus Micrarchaeales archaeon | reverse complement strand
TCTATTCTTTTGCTCTTTCTCTCTTCGGCGATTATCTTTGCTGGGGCAAGGAGTTGAATTACATAACGAAGAGAAGTTTTACTACCAAGCTCAGAAAGGTAATCTATAACCTCTTCCTTTATTTCAATCTTTTCTTCTTTTGCTCTAATCTTCAAGATTTCCTTTATCTCTTCTTTTGAATAAGGTTTTGTTGTTATTATTAGCAGCCTATCCAATAAATCGATTGGCAATCCAAAATAGGATTTTACATCAGTTCCACGAATTGTAGTTACTCCTCTGTTTGTTGCAAATATTATTATTGGAGAAAGTTCAGATTCGAGTGCTCTATTAAGAAAAGCGATAGCTTCTATATCTAAGGTTGAGCATTCATCAACATAAAGAACACCTGGTAAAAGTTCACATTTTCCTTCTTGAACCAATGTTTTTATGTATTCATCAACTTCCTTTCTTACTTCCATATCTATTTCTTTTTTCTCACCACCAAAGAACAATGAGAATATATCGCTACTACTCTGTTTTGCTATCGCCACATCTAAGCTATGTAAAGTAACTGGGTAAACAAATTCCTTTTCTTTTAGCACACTACCCTTAGGAACTTCAACTATTTCTTGTGTTGTTAAATCAACTTTCTTTTGCTCAGAAGCTTCTTTGCTTTTCCCAAGCTTTACTATTTTACCCCCATCGACATCTATTTGTATTATATCCCCAGTTTCTACTCCTTGCTGAAGCAACTGAATAGCAAAGCTTTGGTCCATAGTAAGCTTTTTGCTTTCATCCTTCGTTGCTATCCTTATGCTCGCACCAACTGGTATTTGTTGATAAGGGTTATAAGGATGCTGTGCTTTTTCAATAGAAATTTCCTTAACTTCTCCTTCATAAACTTTTCTAATTTCATGTATCCTAGCTCCTATAGCTTTCCTAAGAACTTGTGTTAAGAATTCAGTTTTCTTTAATTGTGTTGAAAAGATTTCGCTAGCTGTTAAAGTAACAAAAGGAGTATCCTTCCCAAGTTCTCTTGCTATAGCAGTTGCAAGCGCAGTTTTTCCACTTCCAGGTGGACCAGCTATTAAAATTGCTCTACCAGCAAACTTTCCATTTTTTATTAGTTTTACAACTATGCCAGCTGCTTCTCTTGCTTCTACTTGCCCAACCATTCCATCTGCAATTTTCTTTGCTTTTATCCCTTCTAACCCTAAGCCCTTAATATGAGAATGCGCAGCTATCCTTTCCCATTCATGTAGCTCCTCAATAACCATTTTCCCACCTTAGTTATTGTATTTCTAAGGTGAGAGTAGAATCCTTAAACTTTTTAGAAACAATATTCCCTTCTATAGGAATAAGCTTGAAATAAACCTTATCACCAGCAAAAGCCCTTATCTCAATACTATGCTCGAGCTTTTTAATATCTATATCCTTTATGCTTTTAACATCAGGCAAAGAAATGCTCAAAATCTTTTTCCCATTTTCTTCTTTTATATTCATTTCTGGTTCTTCGGCAATCTTTGGTATAGGTCTTTTAGCCTTTTCCTTTTCGATTTTTTCTTCTTCTTCCTTAGCTTCTTTAGCTTTAGCGGTTTCTACTTCTTCTACTTTAGCCTTTACCCCTAGCTTCTTTTTTAGCTCAGGCTCATATTTTTTAAAATCTCCACTTGTCCTTATTTCTATTTTTGGCTCCATTCCGGTACCGCTTTGCATAGTTATGCTTAAGCTTCCTCCCCAAATTGGTTTAGTTTGTTTTCTCATTAGCTTTTCTAATCTTTCGAATTCTTTATCTATATCTGCAAAAGAGAAGCTAAAATTGAAAAGCTCTTTTTCTAGCTTCCTTAGCTTTTCTTCCAGCTCTGTACCTTTTAGCTCAAAGCCACAGTAAGGACAAAAATTCCAATCATCTTTTACAGGAGCACCACAGTTAGGACATTTTTTCTTATTCCCGAACATTTTCCCACAATATAATTTCAAAAAATAAATATAAATTTATTTCTCAATTTTAAAATTAAAAAATATGATAGATGTTCATTGCCATCTTGAACAAAAGGATTTTGATAATGATAGAGAAGAGCTAATAAAAGAGCTAAAAAAAGAGCTTAAAGCAGTAATAACGAGTTGTGCTCACCCAAGAGATTTTGAAACTACTATAAATATAGCCAAAGCAAATAAAGGTTTTATTTTTCCATCTTTTGGTTTTCACCCAGAATTTGCTAAAGAAAAAAGTGATGAATACAAAGACCTAATAAAACAAAATCAAAAAGAATGCGTAGCAATAGGAGAAATTGGCTTAGATTATTATTATGCTAGAACTTTGGAAGAGCAAAATTTACAAAAAGAGGTTTTTAGAGAATGGCTAAGCTTTGCGAAAGAGCTTAAAAAACCAGTAACAATTCATATAAGGGATGCTTTTGAGGATGCACTTAGAATATTGGATAGCGAAGATTTGCAAAGAGTACATTTGCACATGTTTGGTGGCTATAAGTTTACTGATTTAGTAAAAGAAAAGAAATATTTTGTTTCTCTAAATACTATGCTCTTAAAAAGTAAAAGCTATAAGAGAGTCGCTAGGGATATTCCAATAGAGCAAATAATGTTAGAAACAGACTCCCCATGGCTTGGTTTAAACAATAAAAGAAATGACCCGAGAAGTGTCAAGATTGTAGCTGAGGAAATAGCAAAAATAAAAAAGATTGATTTAAAGGTTGTTGAAGAAAAAACGGATTTTAACGCTATTAAATTTTTTAATCTTAACCTGCGCCAGTAATCTAGCCTGGTAGGATGCCAGCTTCCCAAGCTGGATGCCCGGGTTCAAATCCCGGCTGGCGCATTATTCTCTAATTTTCCATTCTTCTATGCTCTTTTCTACACCTTCATCGATAGCTTTTCTAATCTCTTTCCAATTTTCATTTTTTTCGGATATAACTCCAACTCTTTTGATTTTCTTAGCAATTTTACCTTCTCCTTCAACAATCTCTATATCCCCAGTATACTCTAGTGGTAACAACCAAGGTTTATCCATTGTTGGTATCTCTCCTTGGATACTTTTTATAAAACAATTAGATAATTTTTTTATTCTTTCATTCAATTTTTCTCCATTATAAGCACATACAATATAAAGTTCAACATTATAATGTTTCCAATACTCTCTTTTCCATTCTTTATCCTCTT
>JBNAVG010000015.1:0-9326 GCA_049700355.1 Candidatus Micrarchaeales archaeon | reverse complement strand
ACAATAATAGAACAAAACCCATGGTGGGTTTCTAAGGACAAAATTTTGGAAGATGGAAAAATAATAGAAGCTTTTTCAAGGAAAAATAAAATTCTTTATACCTTTAAAGAAAAAAGTAATCTTCTCTTTATTGGACCGAGACAAGTAGGAAAAACGACATTTTTTAAACTTTTGATCTATGACTTGTTAAAAAAAATTGACCCAAAAAGAATTCTCTATTTCAGTTGTGAGACTCTTAGGAATTTTGAAGATATAATTGAAATTGTGAGGAGAGCTGATTTTTTGTTAGGAGAGGGAGAAAAATTTATCTTTCTAGATGAGATAAGCTTTGTAGAGGGATGGGAAAGAGCAATAAAATATGTTTTAGATTCACCCCTTTCAAAAAACAAAATTTTTTATTTAACGGGCTCTTCCTCAATCGCTTTAAAAAAAGAAAGTTTTCCTGGTAGAAACATTAAAGTAGAAGAATTTCTTCCTTTTACTTTTCACAAGTTTGTTAAACTTTTTGGAAGCAAAGAACTAAAAAACATCATTTCTTTTTCAAACATCAATTTTAAAGAAATTTTTGATAATGCAAAAAAATTAATGCCTTTTAAAGAAGAATTGGATAAACTTTTTTATAGATATTTAGAATGTGGTGGTTTCCCAAGAGCTTTTTATGAATTAATGGAAGAAGGAAAAATTAAAGAAGAAACTTATGAAATTTATTGGGAATCTTTGATACATGAAATAGCAAGAATAGGGAGAAGCGAGAAGATTGCAAGCGGTATTTTGATTGGAATAATTAAGAATTATCAAACAAAATTCTCTCTCAGCTCTATAGCTAAGGAAGTAGAAATAGGTTCACATGTAACTGTAAGGGAATATTTAGAAATTTTAGAAAAACTTCTTGCTTTAAGAAATGTTTATACTTTTGATATAAACAAGAATAGAGTAGTTTATAGAAAAATGAGAAAAGCTTATTTTTTAGACCCCTTTATATTTCATGCATCTTACAAAAAACTTTTTGGGGAAAAAGTAGAGGATAATACAAAGCTTGTAGAAGGTATCGTTTTTGAAGCTTTAGCAAGAAGGATAAATAATGAAATGGAAATCGGTTTTTATCACGATAAAAAAGAAATAGACATCTGTTTTAAAGATTTTGGAGTTGAGGTTAAGTTTCAAGAAAGCGTTAAAGAAAGCGATTTTCCAAAAGTTCCTATTAAAAATAAAATATTGATTTCTAAGAATCAGTTTGATTTTATAGAAAAAAGGAACCTCTTAATAATTCCAGCTTCGATTTTTCTTGCGATGGTTTGAAAGTTAAAACATCTAAAATTTATATTTAAAAATCCAAATAAAATTATGAAAGCTATATTCTCTGGTGCGATATCCTTTGGGCTTGTTTTAATACCGATAAAAATTTATACTGCTACCGAACCAAAAGAAATTGAGTTTCATAACCTTTGCAATGTTTGTAATACTCCTTTAACTTATAAGAGGTGGTGCCCAAAATGCCAAAGAGAAGTAAAGTGGAATGAAATGAAAAAAGGTTTTAGAATCTCAAAAGAAAGATGGGTAATAATAGAAAAATCAGAGCTCGAAAAAATAAAGCTAAAAAGCTCGAAAACAATCGAAATAAAAAGCTTCGTAGACTCTTCTCAGCTAGACCCTTTGCTAATACAAAAATCCTATTTTATAGTTCCAAGTGAAGAAGGGTTAAAGGCTTATTCTTTGCTCGTTGAATCCCTCTCGCTATTAAACAAAATAGCTATAGGAAAAATAACCTTAAAGAATAAAGAGTATGTAGTAGCTATAAGAGCTTATAAGCAATCTTTGCTAATGCACACTCTTTTCTACTTAAACGAAATAAAGGATGTTTCAAAATTTTCAGAGCTTAAAGGCTTACCAAAGGTTACAAAAGAGGAAATAGAGCTAGCTAAGGTTTTGATAGATAAGCTATCCGAAGAAAAGCTTGATTTGAGTAAGTTTAAGGATGAATACTCTCAAAGGCTTAAGGAAATTATCAAAGCAAAGGTTGAAGGAAAAGAAATCGTTGAGAAGGTTGAAAAAGAAAAAGAGGTTGAAGCAAAAAGTTTAATGGAAGCATTAAAAGCAAGTGTTGAAAGTGTAGAGAAGAAAAAGAAAAAAGAAGAAAGTTAGTTGGTTATTTCTAATTAATGTGTTAACATGAGTCTTTGGGATGAAAAAATAAAACCGATGCTTGCTGAAAAATCAAAAGCATTTAATGATAAAGATTTTTTATTTGAAATAAAGTTTGATGGGACTAGAGCTATAAGCTATATAGATACTGAGAAAAAAGAAGTTAGAATGCTTAATAGGAGAATGCTTTTTTTCCAAGAACGTTATCCTGAGCTAAAAGAAATTTGGAAAAACATAAATGCAAGAAGAGTAATAGTGGATGGAGAGATTGTTGTTTTTAAAAACGGGGTTCCAGATTTTTATTCCCTTCAAGAAAGGGAGCAAGCAGAAGGAGAGTTTAAATGGGAAATTCTTTCAAGGGTTTCACCAGCAACCTATGTTGTTTTTGATATACTTTATAAAGATGAAAACGAATTAATAAGCCTACCCTTAATAAAAAGAAAAGAAATTTTAAAAGAAACTATAAAAGAAGATGAAAGGCTTTTGATTTCCCAATACATTATTGAAAATGGGAAAGAATTTTTCGAGGAAGTAAAGAAAAAAGGTTTAGAAGGGATAATGGCAAAAAGGATTACTTCTACTTATCAAATTGGAAAAAGGAGTAAAGATTGGCTAAAGATAAAAGTTCTTGACACCATAGATTGTATAATCTGTGGTTTCACAAAAGGCGAAGGATGGAGGGAAGAATACTTTGGAGCATTGATCCTTGGATGTTTCCATAACGGAGAACTAATATACGTTGGTAGATGTGGAACTGGTTTAAGCGAAGAGGGTTATTCGAAAATTACTGAAAAACTTCAAGCAATAAAAAGCAAAGAGAACCCATTTAGGAAAGAAATAGAAGAGCTAAAAGGAAAAGAGGTTACATGGGTTGAGCCAAAGATTGTTTGTGAGGTTAAGTTTATGAGTATTACTCCAGAGCTAAAGCTTAGAGCACCAAGCTTTGTTAAAATTAGAAACGATAAACCAGTTGAAGAATGTGTTATATAGAAGAGCTTTTACCTATAATAACCAAGGTTTTCTTTTCCCCTTTCTTCACCCATCTTTTTAAGTTCTTCTTCAATCTCCTTCATCGCCCTTTCAGTTAATTCTACCTTTTTCTTTAGTTCAGAATAATCTATTTTTATGTTAAACCTTTTAGCGATAACCTCTAAGACTGCTTTCGCAGCGTTCGCATCAACATATGCACCATGTGTTTCACCCATTAGACAGATTCCTTCTACTCCTGCATGGTAAGCCATAGTAATGTAAAGCCCAGCAGCTCCAACTATACTCCCCTTAGCTTCACCAAATACTACACCAAGCTTTTTATACCTTTCAATCTCTGATTTTGTGTTTGCAGCTCCGAGTACTCTTGGGTTTTGAATAAATTGGTTTGTTCCATAACCACCTATTGTTATTATTTCCTTTGGTTTAAACTTCAGCAAAAAGTTTAAAGTATCGCTACAAACAGAATATTGCCAAGAAGAATCAAAAGGTTGTATATCACCAACCAAAAATATGAATTCTTTATTTGAAACGTTTGCGTGATAAAAGCGATAACTAAGCATTCTAAGCTTTCCATTTTTCTTCATTATTACTTGTGGTGGGAATGCAGGAGAATAGAAAACTGCAAACTTTTTTGCTTTAAGCTGCTTTATTAAATAATCAACAACAAGCTTCCCAACCAAGCCTATACCAGGAAGTCCAACTAATACTATACAATTCTTTTTTACTTTTTCCTTATTTTTTATGTAAAGAGTATTATCCTCAAACATTATTTCTCCCATCTTAAACACCTCAATAAAAACTTCTAAAGCACAACTATTTTTGTTTTTTTAAATATATTAATCTTTGTACAAGGATAAAAGGTATACAGAAAGAAAATGAAAAATAGAAAAAGAATGAGAAGTTTTTTAAAATTAAAATTAATATAAAAATATGTTTGTTTCAAAAAAGAGCAAATTTATTACTAACCCAGTAAGAAAATTGGATATGCTTGCTGAAAAGCTTAAGGAGGATGGTAAAAAAGTAATAAAACTAAATACAGGCGACCCAGCAAGGTTTTTTTCTCCACCAAAGGCTTTAAAAAAAGGCTATATAAAAGCAGTGAAAGAAGAAAAATTTTTTTATTCTTCTTTAATTGGAGTAAAAGAGCTGAGAGAAGAAATAGCAAAAAGGTATAAAAGGGATTATGGTTTGGATGTAGACATAGAAAGAATAGTAATTACCCAAGGTATTTCTGAAGCAATATTCTTTTTAAATGCTTCTCTCATAAATGAAAAAGATACCGCTTTGTTTTTTAAACCTTTTTACCCACCTTACCTTCCAAACCTTCTTTTCTTTGGTGGAAGACCAATTTTCTGTAGCTATGTAGAAGAACTTGGATGGAAAATCGATATCGATGGATTAAGAAGAAAATTAAAAAGAGAAAAAAGAAAACCGAAATACATTTTACTGATAAACCCAAACAATCCAACTGGAAGCGTTTTAGAAAGAAAAGAGCTAGAAGAAATCGTTGAAATAGCAAAGGATTTTGATATTTTTTTAGTAAGCGATGAGATTTATGATGAACTTGTTTTTGACCAAAAGTTTACGAGCATTTGTGAAGTTGCAAAAGGAATTCCTTATTTAATCTTTAATGGGGCTTCAAAAAGTTATATCGCTACTGGTTTAAGGCTTGGTTTTGCAATGTTCCCAGAAGAGGATAAAAAGAGTACCCAACTACTAAAAAAATTTGTAGATTTTGCTTCTTTAAGGCTTTGTTGTAATACTCCTGCACAATACGCATGGGCAGAAGCTTTAAAAAGAAAAAAAGAGCACAAAGTATTCTTAAAAAATTTTGTTAATGAAATAAAAAGAAGAACGAAACTTGCAACAAAGCTTGCGAATGAAACTAATTTCCTTAATACCGTTGAACCAAAGGCAGCTTTCTACATTTTTCCAAAAATCGATTTTTCAAGGCTTAAAATAAAAAATGATATCGAATTTACTGAGAAGCTTTTACTTTCAAAATATGTCCAAGTTGTTGCTGGGAATGGCTTTGGTTCCCCAGGACATATAAGAATAGTTACACTTTGCGATGAAGAAATGCTTATAGAATCTTTTCATAGGATAAAAGATTTTCTAAAAAAGAATTCTTACTAAGAAGTGATCCTTATTTTCTTTTTTTCGTTTTGTTTTTGATGAGGATAGATAATTTTTAAAATCTTTTCCTTCAATTCTTCTGCCTTTTCTTTTTCCTTTTCAATTTCTTCTTTTGTTAAATGTTTTATTTTTTTATCATGGGTATATACCCAAATATCCGTACCCCCACCCACTCCTAAACACGTTTTCTTTGTTTCATCTACAATTAAATATGAAATCGTTAAAGCCTTCTTGAGTGGTAGTTTTTCCTTTATTATAAAGTTTGCAAGGGTATAGCCACTTTTTTCTCCAGAACCTATAACTACAAAATCCATTTTTTTAATTTCTTCCTCACTTCCATCTGTATTTATTTTTAATATTTTTATTTTATTATTGAAAGGAGCTACAAGTAAAGCTTCTACATCCCATTCTTTTTCATCTTCAGTATCCAAAGATTTTAAATATTTTTTTCTTGCTGATGTGAATGTTTTTCTTATTTTTTCTCTATCTATCTCTTTATTTTCCTCAAAAAGTTTTTCAATCTCCTCCTCAAAAACTTGGCAAGAAGAAACAATTCCAGCAGTTGCAACTAGTGCATTACCCAATTTAGAAATTTTTTCTTCATCTCCTTTAATATCACCAATCGTAGAAAGAGTATCTGAGGCGATTACTACATCGCCTTCATGTGTATACAAAGCAAAAATAATCGTATTCTTGCTTTTTCCACCCCTTATTAATTCACTAAACTCATTCATTATTATATTTTTTATTTTTTGAATAAATAAATTTATGGAAGAAGTCTTTCTGGGTCCCTTGGGAAAAGGGCTGCTTCTTTTATATTTTTTAAATCGAGTAAAGCCATCGTTAATCTTTCAAGACCTATGTTGAAACCGCCATGTGGTGGAGCACCATACTTAAAATATTTTGTAAACCATTCCAAAGTTTCTGGTTCAAGATGTTTCTCTTTTATTTGCTCTATAATTTTTTCATACCTATGCTCCCTTTGTCCACCAGAGCTAAGCTCTATATCTTTACACATTAAGTCAGTGCTTCTAGCATATTCGCTTTTTTCATCTTTCATAACATAGAATGGTTTTTCAGAAAATGGGAATTTATTTATAAAAAAGAAGTCGCTTCCAAAATTTTCTACAGAGTACTCCCAAATTGCTTTTTCCTCCTTTTCCTTTAAGTCAGCTGTTGGTTTAATGTTCTTCTTTTTTAGAATTTCATAAACCTCTGGGAACTCTATAATCGGAAAAGGTGTTTTAAAATTAAGCTTTGCTTTGAATTCTTTTTCTATAATTTCTTTAAATCTCTTATTTACTCCTTTTATTATAGCTTCTATAAGTTTTTCTTCAAGCTTTATTATCTCATATTCATCTTTTATAAAACTCATTTCTACAGCTATCCCACGATGCTCACAAAGATGCCTTGTTGTGTGTGATTTTTCAGCTCTCCAGCTTGGTCCTATCTCGAATATTTTTTCAAAACCAGCAAGCATAAGAAGCTCACGGTGTAGTTGTGGGTCTTGTCTTAAGAAACTTGGTCTTCCAAAGAAATCAACTTCAAAAACTTCTGAGCCACCTTCTGAGATACCACCTATCAAACAAGGTGTAAAAACCTCTATAAAACCATTTTCTCTGAGAAATTTTCTTGCTTCTTCAACTATACTATTTTGAATAAGGAATATTAGTAAATTTTTTCTTTTTCTCAAATCTAGGGGTCTATTTTCCAGTCTCTTTGGAAGGGATGTTTGTGTAACTTCAAGTATATCAATAGGAAGTTCATCGATCGGTTGAGATATTACTTCTAAGGTTTTTGGAATCAGTTCTGGAATTTTTGCTATTTGTTTTTGTGGTTTTTCACATTCTGCTAAAATTACACTTTCCCTCTTTAACTTTTTTGCATCTTCGAAGATTGGGTTATCCTTCTTTATTGTTAACTGAAAATAACCATCTCTATTTCTTATTACAACAAAACAAGCGTTTGAGACTATTCTTATATCATGAACGAAGCCTTTAACTTCTTGCATATTTTTTTTAAACATTTAGCTTAAAAATAAATTAGCAACTGCTTTGAAGATTAAAAATTTAAATTCAAAATTTGAAAAGTTTTTATAAAATAAAATTTTAAAATTTTAAGAAATGAGGAGAGGTACTCATGTTTTGCTCGAATTGTTTGGTTGCGATAAATTTTTGCTAGAGGATATTAGTTTTATTAAAAAGGTTTATAAAGAAGCTATAAAGAAATCAGGCCTTTGCGAAATAAAAAACTCTTTTAAGCTTCATAAATTTAATCCCCTTGGTTTAACCTTTGTTTCTCTTTTGAAAACCTCTCATATCTCATTCCATACATGGCCAGAAAAAAATTATGCTTGCTTAGATATATTTGCATGCGATGAAGCGAAAAAAGTTTATAAAGCTGAGAAGGTTTTCTTAAAAAACCTTAAACCGAAAAGAGTAAAAAGAATAGTTCTGAAAAGGGGATTTATCTCTTACCAATAAAAGTTTAATTTTGTACCGTCTACAGTACAAAAATATTATATAAATGTACTATACACAATAACAATATTGTTTTTATAGAGCTTAAAAAACAAGAGCTTGAAAATGATATTAGCTCTATTTTCTACTTTAAAAATACTCAAGGTAAAGAAGTTGATTTTGTTATTAAAGAAGGTTTAAAGGTTAAGCAATTGGTCCAAGTAACTTATGCGAGCTCAGAAGATGAAATAGAAAAAAGAGAAATTAAAAGCGAGCGAGTTATTAAAATGTAAAGATTTGTTGATGGTTACTTGGGATTATGAAGGGGAATTAAAAATCAACAATAGAGTTATAAAATTTTTACCTTTATGGAAATGGTTGCTTCTTAACTCTAAAATGTTTACTATCTAAAAGAAATAAAAAAATATTTAAATGCTTTTATACGTAAATTCTTCATGGTAACAAAAGTATTTAATGTTTTTGAGAGATTATTGCTTTATCAATATAAAAGAATAAGGGAAAACTCAAAACTCTAGTTTTTCTCCGATTTTTGCTTTTATTATGTTTGGTTTTAATTCTAGTATAAACTTGCTTTTGCTTTTTGGATAATAAAAGCTCAGTGGTTTTGCAAGGACTTTTTCCTTTATTATTCCTTTTTCATCAATCCAAAAAACTTCTATTGGAAAACGCATATTCAAAGTTGTTATTGCATACTTTCCACTTTTCTCAAAAATAAATAACATTCCATCCTCTTTTATTTGTTTTCTATAGCCCAGCCCTATAGCCCTTTTTAAAAAAGAATCAGCAACCAAGACCTTAAGCTTTTTTGATTTAAACTTTATTATTTTTGTTTTGTATGTGTTTTTTAGCAATAAATAAGCAAGGTAAAGCATTTTATCAAACTTTTGGAAGGTACATAAAACCTTCTTCTTTTCTTCCAAGCCCAATCGTTTTTTTCTCTTTATAGAGCTTTGCTAAATAAGCACAAGCTATAGAATCCAACTCATCCCTAGTTATCTTGTTTTTGAACCTTAGACCAAGCTTCTTTAGCCCTTTCTTTATGCTTTCTTCTTTTCTTTCTATTTTTAGCAAATCATATATTGCTCCAGGATATGTTTCTAAGACTTTTATTTTTCTTTTTTCCAATTCACTTTTGAGCCAGATACCCCTTTTTGTTAGCATTCTCATAGGACCAAGGGTTATTGGAAAAAATTTTATACGCAGCTTAAGAAGTTGTCTATCGCATTCCCTCAAATGAACTTTGCTTTTTTTATCTATACTTTTTCTACCAAAAGGAAGAAAAAGGGGAGCATCTATAGCAACTATTCTTGCTTTACTTTTTTCTACAAAATCCAAGATTTCACGATTCTTTTTTACAATCTCTGTTTTAGCTTTATTACCGATAAGAATACAAACTCCAGTATTCCTTTTTTCACTTCCAGCCAAATCTATTCCAACAAATCTATTGAATTTTTTTAAGCTTTTCATAGTAATCTTTCACGTTTACTTCTTTCTTTTTTTCATGAATCTCTTTTCTCCAAGCTTCTAAAAATAAATTCTCCATTCCAAGGAACTCTGCAGCAGTATAAACTTTTTTAC
>JBNAVG010000014.1:0-14067 GCA_049700355.1 Candidatus Micrarchaeales archaeon | reverse complement strand
AAGGATCTCTTCTATTTCCATAGTTTAATTTAAAAAGTAAATTTTAAAATATTGCTTATGCTCATTTTGCAAAAAATTAAAAAGATAAAATAAATAAAGAAAATTGTGATGAATAAAAGCCTGCTGAACAGTGATGTAGATCTTAAGTGCTGAATATGCTAAAAGATTCTTTGAAAAAAATTATAAAAAAGGCTGGGATAAAGAAAATTTCAGATTCAGCGCTAGAAGAGCTAAGCAAAGCGCTCGAAAGAAACGCTAAAGAAATAATAGAAATAGCTAAAGAAAGGGCTAAAAAAGAGAAAAGAAAAACCATAACGGCTCAAGATATAAGGTATGCTAAAGCTTTAAAGGAAAAATAATGGAAATCTTGTTTGAGTTTACAAAGGATGGGAGGGCTAGAAAGACTATAAAAGAAAAAGGAGAGGTTGTAGAGATAGAGGATTATACTTTCTTTGATAAAGGAACCTTGCTTTTAAAATTCGATAAAAGCTTAAAGATAACAAAACAGGTTTTTTCAAAAGAGAATATTTTTAATGTTTTGAGCAGAACTGTTGAGATTTGCAAAGAGAAAAAATTTCCACTTAAAATAATCGAAGTAAAAAACATAGAGGAATTTAAGATTCCTTATAAGTGCCCATTTTGTAATAAAGAAACGCTTAAGCTGAAGATATATAGAGAAATAGAAGAAGGAAAGTTAAAACAAATTCCAATAATACCGATTGTCTACTGTGAGAATTGTAAAAGGGAAAGTATATACCTAAGCAATGAGTTTTTAAAAAATTTGGTAGTAGAGAATAGAGAACTTTTCACAAAGGAAGAGATCGAATTCTTTGAAAAAGAAGAAGAAAATTTTTTAAAAGAATTGAGAGCTAGTGTAGCCGCTGTTTTTGGAAAGAAAAAGATTGGAATCGTAAAGTTTGAGTAGTTTTTATTTTTTAGAATAAAAAATTTTTTAAAGGATAAAAAAAATATTTTTTATGGAAAAATTAATAAATAAAAATAAAATCAACCATAAACGTTTTATTTTAGAAGCATCGAAAGGTGATTTTTCAAAATTGAGTAAAAAAAATTTTGTTGAAGAAGTTTTAGAGCTTGAAAATAAAGAGTTGGGTCGATCTAAAAATTGGAAAAGAAGGATAAACATTAGCCATTGTATTGAAAACCTAAATAAGAAGGGTGAAGAAAAATTTAAAGAACTTTATAAACAATTTCAAGAAAAAGTTAAAGAAGAAAAAGAAAAAGAGAAAGAAGTCAAGAAAAAATTGCGGGAAAATAACATTTTTGCTATTAGAAGGTTATAGAATAAAAAATGCTCTTTTTTAGGTTAAATTTAAAATAAACAATTTTGAAAATGTTTTATGGAGTTACCATGGACGGAAAAGTATAGACCAAAAACTCTTAGTGAAGTCGTTGGACAAAAAGAAATAGTTAAAAGGTTAAAGGCTTATGTAAAAGAGGGTAATTTTCCAGATATGATCTTTGCTGGCCCAGCAGGAGTTGGAAAAACTTCTTGCGCTCTTGCTTTTGCTCGTGACCTTTTTGGTGACTTAAGCGGTTCATTCATGGAATTAAACGCAAGTGATGAAAGGAGAATCAACGACATTAGAACAAAAGTAAAGGATTTTGCAAAAACCTTGCCAATATCTGGAAAAAATTTAAAAATAATATTTTTGGATGAAGCTGATGCATTAACCGTTGATGCGCAACATGCATTAAGAAGGATAATCGAAATGTTTTCTGGTCAAACAAGGTTTATACTCAGTGTAAACTATTCAAGCAAGATCATAGAACCGATTCAAAGTAGGTGTACAATATTCAGGTTTAAACCATTGAGCAAAGAGGAGATAACTGAAATGATAATGAGGATTGCAAAGAATGAAAATCTAAGCATAGAAAAAGAAGCAATAGATGCTTTAATCTATATTTCTGAAGGAGACATGAGAAAAGCTATAAACCTTCTCCAAAGTGCAGCGATGGAAAGTAAAAAGATAAGTGAAAAACTTATTTATAGTATTTCATCTTTTGCAAGACCAAAAGAAGTAAGAGAAATGCTAAACAAAGCTATAAATGGTGAATTCTCAAAAGCAAGGGAAATCTTAGATAAGCTTTTGTTTGATTATGGGCTAAGCGGAGAAGATATAATAATCCAAGCTTACAAAGAAATTTTAAATTCAAAAATTGAAGAAAAGAAGAAAGCTTTGCTTTTAGATGTTTTGGGAGAGTTTAACTTTAGAATAGTTGAAGGAGCGAATGAAAGAATACAGCTTGAAGCTATGATCGCTAAGATCTCTTTACTTGGTGGATAGATGTTTTATTATTGCACAAGATGTGGGAAAAAACTTAAAAAAACAAAAAAAGGGTACTCCTGCAAATGTGGATTCTTTGCAAAAAGCAATGGTTATATAGATTTTATAGAGAACTCAACTCCATATTGGGGGGAGATAAGCGAAGAAGGAATGTCAAGAGTTTTGAGGGTTATCAAAAAAGAAGGTGAAAAAGGTTTTATATCTTTTATGCAAAAAAATTTTCCAAAGATAATTCCTTATATCTATAATACTTCAAGGATTTCTTTTGTTTATCATATACCAAAGAAAAGGTTTGAGAATGTTTTGGACATTGGTAGTGGATGGGGTTCTTTGGCGTTTATGCTTTCAAAATTCTCAAAAAAAGTTTATTCTGTTGAAAGTGTAGAAGAAAGGATAAAATTCCAAGAAATCCTAAAGAAAGAAAGGAAAATAAAGAATATAACTTTGATTAGAGCTGATGCAAACAACCTCCCTTTTAAAGAAAAAATTTTTGATTTAATAGTAGTAAATGGTTTGCTCGAATGGGTCGGATACCATGCTAAAAACCATAATCATGCTTTAGAGCTTCAAGTAAAATTCCTTAAAAATGTATCAAAGCTGTTAAAGGATGATGGTTTTTTGTACATAGGTATAGAGAATAGAATAGGAATACAGTATTTTCTGGGAACAAAAGACCATATCGGAGTTAGGTTTGCTAGTTTGCTTCCAAGATTAGCTGCGGATTTTGTTTGTAAAGTATTGAAAGGAAAAAGTTATACAACACTTACCCATACT
This sequence comes from Candidatus Micrarchaeales archaeon, assembly GCA_049700355.1. Classification (GTDB taxonomy): domain Archaea; phylum Micrarchaeota; class Micrarchaeia; order Micrarchaeales; family JBNAVG01; genus JBNAVG01. The sequence continues at coordinate 10,987 of JBNAVG010000014.1, read as the reverse complement.
TACAATGGTTACAAAAATTTGCTTAAAGAAGCAAACCTAAAATCCAATTTTTACTGGGTTTTCCCAACTTATAACTTTCCTAAGTTCTCTGGAGACTATGAAGAGGCAACACTATTAAGGTTTTTTGATTACATAAAGAAGAACAAAGAGGAAGCAAAAGTTTGGTTGAACGTAGCTAACATCGAGGAAGCAAAAACAAACAAAAAACTACTTCTTCTTTCTAAACTTCCAAAAACCTTTCAAAGAGCTTTTATAAATTTTGTGCCAGCTTTCCAAATAATAGCTTATAAAAAATCAAAACCTTCAAAGGAAAGAGGTTTTTACGTAGCTTCTGAAAAAGAATTTAAAGCAAAGTTTGTCGATTTAAAAGGAAAAACAAAGAAAGTGGAAATTTGAAAACGATACTCATTGGCGTAGATGGTGGAACAAATTGGATAATAGATAGATTAAGACTTAAGGGGTTTGAAGAGTTAAAAGAAAGTGGTTTTTTTGGTGGATTGAATTCTCTTTTACCATTTCAATCAGAACCTTCATGGCCTAGTATATACACTGGTAATACTCCAAGAAAACATGGGATAATAGAATTTTTTTACCTTAAAGAGGATTATGAAAAGGATTACAAATATTTTGAACCAAACGTTACAAAACCTTTTTGGGATGAAATAGATGGAAAAAAGATTGTTGTAAACGCTCCATTGATAGTTAAACCTTATAAAATAAATGGAATACTCGTTACTGGCTGGCCCTACTCGCCAAAATCATATCCAAAAGAAATAGAAAGACTAACAAAAAAGTTTGGTTTTGTCGGAGAGGAAATAGAAGGAGAAAACTTGTTAAGAAAAGGTGATAGAAAGGGTTATTCGGTTCTTTTAAAAAGAATGAAAGCTATGAAAAACCTATCAACTTATTTATTAAAGAATTATGATTTTGAATTTTCCTTTTTTGTCTTCTCTGAACTTGATAGAGCCCAGCACTTCTCACTTGGTGAGAAAAATTGGAAAAAGTATACTTATCCTTTTTATAAAGTTGTTGATGACTTCTTAAGGTTTTGTTTGAACACTGAGGTGGAGAATGTTTTTGTAGTTTCTGACCATGGTTTCCAAAGAATAAAAGGAAAATTTCTTATAAATACTTATTTAGTAAAAAAAGGTTTTGCAAAACTCAAAGAACCGAGTAAGCTTTCAAAAATAAAGTATTCTATTAGAGAAAAAATAATGCGCTCAAAGCTTAGAAAAACCTATGATACTATGCCACAACTCTTAAGAACGATTGCGAGAAAAATTTTTATGCTTGGTTTTTCAAGCGGAACTGTTGCAAATGTTGCAAGAATACATTCTTTTGATTTTGATATGAAAAAAACAAAGGTTTTTGCGAGCATTTCAAACTCTCCAGTTGCTATGCTCTTCATAAACGATTCGAGGTTTTCAAAAGGAATAATCGATAAAAAAGAAAGGGAAAAAATTAAAGAAGAAGTAAAGAAGGAATTGTTAAAAGAAAAAGTTGTAAAAGAAATCGTTGATGGAAAAGAATACTATAAGGGCATTAAAGGAATAATACTCCCGGACCTTCTACTTGTAGCAAAAGAAGGATATTTCTTTTCTATCTATGATTACAACGCAAAAAAAGTTTATGATAAACCCGAGTATGCAAAAGGTGGAGACCATTACAAAAAGGGAATATTTGGGGGTTTCTCAAAAAACACTAAGTTAAATAAAGCTTTAAGAAAAATTCAATTAGAAAAAGCAAGCATAATAGATGTCGCCCCAACATTGTTAAGGATTTACAATAAAAAATTAAAATGTGAAGGAAAGAGCCTAATACCAAAATTATAAAAAGTTCTATTTCAAAATTTTTTTATGATTCTTGAATACATAAAAGGTTTCGAGCTTTTAAAAAAATATAATATAAAAGTTGCACAAACAAAAGTTGTAAATTCCTTAGATGAAGCTTACGAATTTGCAAAAGGAAGAAAAATTGTTTTAAAACTATATTCTGAAAAAGCAACCCATAAGGCAAAGCTTGGATTGGTTAAAATAGATTTAAGCAAGGAAGAAATAAAAGAAACTTTTAAAGAGTTTAAAAAAATAGCAAAAAAGTTCAACCTCCAACCTTATGAAATAATTGCCCAAGAAATGCTACCTATAGGAAAAGAAGCGATTATTGGAGCAAACGAAGATGAGCAATTTGGAAAGTTTATAATATTTGGTTTGGGTGGCAGCTATGTAGAAATATTCAAAGATATCTCCTCAAGGCTTTGCCCGATAAACAAAAAAGAGGCTCTTGAAATGATAGAAGAGATAAAAGCGAAAGAATTATTGTTCAAAAATGAAAGAATGAAAGAAAAAATCGCAAACTTAATCGCTAAAGTAAGCAAAATAGTCGAAAAAGAAAACATAAAAGAATTGGATATTAACCCAATTATGATTTATGAAAATTCTTATAAGGTTGCTGATGTAAGAATAATGGTAGAGGGGTAAACTACTCCTAGCTTAAGAGGTGAATGCGATGAAAATAGAAGCTTTATTTTCTCCAAAGAGTGTTGTGATAATAGGGGCATCTAGAGAACCCAGCAAAGTAGGAAACGTTATACTTAGAAATTTTCTTAAAAGTTACAAAGGGAAAATATTTGCGGTAAACCCAAACGCAGATTATATACTTGGGGTAAAGTGTTATAAAAGTATTCTTGATATAAAGGAAAAGGTTGATCTTGCAGTAATAGTAGTTCAAGCTGAAATCGTTCCAAAAGTTCTTGAAGAATGTGGAGAGAAAAAAGTAAAAGCAGCAATAGTTATTTCAAGTGGTTTTGCGGAAGTTGGTAGAAAAGATTTGGAAGAAAAAATAAAAACAATAGCAAAAAAATATGACATCGCTCTTCTTGGACCAAACTGCTTAGGAGTTTTTGACCCAAAGAGTGGTGTTGATACCCTATTTTTACCAGAGTATAAGCTAAAAAGACCAGGAATAGGGGATATAAGCTTTCTTACACAAAGTGGAGCTATAGGAAGTGTAACGCTCGACCTTTTTTCTGATGAAAACATTGGAATAGATAAGTTTATTTCTTATGGAAACGCAACTGTATTGGATGAAACTTCTTTGCTTGAATACCTATTAAAAAAGAAAACAACAAAAGTAATTCTATTCTATGTAGAAGGTGTAAAGAGGGGTAAAGAGTTTGTAAAAATTTTAAGAAAGGCAAAAAAACCAATAGTTGTAATGAAGGGTGGAATAAGTCAAAAGGGAATAGAAGCAGCCTTCTCACATACTGCGGCCTTAACGAGTAATTCTCAAAACTACCTTTCATTGTTTAAACAGTTTGGCCTTATAAGTGTAGAAAGGTATGAAGAGCTGTTTGATTTTGCAAAAATATTTGCAACGCAGCCAAAAACAAAAGGAAAGAATGTTGGGATAGTAACAAACGGTGGCGGAGCAGGAGTTATAGCAACGGATGCTGTATACGCAAACAACCTCCAGCTTGCTCAACTAAGTGATGAAACAAAAAACTTCTTGAAAGATAAACTCCCAAACTATGTAAACATAAAAAACCCTCTTGACATAGCTGGTGATGCTGATGCAAAAAGGTTTGAAATCGCTATAGAAGCGATGCTAAATGAAAAAAACGTTGATATGCTATTGCTCATACTCCTTTTCCAAACACCTGGTGCAGATACTTCAATAATAAACTCTTTAACAAAATACAAAAATTCACAAAAGCCATTGATAGTTGCAACTATGGGTGGTGCGTTCACCCGTTTACACAAATCAATAATAGAAGCAAGCGGTATACCGGTTTATATGTCACCAAACTCAGCAGTAAAGGCTCTTAAAGCCCTCTACGATTATTCGCACCATTTTAAATAGAATTTTCTAAAATTTTTATTTTTTCTTTTGATTTTTTAACGGAGGAAGTGGTAAATAAGCTTAATAAAGGAAGAAAACAGCTTGCTATAAGAATTTTTTCTTCATAAACTTGGTTAACCTTTATAACAAAAAACTTTTGTTTTTGAAGGATTAATTGAATGTTACTTTCTTCTAAGCTAACCTTCCCAAAGAGTTCACAGAATTTCTCTCTTAAAAGTAAAAAATTTTGACCACTTTCAAGCTTTCCCATTACAAAGAAACCAATGTAACGAAATCTATTAAGCTTCATCCTTTACACCAATTAAAGAAAGCATCAACCTTTCATTCTTTTCCTCACCAAATAAATATGAGAAGGCTATCAGCTGCTTTGGAGATTTTATCTCTTCAATCTTTCTAGGGAAAGAAATAAAACAATACCTTAGTGAGACCTTTTTTATGAATATAATAAGCTTTTTTAATTTTTTAATTTCTTTTATATCAACGAGCCATATAGGAATGCATAATATTTTTTCTCTTTCTTTAAGTTTTACCAAAAATTTCTTTTCTATGCTTATAGTATTCGTTACAAAAATTTTTTTAGAAAAATTGAACTTCTTTGGCTCACCAAAAAAATAATCCTCTTCTAAAAAAGATACTTTTAAAAAATTCTCAATATTTTGTATCTCCTTTTTTTCGATTTCATTTGGTTGAAAACCAAGAATGTCAAAAAACATTTACCTTCTCCTTCTATTCGCTCTTATGCTTGGCCTAGATTTCTCGCTTCCTTTCCCTTTACTTCTTAATCCCCTATTCTTCTTTCCTTCGCTCGTTAATCCTCTAAAAGCCCTACCTTTTTGAGCTATTATAGCGGAGTAGATTTTATCGTTTTTTATACTTGGAGAATTTCTATCTAGCATTATAACCTCATAAAATTTATGCTGTCCATCCTCACCAACAAAATAGCTATTTAAGACCTCAAAGTTCTTGTATTTTGCTGAAGCTCTTTCTTCTGCTATTCTTTTTAAAGATTTCTTTGTTGAAAAGAACCTTCCCATCTTACTTGGCTTTCTACCCCCTCTTGGTTTGGGTCTTTTTCTTAAACCCTTTCTTACTCTTACTCTAACTACGATAACTCCTTGTTTTGCTCTATAACCGAGCCTTCTTGCTCTAGCGATGTTTGTTGGTTTTTCGACTCTAACTATGGCCCCTTCTTTCCTCCATTCCTGAAGCCTTTTTCTATATAGCTCATCCCTTTGCTTATACTCTTCTTGGAAGGTTTCAGCTATTCTTTGGTACATTCCCATGCTTTTTTTTCTCCTTTTTTCTATAAAAACCTTACCTCTTATTTTCCTTTTCTCTTTTCTTCATTTTCTTTATTCCAAACGTTCAACTCGTTAATAAAGTTTCTTATTAGCTTCCTTCTATCATATTTCGTTTCTGCTAGCTTTCTTGCATATTTTGCTTTTTGAAATGCTTCTCTGTAATTTTCTTTTATTCTTTTAAGGATACTTCTAAGTTGTTGCATATTTCCTGGTTGTATTAAGTAACCCGCCTTTCCATAATCTAAGTATTTTGGAATCTCTCCAATCGAACTTGCAACTATAGGCATCCTAAGACACATATAGTCAAAAATTTTTACATTACTTGTAAAATTCAAATGCCAATGGTAATCAAAAGTTGCGAGTAACACATGTGCTCTTGAAGCAATTTTAGAAAGCTCTTCAAATTTGAATTCCCCAATTTTTACTACGTTTTTTCTTTCTCCAAGCTCTCTACAAACTTTTCCAGCAACAAAAAGCTTCGCATTTTTTAATTTAGCAAAAGTTCTATACATCGGCTCTTGTACTTTTCTATAGCTTCCGCCTATGTATAAGCAGTATATTTTATTTTTTGGTTCTTTAATATTGGCTGGTTTTATTATCCAAGGAATTGCCCCGTTTGGAAGATAAAAAAACTTCTTTTTTGTTTTTATAAGCTTTTTAAGGTTTTCATTACCAACAATAAAAGCATCCGCAAATGCGATTGAAATATAAGTGAAAATAAAAAGAGCTATGTTTTTAAATCCAAAAATGGGTCTAAATGGTTTGTTTATCTCCCATTCATCAAAATGCATAAAAAATTTTTTTCTAAAAAATAGTTTATAAAAAATTGCTGGTATAACCATCGTTGGAAATGGCCTTTTAACTATTATAACCTCAGGCTTTTCCTTAGGAATTTGTTTTAAAAGAAAGAAAAAATAACGAATATGAAAGAGGTGTTTAAACTTTACTCTTATTTCATCTTTTTTTATTATCTTTTCTTCTTTATTTCTTGTTTTTTCTCCAACAATCTTTTTGATACCGAAATCTCCAAGTTTAACGTTTTCCCATATATCTGATCCTCCTTCTCCTTTTATTACGAGTATTTTACTCAATCAACCACCCTTTTGAATAAAAGTACAATGCTTCTCCTATAGGAACTTCAAGCTCCTCGCTCCCTTTCTTTAGTTTATAACCAAAAAGGTCAAAATCGTAAGGAATGTTTATTTTTACTTTTACTTTTTCTTTTGAAGGAATTACTGCTTCATTCAATGAAAATTGTTGTATTTCATTTAAATCTATTTTCTTCGCTATTAAACTACTTCCACCATGGATAGAATCCGGTAACCTGATAAGTCTTGATGTATCGATAGTAACATTCGTATCAACAACCTCTTTTAGTTTTATTTTTTGTTTTTCGATAAAATCTTTCCAAAATTTCTTTTTATTTTTGATGTAAACCATATCCCAATTCCCTTGCATTATTCCAAGCTTGATAATATCTTTTTTTTCAAAAAGTTTCTTTGCTTCTTTTTTTGGAATTCCGATTTCAATAAGTTTATCCAAAGAATCTAAAGAATTGAGGAGTAAGTTTGCAAGTTTTCCATACCACCCATAATCGCTCGGTTTTGGTCCATGTAAAATTTTTTGTCTTGGGTTTGCTGGTGAAGGAACTTCATAGAAAAAATTTTCAAACTCTAGTCCATTTGCTGATAAATAATCGCAAATTTCTCTTCTAGCATAACTCGAAAGTTTAAGAATTTCTTCATTCTCAACATGAAAATGAAAACCACGATTTCCACTAAAGTTTACATTTATTTCTTCTTTTTTAAATCCAAAATCGTAGATTAAAAAATCAATAAGCTTAAGAGCTTCCTCCTTTATTGCTTCAAAACAATTGCTACAAATGTTTTCACTCCCATGTACTTTTTTACATTCAAGATTTAGGTCGTTAGCGTCTAAGTCAAAAACGAGCTCCGCACCAAGCCATTCTTTTTTCTCCATCGGCATCGATGGATAATTGTAGTAAGCTGCAGAATAAGAAATATAGAAAGGAACGTTTTGGGAAAGATAATCCATGAGCTCTCTATCATTTTTAAAAGAAATGTGCCTTTGTTCTATCTTTTTATCTTTATCAAAGCTTACGCCAAATTCTCTTTTTTCAATGTTTTTTACAAAAATTTTTGCGTTCGAATAATATTTTTTAAACCATTCTTTTTGATCTACCATTAAAAAATTTTTGTAACTATCTTTTAAATCTTTAACATTTAACATACTGCTAAAAAATAAAAGAAAAAATAATAAAAGAAAAAACTAAAAAAGGATATGAAGGAAAAAGAAATTGAAAAAAACTTAACTATAATTTTACCAACCTTAAATGAAGAAAAAAATATTGGAAAATTACTTACTTTTTTAAAGAAAAATTACAAGTCAAAAATAATCGTTGTTGATGATGGTTCAAAGGATAGAACTCAAGAAATCGTAAAAAAAATGGGAGTAGAATTAATCGATAGAAGAAATAAAAAAGTACACGGTTTAACCATAAGTGTTGTTGAAGGGATAAGAAAATGTAAAACTCCATATTTTTTAGTTATGGATGCCGATTTCCAACATCCTCCAGAAAAAATAAAAGAGTTTATAAAAGGTTTAAAAAAATATGACCTTGTTGTTGGTTGGAGAAAAAAAGTTTCAAATTGGGAACCTTGGAGGAGGTTTATAACTTTTTCTTTAACCATACTTGGAAAAGCGATTCTAAAAATGAGGGGAAAAAAATATTGCAAGGATATTTTAAGTGGTTATTTTGCTGGGAATAAAAAAGTAAAAGAAATAGTAGTCAAGGGAAAATTTATCGGAGAAGGTTATAAAATACTTTTTGAAATTTTAAAACAAGCTAATGATTTAAAAATAAAGAATATACCATATGTTTTTAATAGAAGAAAGGAAGGAAAATCAAAAGCAGGAATAAAACAATTTGTTGCGCTTCTTAAGAGTTATTTCTCATAGTTTTTTAATATTCCTTAATTCCTCAACCATTTTTCTTAGCTCTTCATTTTTTGCTTTCTTTTTTGGAGGTACTTTTAAAAAGCCTGCTATTAAATGCCTAATAGGTAAAGCAATTGGAAGTACATGAGCATGAAGATGTGGCTCACTTTTTATCTCTCCTTCTTTTATATAAATAAAAGAGTGATTAACTTTCATATATTTTTGGACAAGAAAAGAAGCTTCACCTAAAATCTTTGAAAAGTGTTCTCTTTCTTTTTTATTTAAATCTTTAAGGTTTTCAACATGTCTTTTTGGAACGACCATAAGATGTGCTTTTGAAAGTGGATGAATGTTAACAATACAAGCGCAATACTTATCCTCAAAAACCACATACTCTTTTTTCTTTATAGCTTCGCAAAGGTCACAACGCATTCTATTTTTTAGAAAATCCTTTTTTTATTTTTTATTCTTTTTGTTTTTATTTTTACTCTTTCATTATTTAAATTAAGAATGAGAATAAAAAAATGTGTTCGAGCTTTTAAGGAAAGATTTAATAGAAGAAAGGGAGTACCAGATAAATATAGTAAATTCAGTACTAAAGAATGGAAATTCTTTAGTTATACTACCAACTGGTTTAGGAAAAACAATAATTGCTTTATACGTTCTTGCCGATGCTCTTCAAAAAGGAAAAAGGGTTATGATGCTTGCCCCAACAAAACCTTTAGCTACTCAACATTATGAAGAAATTAAAAAATTTTTAAAAGTTAGCGAAGGAGAAGTTGCATTATTAACTGGAAAGGTAAGAAAGGAAAAAAGGATAGAAGAAGAAAAGAAAAAAATAATCGTTGCCACTCCACAAACAATAGTGAATGATATAAAAAATGGGCATTTCTATACCGGAGATTTTGGTGTTGTTGTTTTTGATGAAGCCCACAAAGCAGTTGGGAATTATGCTTATACCTATATTGCCAATGAATGTATAAGCAAAAAAATAAAGATTCTTGGTTTAACCGCCTCTCCCGGTGGAGAGAAAAGTAAAATAAATCAGCTTATAAAAACTTTAGCTATAGAAAATATAGAGATAAGGAGCAGAGAGGATAAGGATGTAGTAAAATACATAAAACAATTACAGATAAAACTAGTAAAAGTCGAATTAAACGTTGAAGTAAAAGAAATAATGAAAGGATTAGAGGAATTATTGGAAGAAAAAAGAGAAAAACTAAACAATACGGGAGTTGTAAAAGTAAGAAGTATAAAAAGCTTAACAAAAAAAGAGATCCTTTCGCTTGGAAACGAGATATTTTCAATAAAAAGTAATGCAAGGTTTGGGATAATCCCTTTATACACTTCTTTTCTTAATCTTATGCATGCTTATGAATTAATTCAAAGCCAAGGAATCGGTGCCTTTTTAGATTATTTTGAAAAAAAGGAAAAGGAAGAAAACCAATCAAAAGGCTTAAAAAACCTGCTAAAAGATGAAAGGCTAGCGAAAATAATAGCTTATGCGAAGCAAGCAATGGCTCAAGGAAAAGAACATCCGAAGCTAAACGAGCTTTTAAGAATAATAAAAGAAAGAAGCTCAAAAACAATCATTGTTTTTGCTCAATATAGAAGCCAAATCGCTAGGATAGTGGAGATGCTAAATAAGAATGGAATAAAAGCTAAAGCATTCGTTGGAAAGAAAGAAGGGATAACTCAAGAACAACAGGAAAAGATAATAAAGGAATTTAGGAATGGTGAGTTTAATGTTTTGGTTGCTACTTCTATTGGTGAAGAAGGACTTGATATTCCAAGTGTTGATACTGTAATTTTCTATGAGCCAGTTCCTAGCGAAATAAGGAGTATTCAAAGGAAAGGAAGGGCTGGAAGAACAAAGGCTGGTGAGGTAATAGTTTTAATAGCTAAAGGAACTAGGGATGAAGGATACTTTTTTGCTTCTTCGAGAAAAGAAATAAAGATGAAAAGGATAATAGAGGAAATGAAGGATAAAAAAGAGGGAAAAAAGAAAAGAAGGGAAATTCAGAAAAAGATTTTTAGTTTTTTGAGTGGTAACGATGAAGATAAAAATACGACATAAAAACAATCAAAGGTATTGTTTTTTTAAAGTAATACTAAAATAAAATATGCAAGAAGAGGAAAATGAATTTTTCTATAAAATAGTAAAAATATCCAATGAAACTCAAAGAGTAAAAAGTTTTGAGCTTTTTCCTTTGGATAAAAAGATTTTTGTCCCAAAAGCTGGTATGTTTATAAAGATTCATTATAAGGATGAACTTGGAGAATTTGAAAGAAGTTATTCTCTAGCTTCTCCTCCAAACTGGGAAAAGATTGAGTTATTGATAGAAATGGTAAATGGAAGATTAACTTCAAAACTTGAAAAAGCAAAAGTTGGAGATGTTTTAAAAATCTCTGGTCCATATGGGCTTGGGTATGAAGAGGGGAAAAAAAGCTTAGCGATCGCTGGTGGAGTTGGAGTAGCTCCTTTTATAGGAATAATAAGGCATATAAAGGAAAAAGGACTAAGGGATAACTTTATTCTTTTTTATAGTGCAAGGAATAAAGAAGATATAATAAAAAAGGAATTGTTTAAAGAATTGCCAAAGAATATAAAAGTTATAATTACTCTTACAAGGATAAGTGAAGAAGAGCAATGGGAAGGAGAAAGGGGGAGGATAAACAAAGATATGATAAAAAAATACGTTGATGATGTAGAAGAAAGGATTTGTTACATTTCTGGCGGTCTTGAAATGGTAAAAAACTTTGAAAGTATTCTTCTTGAGCTTGGAGTTAAAAAAGAAAAAATAAGGTATGATGTTTGGGGAGCTTGAAAAAACAAAACTTTTTAAATTTTTTTTGAAATATTATTGTGA
>JBNAVG010000013.1:3491-15206 GCA_049700355.1 Candidatus Micrarchaeales archaeon | reverse complement strand
TGCTGGGATTTGAACCCAGATCGTAGGCGCCCGAGGCCTACAGCCTTACCAAATTAGCACACAGCCCCATCTATACATAAATTCTTTTTAAACCAAGCTCCTTTGCAATTTGCAAAACTTCAAAATACTCTTTTGAAGTTATCCTTCTTGAAAGCTCGGGATATTCAAAAGCTTTGTAATAAGGTGTATATTGGTCCATTATATTTATAAAAGTATTCTTAGATATTTCTTTTGCTATAAATTCCAAAATTTCTCTAGAACCTGCTAGACCATTTGGAAGGACAAGGTGCCTTACTATTACTCCTCTTTTTGCTATTCCGTTTTCATCAATTACTAAATCTCCAACTTGACGATGCATTTCTTTTATAGCTTGTTTCATTATCTCAAAATAATTTGGAGCGTTTGAATATTTAAACGCTATTTCATCGTTTGAATACTTCGCATCTGGTAGATAAATATCGCAGATTCCATCAAGGAGTTTTAGAATTTCAACATTATCATAAGAGCTCGTGTTATAGACTAATGGTATCCTTAAACCTTTTCTTATAGCTATTGAAAGGGCTTTTACTATCTGTGGAACTTGCGGTGTTGGTGTAACCAAATTTATATTATGACAACCCATTCTTTGAAGTTGAAGCATCATATTTGCTAATTCTTCAAAAGAAACTTCTTTACCTATTCGAAATTGGGAAATTTCATAATTTTGACAATAGCAACAAGATAAATTACAAGATGAAAAGAAAATAGTCCCAGAACCATTTTTACCAACTAATACATCCTCTTCCCCAAAATGCGGAAAAAAGCTTGAAACTTTTGGAAGATAGCCAAGTTGACAATATCCCCTTTCCCCTTTTACTCTATTAACATGACATTTTCTTGGACAAATTTCGCATCTTTCAAGGATTTTAAAAAGTTTTTGTATTCTTCTTTCTATTTCTTCTTCGCTAAGGGTCAAATAAGAAGGATATTTTTCTTCCATTTAATTATATTTTTCTTTTTCTTTTTTTATTTTCTCTTAGCTTTCTTTGAGAAAATTTAAATTTAAAACCAAAAAGAGAAAAAATAATATGGGCTCGCTAAACGCTAGTCCTCAATACTATGCAGCTGAAGAAAAATATACAAAAGCTAAAACAAACGAAGAAAAGCTAAAAGCTCTATACGAAATGCTAAGATATGCTCCGAAGCACAAAAAGAGCGAAGACCTTCTCAAGCTAATAAAGAAGAGAATCGCTAAAATAAAAGAGGAAATAGAAATCGAAGAAAAAAAGAGGAAAGCTAGCTTCCACAAAAAGGGAGTAGAAAAACAAAGGTTTCCAATGGTAATGTTGCTCGGTTTTGAAAACTCTGGAAAAACTTTTTTATTCAATAAGCTTACTGGATTACAAAAAAGCTCAACACCTTTACCTTTTGAAACAAAAGATTTTGAATATGGAAGCTTTGTTATTGGTGGGTTAAGGATTATTGTAGTTGATTCTCCGAGTATTTCAAATTCAAACAAAAGTTTTTTGCTCGGAAATTCTCAGGTTTGCGATATCGTAATTTTATGCAAAAAGGATGAAAAAAAGGAAGGGGAGATAATTCAAGAATTGAAAAGGAGAAATGTAAAGTTCTTTGAGGTTTGTGTTTTTGATGTAGAAGATTTTGAAGGGTTGAAGCAAAAGATTTTTGAAAAACTTGAGGTTATAAGGGTTTTTACTAAGAAAAAAGGGATTGTTTCAGAAGATGCTATTGCTCTTAAAAAAGGTAGCACAATAAAAGAACTTGCTGAAAAAATACATAAAGAGCTTGCAAAAAGTATAAAGTGTGCAAAGGTTTGGGGAAAGAATGTTGATTACCAAGGAGAAGTTGTTGGAAAAGATTTTGAATTGAGCGATGGAGATGTAGTAGAACTTATAGAATGATTTTTAAAATAAAAAAAGAAATAAATAGATGCAAGAAAATAATAAGCAACAAATAGCTGCTTTTGCACTCGCATCTTTTCTTAACGATATTGGTTCAAACATCTCAGATACAATATTTCCATTTTTTGTTACTGAGTTCTTAAAATGCGATATGGGAATACTCGGAATAATAAATGGTATAGAAGATTTCTTCTATTCTTTTTCTCAGTTTATTTCTGGTTTTATCTCTGATAGAATTAAAAAAAGAAAACCATTTATAGTTCTTGGTTATTTTTTTTGCGGATTCTCAAAAATAGGTTATGCAATCTCTTCGATTTGGCAGCATGCTCTTGCGTTTGCGATTTTAGATAGAAGCGGAAAAATAAGAGACCCTCCAAGGGATGCGATAGTTGCTGAAATATCAAAAGCAAAAAGTAGGGGAAGAAACTTTGGAATAATAGAAGCTATGGATAACCTTGGTGCAGTTGTTGGAATAATCCTTTGCTATTTTTTGATAAATTATTTAGATTATAATAAAATTTTTCTAATAGCCGCTATTCCTTCATTAATCGCAAGCTTTGTTATTCTAGCTTTTATAAAAGAAAAAAGAATCGAAAAGAAGGAAAATAAAAAAGAGAAAGAAAGGGAAAAGAAAAGGAAAATAAAGCTAAATAAAAACGTAAAAACTTTACTTTTAGCTAGCGCAATATTCAACCTTGGATTCTTTGGGTATTCTTTTTTTCTAATCTATGCAAAAAGCTTTTTTGAAAAAAGTTTTATACCTTTTCTATTCCTAACTTATAGCTTAGTAGCTTCTTTAAGCTCTGTTCCTTTTGGAAAACTTAGCGATAGAATTGGAAGAAAGAAAATTCTTGGAATTGCCTATTTACTTTGGTTAATCTCTTGCTTTTTCTTTATTTTTGCAAACTCTGCTTTTGAAATATTTTTGCTTTTTATTATCTATGGTTTTGTTCTTGGTGCAAAAAAACCGATAGAACCAACCTTTGTTTCTGAACTTCAACCAGAAGAAAAAGCAAGCGTACTTGGAATCTTTAGGGGTATAAACGGATTTTGTGTTCTACTTGCATCCATAATCGCAGGATTTCTTTGGGATGCTTTTGGAAAAAAAGCTATCTTCTCTTTCTCAATTCCATTGACGATTCTCTCCCTATTCATCTTATCTTTTACAAAAGAAACCTTAAAAAATAAGAAATAAAATTTAAAAAACTTTAAACTTTTTCTCAACAAGATAAGCTGGAAACACTTCAACATTATCCTTTTCAATATTCTGAGATAAAGAAATCATAATTCCTTTTTTTGCATTAACATAATTTACCAATTTAGAAAACTTCTTTAAATCTTCTTCATCTACTTTTTCTTTAACCTCTACTGGTAAAATTTCTCCATTCTTTAGAATGATGTTTATTTCCTTCTTTCCTTCTCTGAAATAATAAGAAGCGTTTAAAGTATTTACAACATAAGTCTCAAGTACGCTTCCAAGATTCTTTTCAAAATTTTCTTTAGAAAAAGAAAAGATAAGAGAAGGTGTTGCTGGATAATATTTTTTCAATTTTCTTGAAGAAGATAAGAATGAAGGTCTAAAATTACTCAAACACCTTACTAAAAGAGAAATCTCCAAGAATTTCAAGTATTTTGAAATGGTTATTCTACTTTGACCAAGCTCTTTTGATAAAGAATTAACGTTAATCATTAAGCCTGGGTTTGAAAGAATTATTTTTATTATTTTATCTAGTAAAGCTACATCCCTAGTTTTGAAAATAATGGGTAAATCTCTAAATGTTACTCTGTTTATAATAGAACTTTGAATATACTCTGCTATTTTCAAATCATTTTCCCAATTAACTATCTCTGGGAACCCAGACTTTTTAAGATAATCAAAGAAATAAGCTTCAACCCTCCTTGAAAAAATATCGAGCTCTTTTGTTTTAATTCCTTTCATTTCCAAAAACTCAAAGAAACTTAATGGTTTTAATTCCAGGAAAAAGAACCTTCCAGCAAGTTTATCAATAGCTTCTTTTGAGAGTAATAAAGAAGAAGAGCCGGAAACAAAAAATTTTAAATTTGGATAAAGGTCATAGAATTGTTTAATTGTTGATGACCAATTATGAGCATATTGAATTTCATCAAAAAATATAAATACTCTACCAGCTTCTTCAAAAGGTTTTTTCAAAACTTGTTTTTCATAAAAATCTAAAACTTCTTTTGGAGTTATCGATGAATCTTCAAAAGAAAAATAGAGTATTTTGTTTGGTTCTTCTCTTTCCAAAAGCTTTTCAATCGTTTGATAAAGCAAAGTTGTTTTCCCTACTCTTCTTAGACCAGTCATTATCAAAATTTGTCTTTCTTTTAAACTCTCTAAAGCTCTGGAAAATGCAAACCTTTTAAAAGGTAAAGCTAACTCTTTTCTTATTTTTCCAGTAAACCACCATTCATTAAATCTCTCTATATCCTCTCTTAACATTTGTATATTTTGTTTTACAAATATTTAAATTTTATGTATATTTCAATAATCAAATCTTAAATTTTTAGAAAAGATTTGTTCTATTAAAAAACGAAAAAATTAAATATTTGTTTTTTTATAAAACAAATATGGAAATCGATGAGATAAACCATTGGTGGTTAGAAAAGAAGGTTAGAGAAGAGTTTGTACCACAAACCAAAAGGAAGCTTTTTAATACTATAAAAAAAGACTTTTTAAGAAGACAAATTCAAATAGTTACAGGGTTGAGAAGAGTTGGTAAATCAACGATATTCTATCAAATTATCGATGAGCTAATTAAAAAAGGGGTAAACCCTTTTCATATTCTTTATTGTAATTTTGATGAACCTGAATTGCAAAATAAAAGAATCGGAGAAATTTTAAAGGAGTATTCGAGATTAACTAATGTAGATTATAAAAAAGAAAAAATCTACTTGTTTTTGGATGAAGCACAAAAAGCTAAAGATTGGGTTGCTGATGTAAAATTAATTTATGATAATTTTTATAATATAAAGATTTTAGTTTCTGGCTCAGCTTCATTGAATATCATGTCAGAAGCGAAAAAAAGTTTGGCTGGTAGAACAATCTTTTATGAATTAAAACCTTTAAACTTTAGCGAATTTTTAGATTTGAAAGGTATAAAAATAGAGAAGGAAAGGTCTTTGTTATATAAAGAGCTTTTGGAAAAAGAGTTTGAAAAATTTTTGCTAAGACAATTTCCTGAGCTCGTGAATGAAGAAGATAAAAGTTTTATCAAAAATTATGTAAGGAACTCTGTGATCGAGCCTATTATTTTGAAAGATATTCCAAAAGAGTTTAAAGAAGTTGATATACTGCTTTTAGAAAAACTTGTTGAAATATTCTTAACAAATCCAGGTCAATATTTGCAAATCGATGAATTAGCTAAAGAACTACAAAGAGCTAAGGGAACTCTTTATAAAGCAATTTATTATCTTGAGATTTCTTTCTTGATTAGAAGAGTTCTAAACTTTAGACCTTCGATAAGGGTTGCTTCAAGAAAACTTTCAAGAGTTTATGCTTACCATCCTTCTCTACTCCTTCCATTCAATGTACCTGAGGAAAAGTTTGTAGAAAACCTAGTGTTTTTCGAATTGGATGCAAAATACTATTGGCGTGAAAAGGAAAAAGAGATAGATTTTTTAAAAGATTCTATACCCGTAGAGGTTAAGCTTAAATCAAAAATTGATAAACAAGATACTCGCTGGTTACACTTCTTTCTTAAAAAGTATGGAAAAAAATTGAATACAAAAGAAGCTTACATAATCACAAAAAATATAGAAGGAAAAATTGATGATATTTATTTAGTTCCACTTATGCATTTTTGTTTAAAAGGTTTAAAGTTTAAAGTTTAAAGTTCTAAACGATAAAAAAAAGAATAAATATCTACTTGGAGAAAAGATTAAGTATGGATAAGATAAAAGAGTTTGAGCTAATTAGGGAGCTAAGGAATTTAAAGAAGATGAGGGGTAGTGGTACTGAGCTTATTTCTCTTTATATTCCTCCTTCTTATCCTATTGCTGAAATAATGAACAAGCTTAGAGACGAGCTAGGGCAGGCTTCAAACATAAAATCAAAAACAACAAGGGTTAATGTTCAAGCTGCCATAGAAAAAATAATCCAATACTTAAAGCTTTTCAAAAACGTTCCAAAAAATGGAATCGCAATCTTCTGTGGAAACCTTTCTAAGAAACCTGGGGTTCAAGACATACAACTTTTCTCAATGGAACCACCAACTCCTTTAAACATTCAGCTCTATAGGTGCGATTCAGTTTTCTTTTTGGAGCCACTCGAGGACATGCTTAGAATAAGAGAAAGCTATATAATGCTAGTTATAGATGGAAAGGAAGCAACCATTGGTATTTTAAGGGGTAAGCATATAGAAGTAAAAAGAAGGATTTCTTCATTAGCTCCACCAAAAACACATAAAGGGGGCTCGAGTGCAGCAAGGTATCAAAGAATAATAGAAGAAAGAGTCGAAGATTACTACAAAAGAGTTGGCGAAGCAATAAATGAAATTTATTTGCAGAATCAGAATGAAATAAAAGGAATAATAGTTGGTGGCCCCGGCCCATCAAAAGAGGATTTTTTAAAAGAAAAATTACTACATTACCAATTAAAAGTTCTTGGAGTTTATGATGTTAGCTATACTGATGAAACTGGATTGAATGAGCTGCTCGATAAAACATTCGATATATTCAAAGAACAAGAAGCTATAAAGGAAAGAGAAGTAATGCAAAGGTTTATGAGTGAAATAGCAAAAAAGGGAAAAGCAGTTTATGGTGCAAAAGATGTTGAAAAAGCATTAAACGAAGGAAAGGTTGAAGTACTCTTGATAAGCGAAGATTTCGATATTTTTAAAGTAACTTACAGATGCAAAAAATGCGGAGAAGAGTTTGAGGAATTTGAAGAAGATGGAAATAGAAAAGAATTTCATGATTGTGGTGGAGAATTACAAATCTTAAAGGAGGAAGATGCAATGGATTTGTTTATTGAAAAAGCATTAAAATCTGGTAGTGAAATTGAAATAATCTCAACTCAAAGTCAAGAAGGAAAGGAGCTCTTTTTTGGCTTTGGCCAAGTTGGGGCTTTGCTTAGGTACTAAATATTAAGCTACACTCTCCTTCCCCTTCTTCCACCTTTTCTCTTTATACTATCGCTTGGAAGTGGAGTTACATCAAGAATCCTTCCAATCTCAAGACCACTCCTCGCAAGAGCTCTAACTGCAGCTTGTGCACCAGGACCTGGTGATTTTGATTTATTGCCACCTGGTGCTCTAACATAGATATGTATTCCAGTTAAACCTTTTTCCTTTGCTTTTTCAGCTGCTTTCATAGCTGCTTGCATTGCAGCATAAGGAGAACCTTCTTCTCTATCAGCATCAACCATCATACCCCCGCTTGCAACAGCTATAGTTTCTGCTCCTGTTATATCAGTTATAGTAATTATCGTGTCGTTTTTTGAAGAAAATATATGAGCTATGCCCCATTTTTTTCTTTTCTTTTTTTCTTCTTCAGGCATTGCTCTCACCTTTTATTTCTATTCTATTTTCTCCTTCTTTCTCTTTTTTCTCTTCTCCTTTCTCTTCCTTCTTTTCTGGTTTATTTATTTGAATTGGCCTATAATAAGAAACCTTATCCTCTTCTTCAACTTTTACTAAATATCCTGGAGCTGTCTTTTTCCTTCCAGCTACGGCTATAAAACCATGTACTATTAATTGCCTAGCTTGTCTAAGAGAATTAGCCAATCCTTTTTTATAAACTATAGTTTGAAGCCTTCTTTCCAATACATCTTTAGCAGTAAGGTTAAGAATATCGCTAACGTTAGCTGTTTTTGGAAGCAAGCCATAACGCTTAAGCTTAGCCAACAACTCTTCGCCAACTTTGCTTCGCTTTTCTACTTTCGTAGCTATTCTTCGAGCCTTTTTCACTAGCGTTTCTGCTTTCCAAAGCTCTTTAGCGTTTTTTAAGCCATATTGCTTTCTAAGAGCTTTTTCTTCTTCTATTCTTTGAGCTACCCAAAGCTTCTTTGGAGTTTCATAATGTTTTTTAAACCTTCTTGGAGAACCCATGTTGTCACTTCTTCTCTTTCTTCTCTTCTTTACCTTCTTTTCCTTTAAGTTTTTCCATTACACTCTTCTTCATTACTCCAACTGTCATACCAGTTCTTCCAGTCGTTCTTGTTCTTTGTCCACGTACTTTTTGACCATACATATGTCTAAATCCACGCCATGTATTAAGTTGTTTTTCTCTTTCAATATCCATTTTTACTCTTAAGCTTAGATCTTCACTTGTAAGATGTAAATCTTTACCAGTTTCTGGGTCTTTTCTTCTATTAACAAGGAAAGGAGGTATTCCAAAAGAAGTTGGGTTGTTTATTATTTCTTCAAGTTTTTTAATCTGTTCTTCATTTAAGCTTCCAATCGGTGCTTCTCTTTCTATTCCAAACATCTTATTTAAAACATAACAAATAGCAAAAGAAAGATTTGTACCAATACCTTTAATCAAAGGAAGAGCTCTATAAATCGGTAGCTTTCCT
Source organism: Candidatus Micrarchaeales archaeon (assembly GCA_049700355.1). Classification (GTDB taxonomy): domain Archaea; phylum Micrarchaeota; class Micrarchaeia; order Micrarchaeales; family JBNAVG01; genus JBNAVG01. Next base: position 6,770 of record JBNAVG010000013.1, on the reverse strand, counting down.
TTTATATCCTTACCCTTTATTCTTACAATCTCAGCTACCTCTGTAGCATTTTTTGTAGTCGCACTTGAATTTGTATTTTCCATATTAGGATTTAGTAAAAACATAAATATAAATGTTTTGATAAGTCGCCGGGGATGGGATTTGAACCCATACTGCCCGCAAGGGGCAACCGGTTCTCAAGACCGGCGCATTACCTGATTCTGCCACCCCGGCTTATATAAAATTTCAATAAATTCAAGAGATTATAAATATTTTCTTTTCTTATTATTATATTAGCATATTTTTCGCTTAATTTTGCTCTAAGAAAATTTGAATCTAGAATTTTTTCTCCATCAGCTATAATCTTTGCTTTTCCTTTTATTACTTTTACAAAAAATTCAAATTCTTTTGAGGCAACAAAAGGATAACCGAAATCACAACCAATTGGTTGTACTATAATTCCTTCTTCCAATAAAAGCGGGCCACCAACCTTTCTATTCCATGCACTACTTCCAAGCCTTGAAACAAAAATTATTCCATCTCCGCATAAAACATATGGATAAAGTTTTTTAAATTTTTCCTCGTTTTGTTTTTTATAAAAAACTTCAAAATGAATTTCTTTTTCTGTTGCGCTTTTTATTCCTATCTCATTTCCACCAAAAAATGTTTTATCTCTACTTTTTCCTTCAACTAAATGAAATCTTTCTATTTTAAAAGCTTTCGATTTTACCAATTTAATCGCTTCATCTATCTCATTTATGTGAAATTGGGTCTTAAAGCCCAAGCTATCTTCTTCTTTTCCTTTTATTGCAATAATTGGTGAAGAAACATTTTTTATTGCTTTAAGTAATGTTCCATCTCCTCCTACTACAAAAGTCACTTCTTCATTATCTTTTACAACTTCAAAATTTTTGTATAGCTTAGAAAGCTCGGGATAATTTTTTTTAGAAAAAATTCTTATCTTCATCCTTTTCCCTTCTCTTTTGTTATATTATAACCAATTTGTGAAAGCTTAAACCCAGCTTCGAGTAAAACAAAAAGTATAAGAACTCTTATCGTTAAAAAAAGCCCTAAACCCATATACCTATTTATGTTTTCGATGAGTTTATCTATTTTTGTCATAATGTCTTGAGTTTGTGGTAGCGAAGGCAAACTAGAAGTTGCTTCTGTTACTTCGTTGTAGAAAGAAAAAGCAAGGAAGATTACTCCGAATATTAGTAAAACTCCAATTCCAAAAAACAAATAACCCAGGATTTTCATAGTAATAATTATAATTGGTTTTTTATAAATCTTTATACATTTCGAAAAATTTTTTAATCTTTCTTTTGAAATTCTTATTACAAATTTTTGGGTAATAATATGGAAGTTAACTATGTTCAGATGCGAGAGCTAAAAGTTGGAAGGTATGTAGTAATAGATGGAGAACCTTGCAAAATAGTTGAAATAGAAACCTCTGCGCCAGGAAAGCACGGGGCTGCAAAGATGAGAGTAGTAGGTATTGGCCTTTTTGATAATCAAAAAAGAACATTGCTCAAATCAGCGGATGCTGAAGTTGAAATACCAATAATAAACAAAGTAAATGCACAAGTTGTTTCAGTTCAAGAAAATTCCGTTCAAGTGATGGATTTAAACACCTATCAAATTTATGAAGTACCAATAAAAGAAGAAGAAAAAGAAAACCTAAAACCTGGCACAAACGTTGAATTAATAGAATGCTTAGGAAAAAAAGCAATTTTTAGGATTTTAGGATAGGTAGATAACATGGAGCTTCAACTTCTTTCTCAGTTTGAAAACCCTCTTCTTCAAAGAAAAGAAATAAAAGTTGTTGCTACTTTCCAAACTTCTACACCATCAAGAGAAGATTTAAAAAAAGAAGTATGCCAAAAGTTCAATTTCCCAGAAGAAACTACTGTAATAAGGAAAATTTTTCAAGAAAAAGGGCTAAAAAGGGCTATTTGCTTTATAAACATCTACTCTTCAAAAGAGGCTATGGAAAAAATAGAAGCAAAACATATATTAGAAAGAAAGAAGAAAAAGAAAGGCGAAGCACCTCAAGCTCAAGAGGCTCAAGCTGGGGAAGCTCAAGCTCAAGAAGGTGGAATAAATGGCTGAAGAAGGAAAAGAAAAAAAGATTAGGATTTATAAAAAGCATAGGTTTTGTCCAAAGTGTGGTCCAGGAGTATGGCTTGCTGAACATCAAGACCGCTACTCTTGTGGAAAATGCGGATACACGGAAATGAAGAAAAAAGCTGAAAAATAAAAGAATGGATATGAGGAAAAAAAGTAAAAGCTCAATGGAGGAAAGCTTAAGAGCTTTTGTAATATTAACTCTATTTATATTTTTCTCTTTCATGCTAATTAAAATGGAAGAAAACCTAAAAATAACGATCTTAAACGTTTTACTTTCATTGCTATTCTTGAGTTCCTCCTTATACTATTTCAGAAATTCTTTTCAAAAATTGGGTTTAACAAGGAAAAAGTTTAAAGAAGGTATATTCTATGGCTTCGTTGCTTTCTTCTTTGTCTTATTCTTTACTATTTTAATCGAGATTATTCTACAACTTCTTGGAATTCAAACTTCTACAAACGTTGAAGAAATAATATCGATGAATGTTATTCTTTTACTCTCCGCTGTTTTTATATCTCCGATATGTGAAGAAATTTTCTTTAGGGGTGTCGCTATCGATTTTCTTGAAGAAAAATTAAAAAACAAAAACTTATCGATAATAATTTCTTCTCTTCTTTTCTCAATTTTCCATATCGGTTATAGCTCAGGTTTAGAAGTATTTGGTGCTTTTGTTGCTGGTTTAATATTTGCTTATTTTTACAAAAAATCAAAAACACTTTTTACACCTATGTTTGCTCATTTTCTCTATAACCTTCTAACGATTTCTTTAATAATTTTAAATTTTTAATTTCTTTATGATAACTCTTGGTATTGAGAGTAGCGCTCATACTCTTGGTATTGGAATAGTTGAAGATTCTAAGGTTTTAGCAGATAAAAGGGCTTCAAAAATTGGAAAAGGTATAATTCCAAGAGAAGTTGCAAAAAATCATGAAGAAAATTTTTTGAATACATTAGAAGAAGCATTGGATGAAGCAAGGATAAGTATAAAGGACGTTGACGTTTTTGCTTATACAAAAGGACCTGGTATAGGTAGGTGCCTATACGTTGGGGCACTTTGTGCGATTACTCTTGCTACGGAGCTTAAAAAACCAGTAGTTGGTGTAAACCATGCTCTTGCCCATATAGAAATAACTAGGCATTTTGCAAAAGCAAAAGACCCATTAGTTTTATAC
>JBNAVG010000013.1:0-3481 GCA_049700355.1 Candidatus Micrarchaeales archaeon | reverse complement strand
TCTCAGATTTTGATAAAAGAGAATAAGCATTATAGAGTTATAGGTGAAACCCTAGATATAGGTCTTGGAAACCTTCTAGATTCTTTTGCAAGAGAGCTAAAGCTAAAAAAAGCTTGGGGCTCTGAGTTGGAAAAAATAGCAAAAAAAGGAAAATATATACAAATGCCTTATACAGTTAAAGGAATGGATTTTACTTTTACTGGTTTGCTAACTCATGCAAAAAAGCTTATAGGCAAAGAAAAAACAGAGAACATCGCTTATTCTTTAATGGAAACATCTTTTTCTATGGTCGTTGAAGCTACTGAAAGGGCTCTTGCTTTAACTGGTAAAAAAATTTTAATAGCTTGTGGAGGAGTAGCACAAAATAAGAGAATACAGGAGATGCTTAAAAAAATGGCAAAGGAGCATAATGCAAAATTCTATACAACAAAGAAATACAACGCTGATAATGGGGTAATGATAGCTTTAACAGGAGAGAAAATGTTTAAAACGAAAACAAAGAGCAAAATCGGAATAAAACAAAGGTATAGAATAGAAGAAGCTGAGGTTAATTGGTAACCCTCTCATTTAAAACGTTAGTTTTTTGTAAAAGTAATAAAAGAATAATAAAAAATAAAAAGCGTAAGGAAAAGAATAAATTTATACAAAACAAAAAAAATAAATGCAAATAATCGCTGACCTTCATATTCACTCAAAATATTCAAGAGCAACAAGCTCAAGAATGGAGCTTGAGAACATAGCAGAGATTGCAAAAAGAAAAGGAATAGACATAGTTGCAACAGGAGATTTCACACACCCTTTATGGTTTAAAGAGATAAAGGAAAAACTTCGCGAAGAGAATGGAATTCTTTATCTTAGCAATAACAATGATGTTGGTTTTATTCTAAGCGTAGAAGTAAACAACTCTTATAATTTTGATGGAAAAGAAAGAAAAGTTCATAATGTAATCCTTTCCCCAAGCTTAGAAGTAGCTCAACAAATAAACGAGCTTCTTTCAAAATATTCAAACTTATCAACAGATGGAAGGCCAAGCATTGGAATGAGTTGTGGTGAAATGGTTGAAAGCTTAAAGGAAATAAGCAAGGATATAGAAATTTTTGCTGCTCATGCATGGACTCCATGGTTTGGTGTTTTTGGTTCAAAGTCTGGTTTTGACTCTTTAAAAGAAGCTTACGAAGGGAAGGAAAAAGAGATATTAGCTATAGAAACTGGTCTTTCTTCTGACCTTGAGATGAATTTTTGTGTCTCTGCTTTAGATAATTATACTTTAATCTCTAATAGCGATGCCCATTCTCTTGAAAAAATTGGAAGAGAAGCAAACATAATAGAAGCTAGGGAAAAAAGTTATAAAGAAATCGTTAAAGCGATAAAAGAAAAAAAGGTAAGCACCATAGAATACTACCCGCAAGAAGGAAAATACTATTATGATGGCCACAGAAACTGCGGAGTTTCTTTTTCTCCTGAGGAAACAAAAAGGTTTAATGGAATTTGTCCAGTTTGCAGAAAACCTTTAACAATTGGAGTTTTGCATCGTGTTTTTGAGCTTGGTGATAGAGAATTTGGTTATATACCAAAGAACGCACAAAAATCGATACATCTAATACCTTTAATAGAAATAATATCAAAAGTAACAAAAAAAGAGATATATGCAAAAGAAGTTCAAGAAGAATACAACAAACTAACACAAAGGTTTAAGGAAATAGATATTCTTACAAAAGTTAAAGAAGAAGAGATAATGGAAATAAACGAAAAGCTTGGTATTGCGATAAAAAATGTAAGAGAAGGAAAGATAAAGATTAAACCAGGTTATGATGGTGTTTATGGAAAAATAGAAATAGAAGGTTTTGAAACTTCTTTTAAGCTCAAGCCAAAGCTAAACAAGCAGCAACCTCTTTTCTAAATTATAAGCTAAATCAAAAGAAAAAATGCAAAGGAAAAAATCAAAATCCAAAATAGCTAAAGAAAAAAGAAATGCTGAGAGCTCAAGAAAAGGCCTAAGCTCAAAAAATTCCAAAACAAATTTTCTAATCTTTTCTTTTTTGCTTTTTTCTTTCTCTTTTTTCTTTCTCTTTTTTTCCTTTTCTAATTCTTTATCAGTGAAATCGCTACTAATCTCATCCATAAACGAAAAGATGAAAAAATAAATGCTTAAAAGAAGGTTTTGTAACGAAAAAAATTGCGATATTTTAAATAAAAACAATGGTAAGAATAAAATAGTAAAGAATAAAAATATTTTCCAAGATTTTGCATCTAATTTTTTTGCAAATAATAGAGAAAGAAAAACTCCAAAAGCCAAAGGAAAAACTTTTGAAAATAATAAAAGAAGAAAGATAAAAGAAGAAGCTATTGGAAATATTGATGGTGGTGTTTTCTTCTTCTCATCTTCATTAAAATCTATAAAAGAAATTACGAATCCAAAAACAAAACTAAGAAGTATTAAAATTATTTCCATTTATTTACCCAGAAAAGGTATGAAAAGCAATGGGGCTATAATTGTTGCATCACCGAATATAAAAACTTCTTTTGCTTTTTCATTTATTTTTCCCCATGATACTGCTTCCCTCGGCCTTGCACCAGAAAGAGAGCCATCTTCTTCAATAGCGGTTGAAACATAAACACAATAATCTAAACCACCTCTTGGAAGGTTTATACCAAGAGCATGATGTTTTGCAAAACCACCACCAAGTATTATAGCTCCAGTTTTCTTAGCACTAAGAACTATGTTTGCAAGTTTTTTCATATCAGCTGTTACATCTATTGAAAAATCTTTATAATCTTGCTTGAAAACAAAAAGGTTTAAGCCGATTGCTCCATCTGTTATAGCTGGGCAAAATATTGGAATATTGTTCCTTGTTGCCCAATAAAGAATCGAGCTTTCATCATTTATTTCCTTTCCAAGCTCGAATATTAAATCGCTAGGAGCAATGCTTTTTGTTTTTTTGTATAACTTCTTTAAGAAACTTATGAAGAATTTTTCAAAAAAAATGTAACGCTCATTTGGAACTAAAATATCCCCAATTCTATTGATTCCTTTTTTATGCAGCTCAGCATCGCTTAAATAAAAGCTCCCTAGAAGAAAAGGCTTATGAACTTTCATTATATCTTCTTCTATAGACCCAGCACCAGTTATTATTAAATCAACAAACTTTCTCTTTACCAATTCAGCAAAAATATCACGAAGCCCTGAAGAAACCATGTTTGAAGTAAAAGTAAGAATTGTTAAAGCTTTTTCCTTCTTCATTTCTTTTATTATTTCGTAGCCTTTAGCCAATGCAGTAGCGTTAAATCCAACTTTCTTTAGCCTTTTTACTAATTTTTCTATTTCTTTAGCCTTTATTCCTTCTAAGCTTAAGCCTATTTCTTCCATAGCCTTTTTTAGCTTTTGTTAAATAAATTTTTAGCCATGCAAATAAAAAATAAAAAATTAAATAAAAAATAAAAATAAATTTAGCCAACAACTAATGGAAAATTGGTGAAGTTG
>JBNAVG010000012.1:9579-16878 GCA_049700355.1 Candidatus Micrarchaeales archaeon | reverse complement strand
TCAAAAGTTCATCTACTTTTTTTGGTGCTATCTTTTTATAAAGCAGTTCCATATAACATATTTAAGATTATAAAAATAAATAGATAGTTTACCTGACCCATTTGTACATCTCGATAATATCAACGTATTTTCCTTTATGTTTTATCCCTTTTGGGAGCAAACCATATTTCTTAAAACCTAATTTTTTGTAAAGTGAAATTGCATTTTTGTTTGCTTTAAAAACTCTTAAGATTACAAGCTTGATTCCAATCCTTTTTCCAAGTTTTATCGTTTCCTCCATTAATTTTCTTCCAATTCCCTCTCTTCTATACCCCTTTCTTACACTAATCCCGATTTCACCAACATGTTTTTCTTTAAATTTTTTTCTTTTTAAATCACAAAAACCAACAACCAAAGAATTATGGAATGCAACCAAAGCTACTCTTTCTTTCCTTTTCATCTCATTTAGCCACTTTCTCACAACATTAAGTTCTGTTTCATCATCAACAAATTTATTTTTTGAAATAAAAGCATTCTCCTTAACCAATGAATTTATAAAGTTTTTTAAACCGATATAATCCTTTTCAATTGGCTCCCTTATCTCTATTTTTCTTTCTTTTTTTGTAACGAAGTCCATAAAAACACTTATATTTCAATTTTCATTCCATCATACGCTAAAAAAGAATTTTTGAATATTTTCCTTGCTTCCTTTTCTAAGATTTTTGGGTCTCTATAACGATTGCTTATATGGAACAATAAAAGTTTTTTTACTCTTGCAAGTTTTGCAATTTTTGCAGCATCTTCTGCTGTAGAATGTTTTCTTTTTTTAGCTAGCTCCTCTTCATTTTTTGAATATGTTGCTTCATGAATTAGCAAATCAGAATCTTTTACAAAATCAACGATTTTTGGAAGAAACGAAGTATCAGCAACATAAGCAATCTTTTTCCCTTTTTTGACATAGCTTACCTCTTCTAATTTTATTGTTTTGTTGCCTACTTTTATACTCCTTTTTTCTAAAAGTTCTTTAAACATCTTTCCTTTTATCCCAAGTTTGTTTGCTTTTTCTTTTTTGAATTTTATTTTATCCTTTTCTTTAAAAACAAACCCATAGGTTGAGATTGTATGTTTTAATTTAAATGCAAAAACTTCAAAATCTTTTTCTTCGAAGACTTTCCCTTCCTTTATCTTTTTTATTTCAATGTTTGTTGATGCCTGAGCAAAAGAAAGAAAATTTTTAATAAGCATTGGAAAAGGTGAAAAAATCTTTATTTCAAACCCAGAAGTCGTTAAAGCAAGTGTCCTTATTAAACCACCGACTCCTATAAAATGGTCAGCATGCATATGTGAAATAAAAATCGCTTTTACCTTTGCGATGTTTAAATTATTTTTAAGCATTTCTCTTTGTGTTCCCTCTCCACAATCAAATAAATATATTTTACCAAGATGCCTTATTGCTACGCTTGGTAGGTTTCTCTCAACAGTTGGAATTGCACATGAAGAACCTAGAATAAAAACCTCCATAGATATTTTTTGTTAATCTAATTTAAATTTTTCATTATTTATCGTTCAACTTACTTTATTCAATATGCTTGTATAAATAAAAGTTCCGTTGAACTATTTTTGATCGTTTGTCTCTATTGTTAATTTTTTCTTTTTTCCATCAAAAACAATCTTAATTTCTCCTTTTCTAGCTTTTTGAATAATCTCGTTTATCTCATCAAGATGTTGAAATATATAATCACCGATTTTTCTATAGTTTTCTTCTTTTTCTTTTAATTCTTTAATTTTTTCTTGTTGCTGAAGTAAAATACTTTTTAATTTCTCTATTTTTTTCTCTTTTTCTTCTTCTTTAACTTTTTTCTCTTCTATTATTATCTGCCTATAAACTTCCTCAAGAAGTGAGTTTATCGAAGAGTAACATCTTGTTGAGAAATTTTCATATTTTTTTATTTTTGTTAATGCGTAATCTTTCACTTTTCCATTTTCTAAAAAAAGAAAATACTCTTTTTTCTTTATGATTTCTTCAAACCATTTTTCTATTTCTTCTTTTTCATTTCTTTGTAAATATTCATTTGCATAAATTGGTGCAACTCCTTTTTCAAAAAGCTCAAAAAATTTATCCTTTGGCTGTTTTTCTTTTTTTAGATTTTTTTCAATTTTTCTAAAAAGTTTTATTCTTTGCTCATTAGTTTCGATAAAAATATTTGAATTTGGTGTAAAATCCACTATTATCCTTAAACCATTGCAAAGGAAAAAAATTTTTCTTTCAAAACCTTCTTGAAAAACTTTCTCTATTCTCCTCCCTTTTAATATTTTTCTTATTCTTAGAACTTCGCTACTTGGTGTTTGTGCTTCTTCAACAATTTTTGTTAAGCAAATAAGTTTAGGGTTAAAGTTAATTAAAAGAAACTTTCTTTTTTCTTTGTATACCTCAAGCCTAAACCTGCTTGGAGTTATTTGTGAAAAATTTTTTATAAAGGCCCCTTCCATTTCTTCCTTTGTTTCCTCCAAAAAAGCTTTTATCTCAAAACTTGAAATGTCTCTCATTTTCTTTATCTACTTTCAATAAAAATAAATAAAAGGTTTTGCAAAATAATAAAATGGATTTTGGAATAGAGCTAAGAAGAGCAATAATGAAGCTCAGAGGAGCAAAAGTTGTAGATAAAAAAACCCTTGATGAGTTTATAAAAGATTTCCAAAAAGCTCTTCTTTCTGGTGATGTTGAAACTAGTCTAGTTTATGAACTTGGGAAAAAAATAAAAGAAAAGGCCAGTATAGAGAAAATTCCAAAAAATGTTGATGAAAGAGAGTTCATAATAAAAGTAGTATATGATGAGCTCTATTCGATTTTAAAAAATGCGGAGTACCAACCTGAAATAAGAAAAAAGAAAATTTTATTGGTTGGTCTTTATGGAAGTGGTAAAACAACAACTGCTGCAAAATTAGCTAAGTATTACCAAGATCGTGGGATAGGTGCTTGTTTAGTTTGTTGTGATACTTCAAGACCTGCTGCTTTTGAACAACTTTTACAACTTTCTAAGAAAATTAATGTTGAATTTTTTGGTATAGAAAATGAAAAAGATAGCTCAAAAATAGCAGAGGAAGCAATTAAAAAGATAACGAAGAAAATTTTAATATTTGATTCAAGTGGAAGAAGTGCTTTTGAAAAGGAGTTAATAGAAGAACTTATTAAACTTAAGAATATTATCCAACCGGATGAAACTTTTTTAGTTCTTTCTGCGGATATCGGCCAAATAGCTTCAAAACAAGCTCAAGAATTTAATAAAAATATTGGGATAGATGGGGTGATAATAACAAAAATGGATGGCTCAGCAAAAGGTGGTGGGGCTTTATCTGCCATTGCAAGAACTGGTGCTAAGATTGCGTTTATAGGAACTGGTGAAGCAATAAATGAACTTGAAGTATTTGATGCAAATGCTTACCTTTCAAGACTTCTTGGAATTCCAAACATTCAACTTCTTGTTGAAAAAGTAAAAGAACAAGCTCAACCAAAAGAAATAGAAGAATTAAATTTTGATACCTTTCTTGAAAGTTTAAAAACAATGAAAAATCTTGGTTTAATGAAAATTTTTTCAATGCTTGGTAACCCAGATATCCCAAGAGAATTTGTAGACTTGGGTGAAGAAAAAATGAAAAAATATGAAGCAATAATTTTAAGCATGACAAAGGATGAAAGAAAAAAACCCGAACTTTTAAAAAACCAAAGTAGGATTGCTAGAATCGCTAAAGGAAGTGGGGTAAAAGAGGAAGATGTAAAAGAATTAATATTAAATTTTGAAAAGATGAAAAAAATGATGCAAAAATTCCAAAAAGATAGAAGGTTCGCTCAAATGTTCAAGAAGTTTGGGTTGGTATAATGGAAATAAAGAGAATAATTGGAAAAGTACATGGGCCGTATTCTAATGTAGTAATCGTAGGAAATCTTGTATTTATTTCTGGACAGCTTCCAACAAATGAGGAAGGACAAATAAGGAGCATGAGTATAAAGGAACAAACAAAAGATGCACTTGAAAATTTAAAGAAAGCAATTGAACAATTGGGTCTTACTTTAGAAAATGTTGTGTCCGTAAGAGTTTACTTAACCAACCTTGATGATTTTAACACAATGAATGAAGTATTCTCTCAATATTTTGAAAGATTTCCACCTGCAAGAGCAACTGTAATTGTCTCTTCGTTACCAAAAAATGCAAAAATAGAAATAGAAGCTATAGCCACATTATAAAACAAAAAAGAAAAAAGGTTGCAACCTTATTTAAAAAATTTTATAAAACTACTTTTTCTTTTTCCTGGCCATTTTTGCACACCAATAAATTTATAAACAGGAAAAATTTAAATACTTTTCTATTAAATAGACAATAGTCTATGTTTTAGGAATGTTGTTTTTATTACCAGTATCTTGCTTTATTTCTTTTACTTTCCCAGTTTTTGCATTTGGAAAAGCTATCTGTAAATCTTCATTTGGGTCTCCTTTTTCTATCCATTCTTTAATATAAAACGCAAAGTTTTTAAAAGAAGCCAAGAACCTATCAGTAAAGGAATAAGTTTGATTTTCATGTTTTAGAATACCAATAGAAACTCCATAATCTAAATATCTTTTCCAGGTTGCTTTTGGTAAATCATTTGGACAATCCTTTAATTTAAGTTGTTGTTTTTGTTTTACCAATAATAGGGCTCTTGCAAATCTATAAGCCTGTGTTTCATTATCAAAAAAAACTTTTGCAATCTCAGCGATTGATAGATTTTTTAAAAGCTCCTTAAGTGGAGCATCCTCAAACCTCCAATACTTTAATTTAAACATTTTATTTTTTTCGTAAAAAAGAAATAAAAAACTTAGTCTGTTGAAACTTTTCTTGCAATTTGTGGTCTTGATTTTACTAATATCCTACTATGACAAAATGGACACATTACAAACCTTCCAACTTCTTTTATCTCTTTACCACATTTTATACATTTATACATTTTTACACCTCAGCCACTAATTCAAAAGAGTTTGCATCCCCAGCAAACTTTACTTTACAATTTTTACATTGCCAAATACCAGCTGCTATCCTTTTAACTTTCTTTTTACCACATAATGGGCATCTATAAAGTGTTTGTTTTTTCTTTTTTGTTTTATAATAGAGTTCCCTTAGCTTTGCACCACTTCTAACATTAAAATCAACCATTTAATCACCTTTCAAAAGTTTTCTAAGCTCGTCACCTTTTTCGAAAGCTTTATCTATTAAAAACTCTACTTCTTTTATCGAAAAACTTCCTTTTAATCCTTTTTGAATTGCGCATATTAAATGGTCGTTTGTGGTTGAGATTGTAATTCTAGAGTCAAGAGCAAGCTCTTCATTTAATGAGGGGTCTATAAAAATTTTTTTATTTATCTTTCCAAAGGTTGTTGAAACGGCTACTCTTTTACTTGGGAGTTTCCCCACAAATTCATCCCTAATTATTTCTCCATCTTCATATTTTGGAATCTTTGTATCTAATATTGCCTGCATTGCTGCTAAAGAAGCTGTATCAATTATATTACCATCATAATTTAAAACATAAACATCTATATAAACATTCCACACAATACTTTCTTCTATAAAAAGTTTTGTAGTATCAACAGCATACGCACTTCTTATTCCCCTATCTACAACCCTACTAATCTCCACTTCATCATTTTCATCTGCAAAAGGAATAAACCTTTCAGAAGCTAAAGGGAGGAGGTAAACATTTGTCGAAAGGGTACCTTCATCTGGTTTATCTGGAAAAGGCTCACCAATTTCAAATTTTATTCCACAAAGCACATCAGTATTACCGATTTGAACCCTTGCAGACCCTTCTGCATTTTGGAGAGGATTTCTTACTATTGAAATCTTTCTATATTCAAACATTTCTCTATCATCTTCTCTTATAGAATTTGAAATCAGATCCTTTACATAAGAAATTTTAGCCAGATCAAGTGCTTCCATCTTTTTCACCAATTATTTTATAAAACTCTTTTATTGCAGCAATTTGCTCTTTTCTTACAACTTTGCTTGTATTTACTGCAAGTTCACAAATTTTGTTAAACTCCTCTTTTGTAAGGAGACCATCAGCCTGTAATAAAAGAAATTCATTTTTTCTGTTAAACGCGATTGGAACATCACTATCAGAATAATTATCTTCAATTTTATTTAAATCAACTACAATAGTACCATTTATTTTCCCCATTCCTATTGCAACTGGTATTTCTCTCATTGGTATGCCACTTATAGCCATTGCTACCCCTGCTGCTGTTATAGAGGCAACTCTTGTTCCACCATCTCCTTGAAGAACTTCAATGTAAATATCTATTTCACTACCAGGAAATTTCTCTACAAATACTATTTCTTCAAAAATATGTTTTATAACTTTTGAAATCTCTATACTCCTCCTATTTTGCCCATATTTACCATGCTCTTCTTTAGAAGAAAAAGGAGCCATAGAATAACGACATTTTATTATAGCTTTTGTTGGGTCTGCTTCATGCATCGGTATCACTTCTTTTGGTCCATAAACGGCAGCAATTATTTTATTATTCCCCCATTCTATATATGCGGAACCCTTAGCATTTTTTATCGGTCCAGCAATTATCTTTATTTTTCTTAGTTCTTCTGGCTTTCTCCCATCGAGCCTTATTCCATTTTTTATTAATTGAATCTCACTCATCTTTTCACTCTTTAAGAAAATTAATTATCTTTTCTGTAAGACCTGAGGAATGTGCTTCTTTTTCTATTTTTTTAATAGCCTTCGTTGCTTTAGCTATATTCTCTCCCTTTATCCAAATCCTACCATTTGAACCAATAACCATTTTTGTTTTTGTAGCTTCTTCGATTACTTTTTGCATCGATCCTTTTTTTCCGATTACTCTTGGAATTTTACTTGGTTTAATTTCCACGAGCTTACCACCAACTAATCTTTTTATATCTTGTAAAACTACAACACTTCCTTCTATATTTTTCACTGTTGCTTCTACTATATCGCCTACATTTAGATCAAATCTAATAAATTTTGAAAATGCCACTCCTTCAAAAGGTGAATTTATATCTATAATATAGTTAACAAATCTTACTTCTGTTACTATACCAATAACCTTGTCCATTGGTTTTGGAGTATAAATACTTTCTAGAGGAGTCAAAACTTTTCGATCTGTATCAAAAATGCCTACTACACAACTATATGTTTTCCCTTCTTCACAATAGAAAAATTCTCCTTTTTGTTCGAATGGAAATAAAAGTTCTCCTGGAATAATAAGTTTTTTCATTATACCATTCTATTTAATCAATTAAAGAAAGTATATTT
>JBNAVG010000012.1:0-9479 GCA_049700355.1 Candidatus Micrarchaeales archaeon | reverse complement strand
TTAGAAAAATTTAATAAGTTACTTTTCGAAAAAAAATTAATGAATTTTAAGACAACAGCGGATATAAAAATTCCAGAAAAGCTTATAGATCAAGTTATTGGACAAGACAAGGCGGTAGAAATAGTTAAAAAAGCAGCAAGGCAGAGGAGAAATTTACTAATAATAGGGCCGCCGGGAACCGGAAAGAGTTTACTTGCACAAGCAATGGCAGAGCTTATGCCACCAACTGAGCTTGAAGATGTTTTGGTATACCCAAACCCAAATGATGAAAATACTCCTTTAATAAGAGTCGTAAAAACTTATCCGAAAGGTTTTGAACAAATCGGACAAGGAAGAAAGATTTTAGAAGAGGAAAAGAATAAGGAAATAAACATAAAATCACCCATTGAGAAGGTCACTTTCCTCCTTCTTGGAATTGCGCTTATCCTTTTTTTGATAACATTTACTGGTCTAATAAAAGGTTATGAGCTTGTTGTTTTTGCTGCGGTAATACTTGGTTTAATGATTTTTGCTTCAAGCTTTTCTGTTGTTTTTGCTTTACCAAAGAAAACTTTTGATTTCTCTTCTCCAAAATTAATAGTAGATAATACTGGAAGAAAAACTGCTCCTTTTATAGATGCTACCGGAGCTAAAGCTGGGGCACTACTTGGTGATGTTAGACACGATCCTTTGCAATCTGGTGGATTAGGGACTCCTGCTCATTTAAGAGTTGAAGCTGGAGCAATACATAAAGCAAATAAAGGTGTTTTATTTATAGATGAGGTCTCAAGTTTAAGTTTTAAATCTCAACAAGAATTGCTTACTGCGATGCAAGAAAAGAAATATCCCATTACTGGACAAAGTGAAATGAGCTCTGGAGCAATAGTAAGAACTGAGCCAGTACCTTGTGATTTTGTTTTGGTAGCCGCTGGAAATCTTCTCGATTTAAAGAATATGCACCCTGCACTTAGGTCAAGGATAAGAGGTTATGGTTATGAAATCTACTTAAATGATACAATGCCGGATACAAAAAAGAATAGGGAAAAAATTATTCAATTTATAGCCCAAGAAGTAAAGAAAGATGGAAAAATTCCTCATTTCGATAAAGAAGCTTGTGATCTAATAATACAAGAAGCTAGAAAAAGAGCAAATAGAAAAAATGCTTTGAGCATTCGCTTTAGGGAGCTCGGTGGTATAGTAAGGGCTGCTGGAGATATAGCTATAACGAAAAATAAAAAAATAGTAACGAAAGAAGATGTGCTCGAAGCTTTGAAAATAGCTAAAAGCTTAGAAGCTCAAATAGCTGAGAAAGAAATAGAAATAAGAAAGCAATACAAGGTTTTTAAAACAAAAGGCTATGAAATTGGAGTTGTTAATGGTTTGGCTGTATTCGGCGCTGGTGATTTACCATCTGCTGGAATAATTTTACCAATAGTAAGCGAAGTTACTCCAGCAAGCTCAAGAGCGGAAGGTAAGCTAATAGCTACTGGGAAGCTTGGAAAAATAGCTAAAGAAGCTGTTGATAATGTTAGTGCAATAATAAAAAAAGATATCGGAAAGGATGTTTCTGCTTATGATATACACGTTCAATTCTTACAAACCTATGAAGGTGTTGAAGGTGATTCTGCAAGTATAAGCATTGCAGTTAGTGTACTCTCTGCAATGCATAACATTCCAGTTTCTCAAGAAGTTGCTATGACTGGATCTCTTTCTGTACGTGGGAAGGTTTTGCCAGTTGGTGGAATAAGCCAAAAGGTTGAAGCTGCTATAGACGCTGGAATAAAAAAAGTTATAATACCAAGAATGAACTTAAAGGATATCTCCATTCCAAAGGAGAAATTGAAAAAAATAAAAATAATTGCAGTTAGTGATATAGTTGAAGTTTTACAAAACTCATTGAAAGATTGTAAAGAAAAAGAAATTCTAATTCAAAAGCTTAAACAAGCTAAAAAAGAAGAAAGAAAAGTAAGCAGAAGGTGATAGAATGCAAGAAGAAGCTAAGAAAAAGCTCGAGGAATTAGGAAAGAGAATGCTTAAGGAAATCGAAGAAGGAAAATCCCCAACTTTTCAAACTCTTCAAAGGAGTAAAGGAAATGTTTTCTACAGCGAAAAGGAAAAGATAATAAAGCTTGGTGATAAAAAAGAGCAAAGGGTTTTCTTAAACATAGCACATTCAAAAAGGTTTATGCAAACAGTTGCTGTTGCTTCTAAGCTTAAGAAGTTTTTGGATGAAAATTTGCATACAAGCATTAGGGGTCTTTTCTACCAACTTAAGTTTACGCTTGGTGAAGAAATAGAAGAAGAGCTTTTTTCTGAGCAGAGTGAAAGCAACCCATTGGTTGAGGACTTGGAAGCTGCTCTTGGAGTAAAAAGAGAAGATTTTAACTTAACGACAGATAGAAAAGGTGTAGTTGCTGGGAATTTAAAGGTTATAGATAAATTTGGTGAAGAAGAGGTTGAGATAGATTGTTCAAAACAGGGAAGGAGCGGTTGGGCAATACCGAGCGATGTTGACAATGGTATGAATTTTGTTGAGGTTAAAGCAAAATATGTTTTAGTTGTTGAAAAGGATGCTCTTTGGCAAAGGTTAAACGAAGATGGTTTTTGGAAGAAAGAGAATTGTATACTAATAACTCCAAAAGGACAGGCTTCAAGGGGAACGAGAAGGTTAATAAGAAAGCTTGCGGATATGAAGCTACCAGTTTATGTTTTTACAGATTGCGATGCTTGGGGATGGTACATTTATTGGACTATAAAAACAGGTAGCATAAACTTAGCTTATATAACAAAAGAGCTTGCAACTCCTGAAGCAAAGTTTATTGGAGTTACAATGAGTGATATAAAGGACTACGATTTCCTTTCAAAGCTTACGATAAGGGCTAACGAAATAGATTTAAAGAGAGCTCAGGAAATGCTAAACTATCCATGGATAAACCAATATAAAGAATGGGTAAATGAATTAAAGCTTGTGATAAAGGAAAAGAAAAAGCTTGAGCAGGATGCTTTGCAAGGACCAAGATTGACTTTTGTTGGCGAGTATCTAAAAGAAAAAATAAAAAAGAATAAATTTTTACCATAAAAAACATATCTAAAAATATATAATCTTCTCTTTCGAATCATGCTTAAATTACGCTGGTGGAAAAATGGAAGGGGATGAAGAAGGTGAAGAAGCTTTAAAAAACTTTGAAGAAGCTGGAAAAATATTGGAAGAAGCTTTAAAGTATGCAAAAAAAATTATAAAAGAAGGTGAAAAAAAGCTTGAAATAGCAAAAAGAGTAGAAGAATTCATAAAAGAAAAAAACAAAGATGCAAAACCTGCTTTTCCTTTAAACTTAAACATAAACTACATAGCTGCACATTCTACACCAGAGTATAACGAAGAAAAAATTATTGGTAAAGAGTTAATAAACGTAGATTTTGGTGTTGAGATAAATGGTTATCCAACAGATGCTTCTTTTACAATAGACCTAACCAATGAAAACCAAAAGCTAATAGAAGCGAGCGAACTCGCATTAAAGAATGCGATTTCAAAGGTAAAAGCTAATGTTGAAGTAAAAGAAATAAGCAAAGAAATAGAAGAAACTATTAAAAAATTTGGTTTAAAGCCTATAAGAAACTTAACTGGTCATGGTTTACAAAAAGGTATAGTGCATGCTCCACCCGAGATACCAAACGTTTATGAAGAAAAAAATAAGCAAAAACTTGAAGAAGGAATGGTAATCGCAATTGAGCCTTTTGCAACAGATGGCATTGGCTTGGTAAAAGAAAGCTCGAAGGTTGAGATATTCTCTTATGTTCAAGATACTTCCTTTAGGTTTAGGGATTCCCAAGAGGTATTGAAATACATAAAAGAAAACTTTTCAACTTTTCCGTTTGCAGAGCGCTGGATAAATATACTTTCTAGGTTTAGAGTACTTGCTTCATTAGTTGACCTTACAAGGAATGGAGCACTTCAAGAGTATCCAGAGCTTGAAGAAGTCTCTGGAAAAAACATTGCTCATTCAGAAGCAACATTAATAGTTGAAAAAGATTCTGCAAGAGTTTTAACACAAATCTTTTAGCACTTCCGGAAAATCGGTAGCTATTCCATCAACCCCTTTCTCCTTAAATCTCTTTGCTTCTTCTTTATCGTTTATCGTCCAAACGATAACTTTTAAACCATTTTTATGAGCTTTTTCGATATCTGAGGAGTGAGTAAAATGATAAAGAGGCAAAATGTAGTTTGCTTTAATCTTTAACGCATTCTCAATAGCTTCTTTATCCTTTACGAATATTAAACCAGTTTCAATTTTTTCATCTATTTGCTTAACTTTTTCCAACGCTTCTTTATAAAAAGAAACTATTATACAATTTTTCTCCATTTTCCTTTTCTTTATTTCTTCCAAAACTTTGGGCTCCGTTCCGGGTTCCTTAATTTCAATAAGAACTTTCACTTTTTTATTTTTTAGAAAATCCAATGCTTCTTCAAGGGTTGGTATTTCCCCTACTCCATTAACCCTTAATTTTTTTATTTCTTCTAGAGTAAAATCTCTCACATAACCTTTTGCGTTGGTTAACTTATCAACTTTTTCATCATGGAAAACTACTAGTTTTTTATCCTTTGTTTCTCTAACATCAAGCTCAACAGCATTAACTCCTTCTTTTATAGCTTCTTCAAAGCTTTTTATCGTATTCTCAGCAACAACTCCACGAGCACCGCGATGCCCGATTTTTAGCATTAGAATATTAAAAAATCTGGCTTAAATAATTTTATCGTTCCAATTTTGATTAATTCAGCGAATAAAATTTTAATAAAAATAGTGAAAAAATAAAATGATTTCTGAAGATTTACTTCTTGTTCCTATAGAAAGCGTTTACAAAAGTTTGGAAAGTAGTGAAAGGGGATTAACTCAAGAAGAGGCTGAAAGAAGGCTTAAGGTTTTTGGATACAATGAAATAAAAAAGAAAAAAATATCGGCGATCAAAAAATTCTTGCTCCTTTTTCTAAATCCAATAATATTAATATTAATTTTTGCTGCTCTCCTTTCTTTCTTCCTTGGTGAAAAAACTAACTCCGTGATAATCTTTTTAATAATCCTTTTGAGCTCAAGCCTCGATTTTATCCAAGAAGAAAAAGCAAACAAAGCCGCTGAAATGCTGAAAGAAAAGGTAAGCATCACATCAAGCGTATTAAGAGATGGTGAAAAAAGAGAAATTAAAGTAAAAGAAATAGTTCCTGGGGATATAATCTTCCTATTTCCCGGTGATATAGTCCCTGCTGATTGCAGAATTATTTATGCAAAGGACCTTTTTGTTGACGAATCAACGATAACTGGGGAAGCCTACCCTGTAGAGAAAACACATGAAGCGGGTAAAAACTTCCTATACATGGGGAGTTCCGTTATAAGCGGTAATGCGAGTTGCATTGTTTTACAAACCGGCGAAAGAACGGAATATGGAAAAATTATTAAAGAAACTCAGGTTTCTTATGAAACTGAATATGAAAGAAATCTAAAAAATTTTGGGTATATGCTCCTTCAAATAACTTTTCTCCTTGTAATTTTTGTGTTTTTTATTAATTCTTTGTTCAAGAGAGATATTCTTGAATCCTTGCTTTTTTCTGTAGCATTGGCAGTTGGTTTGACACCTGGGCTTTTACCCCTTATCTCGACATTAACCCTCTCTTCTGGAGCGATAAAAATGAATAAGAAAGGTGCCATAGTAAAAAAGCTCACATCGATCTATAATTTTGGAAGTATGGATGTTCTTTGCATAGACAAAACTGGTACTCTTACACAAAACAAAATAACTTTGATTAAGTATATAGATTGTGAAGAAAAAGAAAGAGAAGAAATATTTGAATATTCATACATAAATAGTTATTTTCAAAGTGGAATAAAAAACCCTTTGGACGAAGCTGTTTTAAACCATAAGAAAATAGAAGTTGAGTGGAAAAAAATAGACGAAATTCCATTCGACCACATTAGAAGAAGGACATCAGTCATCGCAGAAAAAAATGGGAAAACATTGCTTATAACAAAAGGAGCTTATGAAGAAATATTCGAGATATGCTCAAAAGTAAAAATAGGTGGGGAAATCTTAGAAATAAAAGATGAAACTCTGAAAAAAATGGAAAAGGTTGCAAAGAAATTATCTTCACAAGGTTTTAGAGTTTTGGGTGTTTGCTTAAAGGACATAGAAAAGAAGGAAAGTTATACAAAAGAGGATGAGAATAATATGATATTCTTAGGTTTTATAACATTTTTTGACCCCCCAAAAGAAAGTGCTAAAGACGCCCTGCAACTTGTAAAAAAGTATAATATAGAAATAAAAATATTAACTGGTGATGATGCTTTTGTAACGAAAAAAGTTTGCGAAGAATTGGGTTTCAAGATAAAAGGGATCGTTAATGGGAAGGATATAGAAAAGATGGAGGATAGAGCGTTGGAAAGGGTAGTTGAAAAGAACAATGTTTTTGTGAAAGTTACTCCCTCCCAAAAGAACAGAATAGTAAATGCTTTAAGAAAAAAACATGTTGTTGGTTTTCTTGGCGATGGTATTAATGATGCCTCATCGATAAAAACTGCTGATGTTGGAATATCGGTAAGTAATGGAGTAGATGTCGCAAAAGAATCTGCGGATATAATCTTAACACAGGATGATTTAAAAATCTTAATCGATGGAGTAATAGAAGGGAGAAAAACAGTTAGCAATACTAAAAAATATATAAAAATGAATGTTAGTTCAAATTTCGGAAACATGCTCAGTGTTTCATTCGGCTCTTTATTCCTTCCATTCCTCCCTATGCTCCCCATCCAAATTCTTTTAAATAATTTTTTATACGACCTTTCCCAGTTAACTTTACCATTAGATAATGTGGATGAAAAAGAAATCGAAAAACCAAAAAAGTTGGAGGTCGAACCACTCAAGAAGTTCTTGATTGTTTTTGGTCCGATTAGCTCCATCTTCGATATACTAATGTTTATAATTTTATTAAAGGTTTTTATGGCCCCTGAAAATACTTTTCAGACAGCTTGGTTTGTGGAGTCTATTTTAACCCAAACATTGGTTATATTTTCTCTTAGAACTACCCTTCCTTTTTTAAAGAGTAAACCAAATAAATTGTTAACGCTAAACAATTTAGCAATCTCACTGATTGGGATATTATTACCTTCTCTACCTTTTGCTTATGTAGTTAAATTTACTCCTCTATCTCTTCACCTCTACTTAGTAATCTTTGTTATGGTAACTTTATATTTAACATTAGTTGAAATAGTTAAAAAAATTTTTTATCATAAAGAAAAGGAATGATGCTTTCTTTCCTCCTTAACTTTTGTCTATTAAAATGACAAAAAGGATTTAGCATTTCTAAAATTGAATAACTAAACAGCTAAAAGTTGCATTTATTCTCTAACTATTATCTGATTTTTATCGTTTATATAATATTTTTTAGGTTTTCCATTTTCATCGATTAGATACTCTTTTTTATCAAGGATTAATTTTGGTCCTTTGCCTACTTCACATTCAATAAAATATTTTATCCCTTTGACTTCTTTCAAGGCTTTTTTAACTCTGTTGACATATTTTTTAAGAGTAAATATATTAGCGTTTGGACCGGCATCAAAAGAATAAGCGGCTATTATTTCACCACTACTTTCGTTTAATTCATGGATTTTGTTTATAATATCTATCGAAGTATTGTTTAAGTAAAAAATCGGTGGCCAAGTATCTAGAATAGTTGCGTGCATGTTGTTGCTTTCTCGCATAGCTATTTCAAAAAGCTTTTGATGATCCTTAGAGAGTATTGCTTTTTTTGTTTCCTTGATAATTTTTGGTAAATACTTTATCCTCGCTGGGTAAAGAATGCTCGTGGCAACAGTTCGCCTCATACCAGCTCTTGAACTAATCTTTTTTTCTTTTGTTTCTACAACAGCAATTACATCACGAAACTCTGGCCAATAAGAGGAATCTACGATTTGCGTAGCGTATGAATCGCTTCCATCCTCTTTCTTTCCCCTTTTCCACTCTACAAACCCACCAATAACAGACCTGGAAGCAGAACCCGAACCAAGCCTAGCAATCTTAGAAAGCTCCTTTTCGTTTAGTTTTAATTTTAATGCTGAAGCTGCAGCAACTACTAAAGCTGCTATACCAGAAGCTGAAGAAGCGAGGCCTGCTTTTGTTGGAAAAGTATTCACAGAGACTATTTTTGCTTTTAAATCCGTATTTGCCTTTTTACGAAGTACATCTAAAAGCCTTAACCTTTCTTCAACTTCTTTTCCTTTTTGCTCTACTCCATTTATTATAAGAGTATCTTTTTTAAACCTTCGTGAAAACAAAACACTCGTCCTAGTCTTCAATTTTTCATCAAGAGTTACTGAGATACTTCCTTGCATAGGAAGTATTAACTTTTCATCCCTTGCTCCCCAAAACTTTATTATTGCTATATTTGGTGTTGCCTCTGCTGTTGCGATAAATTCCATACCCCCACAATTTTATTTAGTAAATAGATTTAAAATTTTATTTTATATCACACAAATTCTCCAAAAACCATTAAAGCAAACTAAGAAATAAAGAAATTGGTAGAATGTTTCTTTCTTTGCTTATTTCTTCTTCAGTAAGACAAAAAACTTCTTTCATCTTTCCAATTTTTATTTTTGAATAATCACCTTTTTCTTTTTGTTTTATCTCAAACCCACTCAACCCTTTATCTTTTACAATAACATCTATTTCTCGACCATTTTTCCAATAAAAAGTATTGTACTTCCTAGATAAGTGGGAAGCAACTATATTTTCTAAAATTATACTCTTTTCAGGTATTTTGGTAAAACAGATATCAGCAAATAAATAAAAGAAAAAAGGGTCCATAAAACAAACTTTCCTATTTTTCTTAAAGCTTGCTATGTTTTTTTCCAAATCTAGATAATAAAGTACCTTTATAATATAAAGCTTTTCCATCGCATCTAAATATTCAAAAACAGTCTTGTGGGAAGCTATTTCAAATTCTTTTGCTATACTGTTTAAGCTTATGGGGGAGGGTATTTTCTCAATGATTGCTTTAGCAATTCTCTTTAAAGTTTCTTCGTTTCTATTAATCTTTGCTATATCTATTTTTATCCAATTCCAATAGCTTTCTTTTGTTATTTCAGTTATGCTTTCATTTTTAACAGCAAGTGGAAATCCTCCTATTGAGATATATTTCTCAAAAAGTTTTTTTATTCCATCAAAAAATGGCAAAGCTTCATAAGCTTTATTAAATATTTCATCCTTTTCAAGTTTTTCAATTTTAGGTAATTTTTCATAAAGTTTTGGAGAAAAAACTTTAATAAATTCTCTAAAAGATAATGGAAGCATAATAAAATCTTTACCAAACCCTCTTCTGCCGGGAAAAAGCTCAACCTCCTTCTTTAGGTACATGCTCAAAGAACCAGTAAGTATCAAAACATCCTTTCTAAATTCTCCAACGTCTATGTAATATTTTATCGTTCTAAACCATTCTGTGGGAAAAGTTATCTCATCTA
>JBNAVG010000011.1:16496-19430 GCA_049700355.1 Candidatus Micrarchaeales archaeon | reverse complement strand
ATATTAACTTTTGTTTATATTAACTTTTTTAAAATTAGACAATTGTTGAATTTTTGTTTGCTATTTGTGAATTTTCTTTTTTGTTTTATTGTTATGTTGTTTTGTAGAAAAATTTATTAATTTGTATTCAGTTTAAAAAAGCATGGATTTTAAAAATGTTGAAAAAAAATGGAGGGATGTTTGGGAAAAAGAAAAAATATTTGAAGTAGAACCTAATAATAAACCAAAGTTTTTTATTACTGCAGCTTTTCCTTATCCAAATTCTCCTCAGCATATAGGCCATGCGAGAACTTTTGGAACAGCGGATGTTTATGCTAGGTTTAAAAGGTTACTTGGTTATAATGTTCTTTATCCTATGGGCTTTCATGTTACTGGTACCCCGAGCTTGGCTATGGCAAAGAGAATAAAAAGGGGTGAAGAAGAAATAATAGAAACTTTTGAAAAAATCTATGGAATACCAAAAGAAGAAATAGAAAAAATGGGGGATGCTGCTTATTTGGTTGATTTCTTTTCTAGAGAAATAGAAGAAGGAATGCGTGAAATGGGTTTTGCAATCGATTGGAGGAGGAAGTTTAGAACCTATGATAAGCACTTTAATAAATTTGTTGAATGGCAATTTAGTAAGCTTCAGGAAAAAGGCTATTTAGTAAAAGGAAAACATCCTGTTGCTTGGTGCGAAAATGAAAAAAATCCAGTTGGGGCTCATGATACAAAGCATGATGTTGACCCAGAGATTGCTGAAGCAGTAGCTATAAAATTTAAGGTAAAGGATGAAGATGCTTATTTCCCATGTATGACCTTTAGACCAGAAACGATATTTGGTGTAACAAACCTTTGGATAAATGAAAAAGAAAAATATGAGAAAGTCAAAATAAACGGTGAAATTTATTATATTGCAAAGAAAGCGATATGGTATCTAAATGAACAATTTAATATAGAAGAGATAGAAGAAGTGGATGCAAAAGAAATCTTAAAGAAAACTTGTATAAACCCTTTAACAAAAGAAGAAATAAGCGTTGAAGGAGCAGATTTTGTAGATGCAAAATATGGTACTGGAGTAGTAATGAGTGTACCAGCTCACGATGTTTATGATTTTATCTATTTCAAAAAGCTAAAGCTAAAAAAAGAAATAAGAAAAGTGCTCGAAACGAAAGAGATAAAGCTAGAAGGAAAAAGATATGAGCTAAAAGGAATACCAAGTGAAGAAATTCTAAAAATAGAAAAAGATTTAGAAAAGGCTAAGCAAATTCTTTATCGAGAAGAGGCAAGGAATGCTAAAATGGTTGCTGGTGGAGAAGAATACATTGGCTTAAAAGCTGAGGAAGCTAGGGAAAAAATAAAAGAAGAGCTTTATTCAAAGAATCTTGCTTTAAAAGTTTTTGTTTTAGCAAATGCTCCAATATTTTGTAGGTGTGGAACAGAAATAAAGGTAAAGGTTGTTAGCGACCAATGGTTTATAAACTATGGTGATGAAGAATGGAAAAAAGAAGCAAAAGAATGCTTAAAGAGAATGAGAATACTACCTGAGAAGGTTAGAGAAAACTATTTGCATGTAATAGATTGGCTAAGCTTAAGAGCTTGTGCTAGAGCCGAAGGCTTTGGAACAAGATTGCCAATGGATAGAAGCAAGATAATAGAACCTCTTTCAGATTCAACGATTTATATGGCATTCTATACAATTTCTCATATTCTAAAAAATTATGATGCTGAGAAGTTAAACAACGAATTCTTCGATTATGTATTCTTAGGAAGGGGAAACGTTAAAGAAATAAGCGAAAAAACTTCTATACCAATTCATGATATTGAAAGAATGAGGGAAAGCTTTCTTTACTGGTATCCTCTAGATTCTAGGCATTCTGGCCCAGATTTAATAACAAACCATTTAACGATGTTCATATTCAACCATGTTGCAGTTTTTCCAAAAGAGTTTTGGCCAAAGCAAATAGTAACAAATGGTTTTGTTTTAATGGAAGGAGAAAAGATGAGCAAAAGCCTTGGAAACATTCTACCATTAAGAAAAGCTATAAAGGAGTATGGAGCTGATGTTGTTAGGTTTTCAGTTACTACAAATGGTGAACTTTTTGGAGATAGCGATTTTAACACTAATGTTGCAAAAGGAGTAGTAGAAAGAATAAACTTTATAGAAAAAGTATTGAAAGATTTTAAGGAGAAGAAGGAGAAGGAGGAAGAAAAATTGGAGCTAAGGAGAATAGACTATTGGCTATACTCTAAGCTAAACTCAAAGATAGAAAAAGTAAAAGAAGCTTATGAAAAGCTTGAGCTTAGGGAAGTTGCTAAAATTTGCTTTTATGATTCAATAAATGAGCTTGAGCATTATTTTGAAAGAAAAGGAAAAAACCCATTGGTTGTTAATGAATTCATAGAAAAGATTGTTTTAATGCTCGAACCATTATTACCATTTACTTGTGAAGAGCTTTGGAATATGCTTGGGCATAATGATCTAATAGAAAATCAAAGCTTTCCAAAAGAGAATAAAGAATTAATAAACAAGAGTGTTGAAGAGAGCGAGGATTTGGTTGATAAAACAATAGAAGATATTAAGAGTATAGTAAAGATATTGCAAAGGAAAGGAGTAGGGGCAAAGAAAGCTAAAATAGTAGTAGCTTCTGAAGAAAAAAGAAAAGTTTATGAAAAAATAAGAAATTGCAAGAGTGTTTCTGAAGCTTATGAATTTGCAAAATCTTTAAAAGAAAATGAAAAAGAAATAGCTTTAAAAATCATAAAGATGTTTCCTTTGAAAGAAACTTTGAAAAGTAACGAAGAATTTGAAGCATTCATGGATGCAAAAGATTATATTGAAAAGAAAACTTCATTGAGCGTTGAGGTTGAGGAAGAGGAAAAATCAAAAGAAGAAAAGGCAAAACAAGCATTACCAATGAAACCAGCTATTATAATCTATTGATTTTTATTTTT